>NZ_QNRR01000005.1:0-300000 GCF_003315205.1 Roseimicrobium gellanilyticum | reverse complement strand
TCCCAATCCATGCCGCAGCATCCACGCCGTCGCCGCCATCATCCGTCATCCAGTGCCAGACACCCTCGCTCGCATAGCGTCCGCGGCAGTCTTGCGCAATGAAGACATAGCCGTGTCTGGTGAAGTAGTCCGCCTGTTTCTTCGCTCCGGTCTTGTTGTACGGTGTGCGGGTCAGAATGACTGGAAGCTTCTCCTGCACGGGTGCGCCATCGTGCTGGATGGGACGATAGATGTCCGTCGCGAGCTTCACGCCATCACGCATGGAGACCATGACATTGCCCTCCAGAACATAAGGCGGTGGCGGGGCCGGCTTCTTTTCCTCCGCCCGCACTGCTTGCTGGCACACCCCAACGTTCATCAACGCGAGCAACATCCATCCCTTGAACCAGACGTGTTTCCCAATCATGGCTCAGAGCTACGCGCACCACGCTGCCGTTTAGCAAGAAAGCCTCAATGTCACCATCCTTGCACCAAAAGTGTCACCGGGCCACGCAGGGATACGCGACCCGGTGACAGCACGCCTTGGAGCATGGTGTAGATGGCCGCACTCAGCTCAGGCGCACACCGCCATCGACGATCACTTCCGAACCGATGACAAAACTGGACTCGTCCGAAAGTAGAAAGCGCACGGCCGTGGCCACCTCCTCCGGTTGGCCCAAGCGCTTCACGAGCGACTTGGAGACCGTTGTCTCCTCGAATCCCTTTTGCGCTTCATCCGGCAGGTTCAGCTTCTTCATGATGGGTGTCTCAATGGGACCTGGGCTCACCACGTTCACGCGGATGCCTCGCGGAGCCAGCTCCACCGCGAGCGTTTTCCCAAAGGAGATGACGGCTGCCTTTGTGCCTGAATAGAGCGCGGTGGTGGGGAATCCAATGGAACCTGCAATCGACGATGTGAAGACAACAGAGCTGGGATTGGCGAGCAATGGCAGGAGCGACTGAAGCTGGAAGAACGGGCCACGCACATTGATGTTGTACATGTCATCGTATTGCTTCGGCGTCGCTGCTTCGAGTGGGCCGAACTGCGCCACGCCGGCATTGAGGAAGGCGCCGTCGAGTTTGGAGGCATGCTTCTTCACTTCGTCGCCGAGCGCCTGAGCATCGGCCAATGAGCCAGCATCGGACTTGAGAATGGCGGTGCCCTTGGGCAGCAAATCTTTCGCGGCGGCGAGCGTCTCCGGGTTACGCCCCGTGACGATGACCTTTGCACCCTCTTTGGCGAGGAGTTGTGCGGTGGCAAGGCCAATGCCCGTGGTACCGCCGGTGATAAGAATGGTTTTGCCTTTCATGGATGGTTCTATGGATGATTTCACTTCAGGATGTCGGCCACCGCATTTCTGGAACAATCGTTCCAGAAAATACATGAGCATTCGGACGAGCATGCGCGTTCAGGCAGGGTCTCATTCGGGTGCTCATCGTAACGATGGTTTCCGAGCAATACGCGGCCGCATGCGTTTCCGGAACAAACATTCCAAAATAATCACCAAGAACTCAGTCGAGCACTTTCAGGGCCAGACGCGCAGTCTGCCTTAGCGCATCCTTCTGATCGTGAGCACGGGCTGCCACCGCCATGCCCAGCAGGGTGTGGTGGAAGAACCGTGCCAGTTCCACCGGATCCTTCTCACGCTCAATTTCTCCAGCACGCTGGGCCACGCACAGCCGGGAAATGAAAAGCCCCTCCACTGTCCTGGCGTGTTCCGCAGCCAGCGCCCGTGCCCGAGAGTCCGGAGCGATCTCCACCAGCGTATTCACCAGCAGGCACCCATGGGAACCCTTGCCGCAGTGCTGGGAGATGAGTTGATCGAAGATCCCCATCAGCACCTCGCGCACGGGTCCCGGATCGGCGAGACGCTGCTTCATGCACTCCGCGCCTGCTGTCATGTACCGCTTCAGTGCCGCGAGGAAGAGCTCTTCCTTATCGCCGTATGTGTCGTAGAGACTCTGCCGGCTCACACCGAGCTCTGTGGTGAGATCCGCGAAGGAAGTCGCCTTGAAACCACGAGCACGAAACAACTCGAGCGCGCGATCCAGCACTTCAGCTTCGTCGAATTCCTTGGTCCTTGGCATGGGGGGCTTAAAAGAATATACGTTCCAAAACTCCCAATCGGCCACGCCACTGGGTCTGGGTGCCTATGTCACCTCAAAGCGATGCATTTGCACGGCATTCTTCCCCGTTTTGGGAATCGGGCGTGGCTCCGGTTGGGCAAAACCATTTAGGTCCACAGCACGCGCGCGAAACTCGTAGGTGCCGGGCTTCAGATCCCGCAACGTCGCGGACCAATTGACCATACTGTAACGCATGGGCCACGTGGTGGGCTGGCCTGTGATGGGATCAAATCCGAGAACACTCCTGGAAGAGGTGCCTGCTGGAAGGACTGAACTCCAGTCAGCAGGTGGAGCTTCCAACGCACACTCCGTCCACTGGGCCGCACGGTAGACTTCATCATCCTGCACCACCGGCTTGGAACCTGCCTCCACCCGATGCAGCCAGTGCTCGACCCGCTTCAATCCGGAGAGCCCAACGATGGCAAGACCGCCGAAATGGACGGGCAGCCCTCCTTCGAATGTCGTCGGTGCCTCATCAATGTAAGCCGCAGTCTTCAGGTGTGACTCAGGATCGTTGTTCTGGTTGGCGTAGGTGTCATTCGCCTTGAAGTCATTCGTCACGACAATGCGCTGGAGCCACTTGATGGATTTGAACCCATGTGCCCAGGGGATGACCATGCGCACCGGACCACCACGCTCGAGAGGGATGGGTTCACCATTGAGCCGGTAGGCAAGGAAGGCGGGAAGTTCACCGGGCGGTGTTTCCATCGCCTGCGTGTAGCTGAGGGAGGACTGGAAGATCTGTTTCGGGTTGTTGTTGTGGAATCCCCAGTAGTAGATGCGTCGCACATTCTTCATGCTGCCACAGAGCCGCAGTACCTCCCGCAGCGGCACTCCTTCCCACAGTCCCTGGCCAAGTGGCGAAGCGATGTTCAGACACTGCATGGCTTTGAGGAAGCGCACACTGTGCTTTTTTCCGAGTTCCATCAACGTGGGTAGATCCAGCGCGTTGCCCGCCTCGAGCGTGTATTGCTTCCCCAGGCTCGCAGGTTCCTTCACCAACTCACTCGTGTAGGGATCGACCACGATCTCCATCCGCCAAGTGTCCGCAGTGAGCCGGGCCTGTACCAGCGCATCGCCAGTGAGCGTATGCGGTTTCGGATTGCCTCGGGAGACATCCTCAAACTGAGCTGCCGGGGTCAGCAACGGGTGGCGGTGAGCCGCTGCCGTGGCGGCAGGCTGGGAACCTGGAGCCGGCGGAACACCAGCAACCTGGGCCTTGATGGTTGCCCCGGTTCCTGCCATGACGGAAACCGCCAAGCCCGAGGCTCGGACAAACTCACGGCGTGAGAGGCGGCCCGAAAGGGACGTGCGTTTCATGGGAGACGAGTTCTTCTCTAGCGACCGTATTACGGAGGCAAATCCACGTTGCTAACACCTTTGCTACCGGGGTGCAGGATGTTGTTGCTGAAGTGCAGGCCCTGTGGCGGGTTCTTCCCATCCGTCTCAATGCGCACCGCATAGCTGTAGCGCGGGCCTTCCTTTTTTGGCACGCCATCAACAAGAGGTGAGTCCTTGCCGGAATCGTAGATCACATTCCCCTGGATGAGCACGTCCGTGAGCGGTGGATTCTGCGGTGTCTGGCCCTTGTCAAAACGCAGCGGATTGCAGGAGCCCGATTCCATCCACATCCATGAGGCGCTGCCATGGCCGAAATCCGAGATGATGTTGTTCGCGATGATGGATCCGCCATCCACGTTGGGAGCGAGCGCCGGACGGTCGGTGGTGGCTGGCTCTGCATGATGTGAGGCAGCTCCGGGCATCAAGCCGATGCTCCACAGGTCATTTTTGATGAACTGGTTTCCGATGATGAGCACATGGCGCGCACCGTGCATGGCCTTCATGCCGATGAAGGCATTGTTCACGATGTTGTTGGAAACAACGACCTGGTCGCAATGCAGATCGATGCCCTGCGCAGCATTCTCTATTTGGTTTCCGATGAGCTGGGTGCGCGCACTGATTTCTGGTCCAGTCACGATGATGCCGGAACCCTGATGCCAGTTGTTCACGTATTCCGCATTCCACACTTCAGGGTTCATCAGCTTGCCGCGCTCGGCATTCTTCTTGGTGAACTTCCCCAAGCCGTGCTTCTCCTTGAGCGCCTGCGTGGGCACGAACACATGCTCCACCACGCGGCAGTTCTGGATGAGGTTGCCCTCGCTGTTCACTACGGCAATGCCGGTGCCATCAATGCAGCGAAAGGCATAGCCGTAGTTCTCCGACTGTGTGCGGTCATCGATGCTGATGCGCATGTAGTTCTCCACCGCGCAGCCACGAATCTGAGTGGCCTTGCCATCCCTCACGCTGATGGAAGCCGCGGGGGATCTGTTGGCCATCACACGGACATTCTCCAGCAGCACGTCTTCGCATTGGTTGAGATAGACGCCCTCTGCGCGGCTCTCCTGCTTCCCCTCCGCACGCGTGAGAGTGATATCACGCAAGATGATGCGCTTTCGGCCATCTGCGCGAATCACGGGTTGCTCTGCATTCTCCTGGACGATGCGTCCATAACCATACAAGCCGCTGCCATCATGCTTGAGGGTGATGCGCTCGGACACCACGTGGTCTCCCTGGGGCAGGTAGACCATCTTGCCGGGATTCGCGTCGAGCGCTTCCTGGATCGATTTGTACTCCGCCACACTGGGGCTCTGCGCATGGAGCTCCAAACCACCGGACACCAGAAGCGCCCCAACGATCAGGCATCTGAAAGTGGAAAACAAAGAACCCGGGGACAAGTGAAGGGCAGGGAGTGAACTCATGGGGGCAGGCAGGCTGGCAGGCATTCACTAACGACGCACCCGTTCCCGGTCGTACAGTGTTCTCACTATTTCAGGTCGTCCGGCTGCTCAGGCTTCTGCCAGGGCACGGATCCACTCTTCTGGATCTGCTTCCGCAGCCCTGCATTCAAATCCCGCACGATGTCCTTTCGCTTCTCTGCCAGGTTTGTGGTCTCATACGGATCCTCTTTCAGATTGTAAAGTTCCAGCGCGCCAAATGGACTGTCCTGCAGGAGCTTCCAATAACCGCGCTGGAAAGCTTCGATGGTTTTACCACCATACATGGGGCCGCCTTCACGGCGCACGAAATACAGGTCGCGCGGTGTCTCCGGCTGTGACTCACCCACCATCGTGGGCAGGAAGCTGGCACCATCAATATCCTTCGGCACCGCAGCACCCGCAGCCTCCAGCACTGTGGGAAAGAGGTCCATCGTCAGCGCCGTCCGCGGAGTCTCGCTACCAGCCTTGATGCGTGCGGGCCAACGTGCACCAAAGGGCACGCGCAAGCCGCCTTCGTACATGTGCGTCTTGCCGCTGCGCCAGGGGCCGTTCTTCGCACCCACGGGTAAGCTGCCACCATTGTCCGAGCTGAGCGTGACCAGGGTGTTCTGCGACACGCCGGCTTTCTCAAGCGTGTCCAGTACGCGGCCAATGCCGGCATCCAGGTGCTCAATGAGCGCCACCAGTTTCATGCGCTTCTCATCCATGCCGGGCTCACGCGCTCTCACCTTCTCGAGCCACTCCGGCGGTGGCTGGATGGGATCATGTGGCGCATTGTACGCGAGATACAGAAAGAAGGGCTGCCCACTCTTGGCGCGCTCCGCAATGTAGTCGCAGGCCCAGTCCGTGAAGAGGTCCGTGGCATGCCCCTCGGGCGTGATGACCTCGCGGTTCTTCCGCAGCATGTTCACGTCATGGCGGAGGTGCTTCCAGTAGTCATCCATCATGTCTCCGAGGAAACCCTGGTAGAAGTCAAAGCCGCGGTCATTGGGAATGTTCGGCGAAGAGAGGCCCAGGTTCCATTTCCCAACCATGCCGGTGTGATAGCCCGCTGGCTTCAGCAGCTTGGGCAAGAGCACTGCGGAATGAGCCAGATAGCCCCAGTTGTTCCCGGGTTCCTCCTCACGCACGAGTCCCGGCACGCCAACCCGGTCGGGATAACAACCTGTAAGTAGCGATGCACGCGTGGGTGAACACACCGGGCTATTGGCCTTGAAGTTCTGGAACGTCATCCCCTCGTGGAAGATGCGATCCATGTTCGGTGTGCGGAGGTCCCTGGTTCCATACGCACTGTAGTCCGCGAGGCCCTGATCATCCGTGAGGATGATGACGAAGTTCGGCTTCGCGGTCAGTCCCGCCGCGAAGGTCGAGGCGGTTGAGCTGATGAACAGAAAGGCACAAAGCGACTTGGCCAGGGAGCGGATGCGTGAGGAAAAGCGGATCATGGCTCGTGCGTGCGAGGGTGGGCGTAGGAAAAACTATTCCGTCGGCTGTTGTTTCACGAATTTCCTCGCGAAGTCGCGCACCGAGCGCGTGAAGGTCCAGTCGGCTGAATCCGGCACCATCTTCGAAGGTGCGCCCACCCAGCTCTCAATGACGTAGTGGTCCGGCCTGCCATCCACGCTCACATAGTCATAGCCCTGCTGCATGATGGAAGTGTACCACGTACTGTCATCCGCGAGCCCACGATGCTGCATCGCGGGATAGCCGGAGGACCAGTAAATCAGAGCGAAGGGCAGCTTTCGTCCGCGGCAGTAGTGCTCCAGCCGCTTCAGGTCCCGCCAAGAGCCCTTCTGCTGTACGTTGAACCGGATCCAGTCCACATCCAGGCGGTAGAAGTCGAGGCCGCGCACCTTGCGTGCCGCCAGCTTCTTTTCCAGTCCCTCAATCCACTTCTGATGATCCTCCACGGAGATGGACGGATACGCCTCGATGTCGCCGATGAGGATGTTTGGGAAATGTTGTCGCACGAGGGCGATGTAGTTCGCAGTCTCTTCCAACGCGTATTCGTCTGACTCGTGGATCTTCTCCCGCGCACACACGAGCGGCTCATCCATGGCGATGGCATAGATGTTCCCACCCAAACGTTGCAACCGCTCCCAGATGGGCTTCTCCGCGTTAAAAGTCTTTTCGCCCGTGCGTCCCCATTCCTTCAACGCGCCGACTTCGAGAGCGAGCTTGATGTTCCATTGCTTGAGCATGCCGAACCACGTCTGCAATTCCTCGTCCTTGAAGTGACGCTGGAAGTTCAAATCCGTCTGGAAGAAGACGTCCACCACCTCCCGCGTGTCCTTCCATTCATCCGGACGCTCGAAGAGCTCACGAATCCATTTGCCTTTTTCACCTGCAGGCGGCGCCATCCATACCGTGGCACTTTGCTTTTCGGGTGGTGGAGCCTGCCCTTGAAGGACCGGCACGACAAAGAGAGCGATGGCCAACGAGGCCATGAGATGTCGGAAGCGAAACATGATTTGAGAAGCTGAACAAAGAACGTGTGAGAGGGGACTGAACCGTGGATATCAGCCCGCACCCCAAGGCGGAAGTTGCACGGGAGCGCTCCACGCAGGGACACCTGCCATCTTCATCGTGCGCGCCCACAGCTTGCCACCGGCGATCACGTAAAGTGTCTTGAAGTCCTTCCCACCGAACGCCACCGCACTCGCCTCACCACGATTTGGCAGCGGCAGGATGGCCCGCACACGACCGTTGCGGTCGAACACTTCCACGCCCATGCGCGTGGCCACGTACATCTGGCCCGCAGCATCCATCACCGCCTGCTTCGCACCACTGTCCGCCGCCCAATCCGGAATGTGGTACCAGTAGTAGCGCTGCTTCTCCTGCACCGATCCATCTTCCTGGATGCGACAGCTCACGCCCCACGGTGTCGAGGCCTCCGCCACCGCGAGCCACAGACCATCGGGCGAAAGCGTGACCGCAGATGGTTGGCGCAGACCGTGGTCGAGTTCCACCTTGGCACCGTCTGACTTGATGAGCGTGAGCGTCCCTGCCTTCGCGTCGGTCGCATAGATTCTTCCATCATGCGTGACCACGAAGTTGGTCGCAGCTACCCCTTCCGCCAGCACGGCTTCCTTTCCGTCCGCCTCCCGAACCATAAGCTTCTTGGCATTCGCATCGGCGAAGCGCAGTCGGCCATCCGCACCGAAGGCAAAACAACTCGTCTCCGCCTTCGTGCTGCCGAGTTCGCGCACGCCGCCTTCAGCGATCACCTGCATCAGCTTACTTTCTTTGGTGTTCACAAAGGCCACATTCCCCTGTGCATCTGTGGCAAGCGGTCCACCCGGTGACGCCACCTCCGCCACCGGCTTCCATTCCTCACCTTGCGCCAGGATGCTCTGCAGCACCTTATTGTCCGAAGTACCGCTGGTCACCGGCTGTGGCCAGCCTTTCCACAACCAACGCATCGCATCTGGGAATTCCATCGCAGCCTGTTTGCCGCTGTGTCGACCCGTGCCCCACACGTGCTCCACCTGATAGCCGGAGAACTTCAGCGCGCGCTCCATGGTCTGGTTGCTCATCCACCAGTCCCCTACCTCGGGGCCACCCATCCATTGATCGTGCTCGCCATCCTGTATGAAGATGCGAATCGGCTTCGGCTCTGTCTTGCGCACCAGCACGGGATAACCATCACCACCACGCATGCCCACATAGGTACCAATGGATGAAAACACCCGACGGAACGCATCGGGCCGCTCCCATGCCAGTGTGAAGGCGCCGATACCTCCTGTGCTACCACCCCCGGTGCAGCGATCATTGGGATCCTTTGAGAGGCGAATGGGCAGGCCATCTGGCGTCTGACGCTTCTCGATGTCTGGCAGCAGTTCTTCGAGGATGAACCGTGCAAAGTTGTCGTTCATGCCATCAAACTCATAGCTGCGATTGAACCGTGGATTCTGCCCCGCCTTCGTCGAGGCCACACTGCCGGGTGCCACTCCGATGGCAATCGTCACCGGCATCTCTCCGCTATGAATGAGATTGTCGAACACCTCCGGCACGCCAAAACCCAAGCCATCCAGCCCCACATACACACACGCCGGTTTATCTGCCTTATACTGCGCCGGCACATAGACCGTGATACCGCGCGAAGTGCCGGGGAAGATCTTTGAGGAATCAAAGGTGAACTGAAAACGCTTCCCCACAGGCACCTCCGGTTGCCTCCGCGAATCAGGGCCCGTCACATAGTCATCCCCATTGAAGGTCCACTCACGCACGAGCTTCTCACCCTTGTCACGCAAACGCAGGAACTCAACGCGCGTCTCGCCAGCTCCGGTGCCCGCATCCAGACGCAAGGAATACAGGGGCTGAGCCGCGGGGATGGCAATCGCGTAGTTGTGCCAGGCATCATCGTGCTCCAACGGGAATGAGGCCGATCGCTCCCGAGCGTACGGTTCCTTCTTGCTGGTGTTCCAGAAGATGCGCCCTTCACCTTTGCCATGGGCACGGATGCGCACGCCAAGCGTGAAAGGCCCCTGTCCGGACGGTAACTCCGTCGTGCTGAAGCTTGGGTTTCCTTCCGCCGTGATTACCAGTACGCCATTCCGCTTCGCGAGCGTGGCACCCTTCACGGGAATGAGATCTGGCAATTCCGGGTTGTAGTACGGATTCTTCCCCGGCACGAGCGCGTTGGTCTCGCGCAAATGCTTGCTCAACAAAACATCGAGCTCCTGCACTTTGGCATAAAGATCTACGGAGAGATCTCGCGCCTCACCCGGATCATCCTTGAGATTGTAAAGCTCGTAGCGATCATTCTGATCCGGCGCGGCGTTGAAGAGGCGAATGAGCTTCCAGTCGCCCTGCCGTACCCACGCACCGGGCACCGTCTTCACCACGTGGCCCGGAGGCGAGTAGTGCGGGAAGTAGCAGAAGGTGGTGTCTCTCGGTCCCTTCTTCCCCAGTAACGCGGGCACCTGGCTCACGCCATCGAGCCTCACTTCTGATTTCACCGGAATACCTGCCATCTCCAACAGCGTGGGATAGAAGTCCACGCTACTCAGCAAGGCGTCACTCTTGGCGCCTGCTTGCGTCTTGCCGGGCCACACCACCACGCACGGCTCGCGCGTACCGCCTTCATACAGCGTGCCCTTGCCGCCACGCAGAGGCGCATTGCTCGTGGGCGCGTAGTCCATGCCCGAGTTCTTCTTCATGTTCGGCTCGAACCAGTTCACTCCGCCATTATCTGAGAAGAAGACGATGATGGTCCGGTCCGCGATCTTCAGCTCATCGAGCGTATTCAGCAGTCGGCCCACGGCATCGTCGAGACTTTCCACCATCGCGGCATAGACAGGCTCACGCTGCAGGGCTTTCGCGTCAGACTTGCGGCGATACTTTTCCACCAAGTCCGGCTTCGCCTGCCAAGGGGAATGTACAGAGAAGGCCCAGTAGTTCAGATAGAAGGGCTCATCCTTGTGCTCGCGCATGAACTTGATGGCCTCTTGCGACATCAGGTCCTCCACGTGCTCACCTTCCTTCGCGGGCAGGCTGAAGTTCTTTCCTTTCCACGGAGCAAGGTATCCAGAAGGACCGGGACCAGACCAGTTCGGCACGTCCACATCGAAACCTTGACGCTTTGGATCATACGGTTCCAATCCCAGATGCCACTTGCCGAAGTGACCCGTCTTATAGCCATTTTCCTTCAACGCTTCTGCGAGTGTGAAATACTCCTGCTTCAGTCGCGTCGCCGTCTGCGTACTCAGAGAGGGTTGGTCCGGCGCGGAACGCTGATTCAGCGTGGCCTCCAGTCGCACGTCAGGCTCATGGCACGATGGCGTAGTGATGCCAATGCGCCCCGGATACATCCCGGTAAGAATGCTCGCACGCGTGGGTGAGCATGTCGGGTTCGCCGCATACGCCTGGCGAAAGGTCATGCCACGATCCGCCAACTTCTGGATGTTTGGCGTTTCGAAAAAGGTGGTCGTGCCATTGATAGCAGTGTCACTCCAGCCAAGGTCATCCGCGAGGATGAAAATGATGTTGGGTTTCTTCCCGGTAGCAGCAGGTTGTTGCGTCCATGAATGGCTGCTGAGCAAGCACCAACTCGTGCAGACGTAGAGGATCAGTGTCCGTGAGAGTGAGACTTTCATGAAATACTGGGATCACTTGTTCTTTCCAATCACTCCCGTGGCCGCCTTGAGGAAGCTCTGATGCATGCGTTTGTGCGCATCAGGGTCCATGTCAAAATTCTGGACCATCACGACCATTGCCAGGCCATTCTTCGGATCGACCCACATCACCGTCTTGCGCGCACCTTGATGGGTGTAGCTGCCCATGCCGGGAGGTTCTGCTCCCGCAAACTTCGCATACCATCCAATGCCGTAGCCGGTGTCCGGAGTCACTTTCACATCACCTGACTGCACACTGCTCATGGCCTTCACCGCATTCTCGGTGAGATAGCGCTTCCCATCAAAGGTGCCGCCATTCAGCAACATCTGGCAGAAACGTCCCATGTCCGTCGCAGTGGAGAAAAGCCCGCCCGCAGGCTCGCCATATTTGTTGGCATACTCGGAGAATTTACCGACGCCGAAGTTGTCGAACACACGCCTGGGCACCGTCGCCGTTTTGCTAAGCTTCGCGAACGTCTCGGCCGGGAGGTTCGCATCGAGCTTCACATCCTCCAGCGCCGTTTTATCTTTGTTGAGGCGGACAGAGCTAGCGAGGCGTGATGCCTGTTCCTCCGTGGGCCAGAAGGTGGTGTCCTTCATGCCGAGCGGTGTGAAGAGGCGCTGCTGTAGAAACTCGGGATACGGCATCCCACTCACCACTTCCACGATGCGCCCTGCGGCATTGATGCCCACGTTGTTGTACTCAAACTTGGTGCCCGGTTCGCGAATCAGTGGGAACTGCGCACTCTGCTTCACCTTCTCCTCCAGGGTCGGCACGTATTTCAATCGTGGATCACGTGCCGTGAGCAGGCCGCTGGTGTGGGTCATCACCTCCCGGATGGTGATGGGATGCTTCGGCGGATGCAGCGGACCACCTTCGCGCTCCTGCACTTGTTGTCCCTTGAACTCTGGCAGGTATTTCTCCACCGGATCATCCAGGCTGATCTTGCCTTCATCCACCAGCATCATCACCGCCACACCAGTCACGGACTTGGTCATGGAGGCAATCCAGAAGACCGCGTCATTCTTCATCGGCTCCTTGGTGGCGAGGCTGGCATAGCCCGCACTCTCCAGCGCCAGCACCTTGTCCTTGTCTGCCACCAGCATGACTGCGCCGGCGATCTTGCCTTCGTCCACCAGCGGTTTCAGTGCCGCGGCCAGCGGACCGGAGGTCGGTGTCTCTGCCACGATCGCCACGGACGTGAACAGCAAGGCCAAGAACATCAGGAAGCGTATTTTCATGGAAGAGGCAGCGCGGGCTGGATGGCTGCGGACCCCATGCTCTCTATTCGAGAACACAGGCTGCGGGATGGCTAGAACGACGCGGTTGACGTCATGTTGCCAGCAGGATTGATTATGGGCTGACGACGACAGATCCTATGCCAAATGCGACACGTAATCCCGGTCGAAGCCTGCACGGCAAGACACGCTCCGCGGCGGAACTCCGGCGTCAGCTCGATGGCCGGGACAGCTGGCTGCAGGAGATTGCACCCACCAGCCTCTTCCACACGCTCTTCGACAGCCTGCCGGGATTGCATTTTTTCGCGAAGAACCAGCGCGGTGAGATCATGTTCCTGAGCCGCAGCATTCGTGAACGTTACGGTCTTCGTGATGATGCCAGTACGGTGGGACTCACGGACTTCGACATCAATCCGCACGGCATGGCGGAGAGTTATGTGAGCGACGATGCCCGCATCTACTCCACCGGAGAGCCGATGAGCGACCGCGTCGAGCTATGGTGGGATGCGCAGGGCGTGCCGAACTGGTACGTGGTGACGAAGCTGCCCATCTGGTCACGCCGTGGGCGCATCATCGGCGTGATGGGTGTCATCCAGGAGTATGAGGGGCACGCCCGCTTTGACACCCCCTGGCGTGAGATTGCAGCATCCGTGAAATTCATCCGCCAGCACTTCCGCAAACAGGTAAGCATCGCTGCGCTTGCCAGGCAGGCGGGGCTTTCCATCCGCCAGCTTCAACGGCGCTTTCGTGCCGTCCTTCGTCTTACACCGCAGGAGTTTCTCATCAAGACACGGGTGCTTGCAGCGTGCCGGGCGCTTCGCGAAAGCGATGCCTCGCTGTCAGACATCGCCTCCGCATGTGGCTTCTACGACCAGAGCTCTTTCACAGAGCACTTCCGGCGGCACGCTGGGCAGACACCCCTGGCGTATCGCCGGCAGATTTTGCGCTGTGCGACATGAGCGTGGCGCGTGATGACCTTCAGCTGGCAGCAGCAACAGTCTCCTTCAGCTTCCTTTGATAAAAGGCCTCCAGGCGATTGTGCGCTGCCCACAAGGGAGAAGGCGTGGAACCGGACAAGCGTGCAAAGAGCATCGCGGTGTGCAGGTGCCAGCCGGAACTCACGTCGGTGCGCTCCGCATCCGAATTGAGCTTCCGGTGGGTGAGCGTCAGTTGCACGTCGTCGCCTTGAGGTTCGAGCTCGAAGATCACTTCAGACGTTTCTTCGGGCTTTTCGCCCTCCCAGGTGATGCCAAGCTTTCTTGGAGGATCATACGCGACCACTTCTCCAGCCATCGTCACTCCGGGGTCATGCACAGCGCGGTATTTGTCCGGAGGTGTTTCGTCCGGCGAGAGATTCGCATGGCGGAAATGCAGATTCACGCGACCGCCGAGGCGCGGCTCAATGGTGCCATCCGTGAACCAGGTCTTGCGCTTGTCACCTTCCATCAGGTAGGACCACACACGCTCCACCGGTCCGGGCAGCAACCGCACCACACGCGCCACATCTGAACCGATGTGCTGCACCGGCTGTCGATTCACCACCGCATAACGCTCTCCCAGGCTCGCGGCGAGCCCCTCGACGATGACAGTCCAGCCATCTTGCGAACGCGGGGCGAAATGCACCCAGTCGGGATGCACATCCTGTGTCAGGGTCAGTTCACAACTGTCTCCCTGGGGCACAATCTCCACTGTCACCTTCGTGAATTCCTTGGAGTACTTCGGCACACCGAAGGTGAAGACAAGACGTCGCGGACGATCGATCTCCAGATATTCACCCGCATGCTCCACATCCTCCCCATCACGACGGTCTGTGAAGGTGAACTTACCCCCCACCCGCGCGTCCACTTCTGCACGCACCATGGTTCCGGAGGGTGTGGAAAAGAGCCACTGCGAGGCAAGGTGGGGATCAAGCCATGCATCAAACACGCGCTCGGCAGGGAAGGAAATGCGCCTGACAACGCGCACGAAAGGATAGGTGGGATCTTGTTTCATGGTGAGTAGGGAGTTCTAAAGCCAGGCGGGCTCACTTCTTTTTCGCACTGGGTTTCTTCTTCTTTTCGTCTTCAGCCCGGAGCGTCTGCTCCAGTACATCCAGGCGGTTTTCCCAGAAGCGCTTCGTCTTTGCGATCCACGCCTCCATTTCCGAGAATCCACCCTGATCCAGCGAGTGGATGCGGCGCTGGCCATCCGCGCGCACGTTCACGAGGCCTGCCTCCCGTAGCATCTTGAGATGCTGCGAGATGGCGGGAGCCGTCATGTCGAACCGCGCCACAATCTCACCCGCGGTGCGCTCCCCCTCCGCCAGCATCTCGACAATGCGACGCCGGGTTGGATCTGCGAGCGCGGTGAAAGCGAGCATGCCAATATAATGAAGTCACCACTTAATTAAGCAACAACTTAAATAAAGAATTTGTCGCCCAGCGCAAATTGCCCGGAGCAGATTACGGACGGAGGCTTGCCGCTGCATCCCCGCTCTTCGTGATAGCAAACAAGACCACACGCGCTTTCGCAATCGTACCTCTGTGGGGCGCACTTTTTGCATACGGAATTCCTCGGTGTCACAAAGTTTCCGCTCCGCACAAAAGTCCCCGATGAAAGGCATCTCCTTCGTACTCCCGGCAGTTCTGGTCTTTGCCACGACCACGGCTTTTGCCATGCTCCCCGACCCGCTGCCGAAGGCGCCGGAGCCCATCGATGCCGTGCTGCGACTTCAGATCTTCCTGGATGGAAAACTTTTTGGTCCCGGAAAACTGGATGGCCGGCCGGGTGAATTCACCACGAAGGCCCTGAATCGGTATCAGCGTGCGCAGGGCTTCGCCGAGACGCCTCTGGAAGGACACACCTTGGATCTCTCCAACATCACGCAGCTCTACACCACCTACACCATCAAGGAGGAGGATCTGAAGTTCGTGGGGGATCTGCCCAGCCAGCCTTCCGCCCAGAGCAAGAAGAAGTACCTGCCATACGACTCGCTTCTGGAGTTCCTCACGGAGCGCTTCCACTGCGCACCAGAGCTGCTGGAGTTCATCAATCTCCCGATGAAGATGAGCAGGCTCAAACCGGGCGACACCGTGCGCGTGCCGAATGTGGAGCCTTTCTTGATTGAAGAGCTTACTCCCATCGCCAGCCTGCCGGAGAATCCCGACTACCTCGCGCGAGTCATCAAAATCGATACCCGCGAAAAGATTCTCGACCTCTACGACGGTGAGAAAATCCTCGCCAGCCTGCCCATCACGCCTGGCAGTGGCTATCTTGCAACGCCACCCGGCACCTGGCGCATCGTCGGCATCACCCAGATGCCCACCTTTCGCTGGGACAAGAGTGTTTTGGACTACGGCGTACGCAGCGAGAACTACTACAACCTGCCAATCGGCCCGAACAATCCCGTGGGAGTGATGTGGATTGGACTCAGCAAACCCGGCATCGGTGTGCACGGCACGAATCAGCCACAGACCATCGGCCGCAGCGCCAGCCACGGCTGCATGCGCACGGCGAACTGGGATGTGGTGCGGCTCACCAAAATGATCACCAAGGGCATGACCGTGGTCATTGAAGGACCGAAGCCCACACCACGCCCGGTGTACGTCGAGCGCAGCACGCCACAGCCGCCTCCCCCACCCCCGCCGCAGCGGCGTCGTGGTCTCTTCGACTGGCTGTTCAAGTGAGCGGGAAAGTCTCCTGCGGGGATTCACCGTCCATCTGCCGCAGGTGTCACTACCTGCGGTAGCTATTCATCCCGCATCCAAATCGTCTGTCTGGGACCGTAGCCGCGACTTCGCGATATTGCGTTCCATCCCAGATGATCAATGCCAGCGGCGTGCTGCCCGGTTGCAGGCACCGGACGACGTCATACTGGGGGAAGGTCTCCACCAGCACTCCGTCGAGCGCCACGATGACGTCCCCCACCTTCAGCTTCCACTGCCGGGTATGGTATGACTCTCCGGTGAACGCAACTCCCTTCTCCGGTACTGTGTTGAAGTCTGCCATGGTCACTTTGCGCATGCCCGAGGGAAATTGAACTCCCATCATCCGCTCATACAGTTGGGCCATCGCAGGATCGTGTTCCTTTCTCCGGGACGCGAACTGGAGAAGGCCACCGGGTGCATTGTAGCGCTCCGTGCTGGCCTCATAGTAGGCTCGGGCTTCCTCCCACTTTTCCATGCGCTCCATGAGCTTGGCCGCCGTTTCCAACCCACGTGCGGAATAGACCTCCGCGGCATGCGCAGCGATCTTCAAAGCATCGTCCTTGCGCCCCTGGTCGAAGTAGTAGTTCACAATCCAGTCTGAGCTGTTGGACATGGCAACGCGGTCAGAAGCCTTGTCGAACGCCGCCTGGTACGCGACGGCCGCCTCCTCCTTGTGGCCTGCATCAGCCAGTATCTTCGCCACCGTGAGGTACTCGTCCGGATCAAGCGCACACACGAGATTCATGGCAGACGCGAAGGCCTTGGGATCATTCCTCACGCACGAGGCAATCTTGCGCATGGCATGAACATTGAATTCAGAGACGCTCTTGAATGCCTGTGTGTCACGCTCAAAAGGTGGCAGCGTGCCGGGGTTGCCGGCTATGTGGCTGCGGAGAATGTCATAGTCATAAGGCGCCTGCGTGAGCATCCGCTTCCAGAAGCTGTGATAGTCCTTCCCGCCGGGTGGTAGGGCTGGAAGACGCAACGCTTGCATGCGATGATCAAAATCGAAGGCCGTGCCTTCAGGCATGGACGGCTGGAACCAACCATGCGCCGGTGGAGGAGGCTCGGGCATGAACTGTTTTGCGCTCGAAGCAAGGAGGGCCCAGTTCGCCGAGGAAACGAGATGCGGTTGCTCCCTGCACAACGCTGTGGCCTTGCGCATGGCATCTGCGAGGACAGGTTCGGGGAGGAACTGCCCGGCGCCTCCACTCATCATTCGCCGGACCAAAAGAGGATACAGGCGCAGATGGGAGAACTGGGCGTGGATGACCTGCTCCAAAGCGATCGCCTGATCTGGCACTCCCCAAAGGCTGTGCAAAAAGTGGTCCGTGCGATCCAGTGCCCAGCAAATGTGTCGCTGGTGAAAGGCAGCAATGTGCCCCCAACCCAGTACCGTCAGTTCGTATCCGCTGGCGGATCTCGCGACGGAACGGGTCACCGGTTCATTCAAAAATGACAGGAGCTCTTCACCTTTGGGAGCACGACCGTCCCAAGCTTGCGAAGCGGCCCCAAAGTCAGCGACCTCGAGACTCATGCTTGGTTTGACGAAGACATGCCCCTGCTCCACGCCAAATTCCGTATTCATGGTAGCGCGGCTCCAGTCAGGCGCTGAGTTCTGCGGCAGGTGTTTCCTGAGAAACGCCTGCAGGGGTGCAGGGCTCACTGCCTGGGAGATGACACGCGCCCACGTGAGCTGCTCCAGAAACGTAGCCTTCTCGGGGTTCTGGCAAATGCGCCAATCCCCGGTGTTTCGCATCTTGAGCGCGGTAACCCATGGATCGAGCCCCGCTGGCAGTTTTGCAACGCGCTCCAGTGCCTCCGCCTGCCGGGTCGCAAGAGTGAGTTGGACCGCTTCCGCCAGCTTCCCGCACGTGCCCGGCTCAGGACGGAGAGCCCGGGCCAGGGTCAGATGGGCAGCCATCCGGCACAGTGCTGGGCGCACATCCGTGAATGCCCCCGCAGCCTCACGTAGCGCCAAGGTGCCAATCACCAGAGCTGCCTGCTCGTGAAGTTCAGGATCGAGAGGCCGCTTGGTCAACAGGCGTGAAACGCGTCGCTCCTCTTTCGCGATGACAGGCGAAGTGGGATCCGTCAGTTGCATGGCCAGCGCGACGCCATCCGCGTCCGGGGTAGCGCTGCTGCTGTCGGGAGGCGGCTCGGACAGCCATGCCTTGAGCACCGCAGCGGCCCATGGAAGGTGATCCGCTGGAGACCAAACGTGGTGCTTCAACGTAACGGTCTGGGTGACCGCCCCTTTGGGTCCGGTGGCAGTAACCTCGTAGGCATCCCCATACGTTTTCCGACGGACGGTAAGTTCCACTCCGTGGGAGAAGTCCGCGTTGGAATCCGAGGCAAACAGAACGATTTCCGCAATGTCCCGCGTCACCTCGTCCACCATCCAGCGTCCTTCTGTGGGTCCAAGGGGATCGATCGGCGCAGGAGCACTTTCCTTCGCAGAAGAGGAGTTGTTCAAACCAAACTTCTCCAGATACTTCTCCACCACGCCATCAGGTCCGCGATAACCCTGGGTCCACATATAGGCGCCCACTCCAACAACCGCCACCAAAGGCACCACCAGGTATTTAGCCAAACTCATGAAAAACTTTAACGGTGCCGCGCGCCTATGTCAGATGAGCGTTTCTTCACATTGGCTGACGCCGACCCACCTGCCTACCTTGAGCGAAAGGTCTCACTCGTCAGACATTCCACGAGAATGGTGCGCAGGCCGAGGCCCTGCTTCTTGGCCTTTTCGTGGATATCCTGGATCACGAAGTCATCCGTGGATTCCATGAGGCGACCAGTGCTGTAGGCGAGGATCTCACCGATGAGATGGCGGATGAAGAGATCCTCCCGGGTCTCCTGCAGGATCTTCTTGAAGCCCGTGACGTCCGTATAGGTCTCGCCGGAAGGGAACTCTCCGGTAGTATCAATGGGCGGCGCCACGGCGTCCTTCTTCTTCGGCTTGGGATACGTGCTGCGCCAGTGTCCGATGGGATCATAGGCCTCCAGGCTGAAGCCAAGCGGATCGATCTTGTGATGGCACTCCGCACACGTCTTGTCCGTGCTGTGCTTCGCCAGACGCTCGCGGATGGTCGTTGCCCCGGACACGTCAGGCTCAATGGCGGGCACTTCATCCGGTGGCGGCGGTGGATGGATGCCAAGGATGTTTTCACTGACCCACACACCACGCGTGACGGGCGAGGTCTCCACGCCATTGGCGCTTACTGTGAGGATGCCGGCCATGCCCATGAGACCACCGCGACGCTTGTTGCCTTGCAGGCTGACCTTCCTGAAGCCATCGGCAAGGCGCAGTGTTTTCGCTTCGGGCAGGTCGTAGAGCTTGGCGAGCTTCTTATCCACGAAGGTGTAGTCCGAACTGATAAACTGGCTGGCCGAGCCATTATTCTTGAGCAGGTCACGGAAGAAGAGGCTGACTTCCGTCTTCATGGAGGCGGGCAGATCCTCCGCGTAGTACGCACGGTTCGTCTCACGCGGCGGCGGCTGGCTGCCGAGGTCGCGCAGGCTCAACCAGCTATCGAGGAAGCCATTGACGAAGCCTGTGCTCTTCTCATCCGACAGCATACGCTGGATCTGTTTTTTCAACTCCTCATCCTGGGTAAGCTGGCCCGATTTGGCAGCGTCCAGCAAGGCGCGATCCGGAGGCGCGGCCCACAGGGCAAAGGAAAGGCGGGAAGCGAGGTCGTAGGGATTCAGCGCCTTCGACGACTCATCGGTAATCTCGCTGAGGTAGAGAAACGAGGGCGAGCACAGGATGAGCTTCACCACGTCCAGTGCAGCCTGTCGGGGTGCGGCCTTTTCACCCACGCGCTTTTCATAGAGTCCACGCAGCGGCTGACGGTCACTGTCGGTCAAGGGACGACGATAGGCCTTCTCTGCAAAGGCGAAAAGCTGCTCCACCGCACGGTCTTCCTTGAAGCCTTCGCTGCCGAAGACCGCGGCTTCCTCCACGCTGCCAGCTTTCTCCTTCACCGGTCCCTTGACCTTCACCTCGCTGATGCGGATGTGCGGCAGCTTGCCTTCGCGAAGGATATGGGCGCGGCCCACAAGAGAGGTGGGGATCTTTTCCTTGAACTCGTCTTTGTACTTCTGGTTGATCGAGATCACTGAGGCACGGGATTCATACGGGCCGTTGGGGAAGATGAACCGTGGCGTCTGCCCTGCCTCCAGCCACACTCGAAAATAGAGGCGCGTCGGTTTGTCATCCGGCACTGTCTTCGTCGCGAGCACGGGCTCAATGGCCTGGGGATAGTGAATGTGTCCCTTGGTCACATCTCCGGGCACAATGCCGAGGATGAATGGCTCCGAAAAATCGATGCCAAAAATCGCGGGATCATAGTGCGTGTCCCGGTGCTTGGCCTGCGCCTCCACTTCGATGTCGTACATGCCGGAAACCGGCACGCCGTTCAGGAAGTCCTCAATGTGCCCGTAGCCGCCCTGACGCGTGTCGGTGTTGGGCTGCTCGTAGAGATTGAGGAAGCCAAAGTTGAAGGCGTCCTTGTGCGAGCCCTGTAGTTCCTCGTACTGGACGAAGTGGCCATTGAAACGCCACTGCTGCGGCTCCGTCACAGGCTTGCCAATGCGGGTCTCTACCAGGCGGTTCGCGGCCTGGAAGTACTGGTCCACGAGGAAGCCTGAAGTCACCAGCGTCTTGCCAATGGTATCGATGTGCTGGCTGGTCTTCTCCTTCGGGAAATCTGCGGTCAGTCCAAGGGTGTCCACGCGCCGGCCAAAGAGCGTCGCGAGAGTGTTCTCATACTCACGGCTGGAAAGCCGCCGCATCACGGTGCGGGACCCAGAGCTGTCCAGCTTGGTGCGTGCGGCCACCACGCCTTCGCGCAGCGCCCGCAAGACCGCGAGCCGCTCCTCATCAGAAGGCTGGTCCGCCTTCTTCGGCGGCATCTCTTTCAGTGTGATCTGGTCGATGATGTCCTTGGCCGAGATCAGGTCGGCGACAGACTTCAACGGCAAGGAAAAGGTCTCAAACTCCCGGTCACCCTTCTGCATGCCAGAGTCATGGCACTCCAGACAATACTTGCCCAAGAAGTGATTTACTTCCTGTGGTGCCGGCAAAGCGACATGCGGCTTGGGCGCTGGTGCCGCAGCAGGAGTGGGTGCGGTGGCGGTGGGAGTCTGAAGTGGGGCCGCAGGCTTGGGAGCAGGTGCAGGCGCAGCCGCCGCGGCTTCCGGTTTTGCCTGAATCTTCGGCTGCGGTTCGGGAGACGAAGCCGGTGGCTTCGCGTCCCCTTGCGCACTGGCGCCGCAGAACGACATCGCCGAGACACCGGCGATGATGCAGAGGTGATGAAGCACGCGCATCAGGCGAAACGGCCGGTGCTGCTGCCGAAGCGGTCGGTTTCCACGCCCATCTTTTGCGCGATATCCACGAAGAGATTGCAGAGCGGCACCTTGTTGGGGCCTTCACGCGACACCTGGCGGTACTCGCCATGCTTGTAGCCACCACCCGCGAGGATGATGGGCAGGTCCGAGTTCTTGTGCGAGTTGCCATCGCCCATGCCGCTGCCAAAGAGCACCGTGGTGGAGTCCAGGAGGGTGCGGTCGCCGTCGTTCAACTTGGACAGGCGGGTGACGAATTTGCCGAAGTGCTCGATCTGGTACTTCTCCAGCGTGATGAGAGCAGCAATCGATTCCGGGTCATTGCCGTGGTGCGACAGGCCGTGATAGTCCTTCTTGATGCCCAGGTGCTGCGGCATGAAGTCGCCGCCGATTTCCAGCGTAGCGATACGCGTGCTGTCTGACTGCAGCGCGAGCGCGATGAGCTCGTACAGCAGCGGCAGGTCTTCCACGGCGTTGCGGTTCGCCGGCTTGTCAAAAGGCGCGGCGGGCTTGGGCTGGGTGGTCCAGCGCTTCCGGAGCTCGAGGCGCTTCTCCACGTCGCGCACGGAGGTGAGGTACTCGTCGAGCTTGTCCTTGTCCTCCTTGTTCACCTGGCGGGAGAGGCGGTTCGCCTCTTCTCGCACGGAGTCCAGAATGGAGGACTGCACCTGATTCTCCTGCACGCGGCGGTTTTGGCGTTCCGTCGACTCGCTGACAAAGAGTTTCTCAAACAGTTCCGCCGGGTTCGTGACAGGCGGCACGCGCACGCCCGACTTCGTCCAGGCGATCTGGCAGCCCCCATGGATGCCGCCTTCAGAGCCCACGGTCAGCGAGGGGAAGCGTGTCTCAAAGCCCACCTCTTCCGCGAGGTACTGGTCGATGGTCACATTGCCATCAGGGCGATTCTGCGCCTCGGAATTCAGCACGCCCGAGAGGAAGGAGTGCACCGCGAAGTGCCCGCCCTTCACGCCGTGATCCAGACCACGGTAGACCGTCATCTGGCTGCGATTGTCCCAAACGGGCTCCAGCAACGTGGTCTTCTCGTACGCATTGCCCGTGGTGGTGGGGAAAAGCTGCTTCACCTGAAACCCGAGCAAGTTGCCAATCGCCACGAACCGGCGTGCACCCATGCCCGCGCCTTTCGCCAGTTGGACAGCAGCCGTGCCTCCCACCGCTTCAGCCTTGAGCGAAGTGAGACCCGGCAACGCGAGCGTGGCACCGAGGGATTGGAGAATGAAACGGCGGCGATTCATGGGGGAATTCAGGGGTAAGAGTAATCGGCCTGAAACCCCAGTCCATTGCAAGAAAGTAGGCCCAGCAGGGGGCAATCGGGCGGTTTGCACTGCTTCGAGGCAGCATCGGCCGGAGTTACCCCCAGCTCCACGATGCTGTCCGAAGGCAGCGTTGGAGTTGGCTCCCCTCTGGCTACCAGGTGCACGGCCCGGCCAATCCGCTCAATTCATGTACTTGCCGAGGAACGACAGCACCTTCTCGGGATATCTCCCGAACCAGTTGTAGCCGTCTTCGAAGCGCTTGGTCGTACCCTCGATCCAGTACAGTTCCTTGTCCGTGCTGGCCAGCAGGTCGAAGGTTCTCTGCGCGTCGCCCGGATTCTTGATCACCGCGTCCTGGAGCACCTGCCACATCAGAATCGGCAGCTTGACGTTCGGTGCCCAAAGCGCCCCAGACATGTCGGCCGCAGGAAATCCACCAAGCTTCAACAACTCCAGGTCGATCAATTCCTGATATTGCCCAATCCCCTGCTTCTCGGAGAGATTCTCGAATACGGACGTCATGTTGGGCACCAGAGGGCTGCAGAGACACAGGACGTTCTCGAACAGCTCTGGACGCTTGGTGATCGCCGCGTATTGCGAGACACCGCCCAGGCACTGACTGTACAGCGCCACCTTCATCTGGCTCAGGCGCGGGTGGGCATCGACGTACTTCTTGACCCCCACGCAGTCGCGCCATTCCCATTGGCCCACACCGCAGACTCCGCCGTTGGCCGCCCCGCTTGCGCCATGGTTGCGGAAGTCATAGGTCAGCACGTTGTAGCCGGCATCCGTGAGGTGCTTGTACTGGATGACGAAATCAATTTCCACAGGCTCGATGAAATTGCTCCACGGCGGGCCCATGTGACCGGGATAGCCGGCGCGGCACATCGGGAGGGCGTGGTTGAAGATGACGAGCTTGTTGCTCTCGCCGCCCCTGGCCGGGATATACCAGGCTTCGAGCGGTGTGCCGTCGTCCGAGGGGATGGACAATTCGCTCCAGCCCTGGATACCGTATTCGTCGGGGGTCTTGAAGATGAAGCTCCGTGGCATCTTGACCATGCCGGCGAGCGCTTTGACCTTGGCATGGTCTTCTGGGGAGATGGCCTTGAGTTGTTCGAGGGCCTTGTTCAGGCGTTCCTTGGATATTCTGCTCATGATTCGACTCTCCTTTGGTTCGTTGGTTTGAAGCCTACATGACAGCACTCGAAAACGGGTAGGCCGATCCTGTCGGATTCTTGCCCAATTGTCCGGCTCGCCGGAATCCGGTTGACGTGCGGATGGCTGACCTCAAGTTCATGTAATCACGACATGAGCACGCGGAAACCAAAGGCACCCGATACGACCAGCCACGCCCCGGCGAGACGGACGTCGGAGACGTCGCTGGTGGATCGCCTGCTGGATCGCATTCGCGGACAGGGAAGATTCGACACCGGAATTCCTCATCTGACATTCTACCGCTTCGACGGGCCGACAAGCCCGTCCGGCTACCTGCTTGAACCAAGCATCTGCATGATCTTCCAGGGCTCGAAAAAGGTGCTCTTGGGAGAGCAAAGCCACACGTTTGACGGGAGCCGCTTTTTTGTCACCTCCGTTGACCTGCCAGTGATCGCGGAAGTCCTGGAGGCCAGCCCCAAGCAGCCCTACCTGGGCATGGTGCTCACATTGGACCGGATGGAGATTGCGCGGCTAGTCATGGAAAGCTCGTTGCCACATGCCAAGAACAGCATGGCGGGTGAAGTCATCGAATTGGGAGAAGTCTCCAGGCAGTTGTTGAGCGCTGTGATGAGGATGCTCGAATTGCTGGAAGAGCCCGAGTTCATTCCGTTGCTGTCGCCTTTGATTCAGAGGGAAATCTATCTCCGGCTCCTGATGTCCGAGTGCGGGCCCAAGATTCGACAGATTGCCGTTGGTGGCAGTCCCACGCATCAGATATCGCGGGCCATTGGCTGGATCAAAAGCAACCTCAACAAACGCCTCAGAGTGGAGGACCTCGCCAGTCTGGCAGGCATGAGCGTTTCGACACTGCATCATCACTTCCGCTCTTTGACCTCACTCAGTCCTTTGCAGTTCCAGAAGCAACTGAGGTTGAGCAGAGCCCGGTTGCTCATGGTTGATGAACATCTCGATGCCTCTACCGCCGCTTTCGAGGTCGGCTATGAAAGCCCATCGCAGTTCAGCCGCGAATACGGCCGTATGTTTGGGGCTCCGCCTCTGAGAGACATCAAGGAACTCGCAAGACAGTCGTCCCGTATCGGAAAGCCGCAGTATCCGTGACGACGCCCTACATCGCCTTGATGCAGCGGTAGCTCTCGGCTGACTCATCCCGTCCACCTGGCCGGTCTCAAAAACCCCTTGCCAGTCTCAATTCCCCGTGACACCTTAGCGGCGTTATGAACACGATGCTCTTCCCGTATTTCGGCGTCTCCTGGAACCTTCCAGGGGTGAAGAGCACCTTTCGCGCTGAGTTGACTTGAGTCCCGTTTCGAGATTCGTCCAGCCAGACTCAGACGCAGATTCGGTTCCGATTTCGGACCAAGCCTCTTCACCCCGAAGCCCAGTGCGGGCGGCGGGCTGATGGACGGGTAAAACGAATCGACCTCGAAAGAATCGGATTCTCGTCTTGGAAGGAACGCCCCCGCTGCCCGGCACACCCGGTTCGCAGTCCTCCCTTGGAACTATTGTTCCCGCCCTTCCTTCATCCGCTCCCGCTGCCCCGTCGTTTTTCTCCTTAGTTCCGCCAAGACACCTTCCACTCCCAAGGAAATGGAAACCTCATCCAGTGGCCCTGCCACGACCTCATCCCAACCTCAAACGCCAGTGCCCCCCAAGCCGGCGCCCGCAGCCCTGCTCTGGAGCCTCATGCAAGGATTCCGCGGCCAGTATGCCCTGGCCATTGCCGCGCTGCTGGTCTTCACGGCGATCAACTACCTCATCCCGCTGGTGGGCAGTGCGACCATCGATTTCGCCCTGACCTCCGGCGTGCTGCCAGGAGTGACTACAGCGGCCAAAGTGGCACCGGAGGCGGAGCTCTCGGCCCTGTTGGTCTCGTGGATGGGCGGGCCGGAACTCGTGCGCGCTCATCTGTGGTTGCCTGCTCTGGTCATGGTGGGGCTAACAGTGCTTGCAGGCCTCTTCAGCTACCTGAAGGGCAGGTTCGCCGCGCAGGCCTCCGATGGCATTGTCCGGCGGCTCAAGGACCGGCTGTATGATCATCTGCAGCGCTTGCCCACCAAGTACCATGACCACGCCGAGACGGGCGATCTGATCCAGCGCTGCACCTCGGATGTAGAGACCCTGCGCCTAGCGATCTCCACCCAGGTGGTGGACATCAGCAACGCCATCCTGCTGCTGCTCACGGCCCTGCCGGTGATGCTCCTGCTGGATGGCCGCATGACGGCGATCTCCTTCGTCCTGGTGGTGCCCATTGTGCTCTTTGGCTACATCTATGTAGGACGGGTGAAACACCTCTTCCGCGAAGTGGATGAGGCCGAGGGCCAGGTGACGCGTGTGGTGCAGGAGAACCTGACCGGCCTGCGTGTGGTGCGGGCGTTTGCGCGGCAGGGCTTTGAGATCGACAAGTTTGCAAAGCCCAACCGGCTCTACCGGGACCGGAGCCTGCGCCTGCTGCGCCTCATGGCGTGGTACTGGTCCACGTCCGACTTCATTGTGTTGATTCAGCAGGGAATCGTCCTGATTGCCGGGGCGTGGTTCATCTCCCAAGGGACGCTGAGCGTGGGCACGTTGTTCGCCTTCATCATGTTCCTGAACATGCTCCTCTGGCCGGTGCGCCAGATGGGACGCACGCTCACGGATCTGGGCAAGGCCACCGTGGCCCTGAACCGCATGGGTGAGATCCTTAGCGAACCGGAGGAAAGCAAACCGAATCCTGCCGGCGTACATCCCGAGCCCTTCAAGGGCGGGATCGAGGCGCGGGATCTCGTGTTCGATCACGATGGCAAGAGCGCGGCGCTCAATGGCATCAGCTTCACGGTGTGTCCGGGTGAAACGCTGGCGATCCTGGGACCTTCGGGCTCGGGGAAATCCACCATCATGCACCTGCTGCTGCGGCTCTATGACTACCGCTCCGGCTCCATTCATCTGGACGGTCAGGAACTCACCACGCTGGATCGCCAGTGGGTGCGCTCGCAGTTCAGCGTGGTGATGCAGGAGCCCTTCCTGTTCTCCAAGACAATCGGTGAGAACATCCGCCTGGGGCGCGACGGCGCAGCCAAGGAGGAGATCCAGGAGGCCGCGCGACTGGCGGACATTCACGACACCATCAACACCTTCTCCGCCGACTATGGAACGCTGGTGGGTGAGCGCGGCGTCACGCTCTCTGGCGGTCAGCGCCAGCGTGTGGCACTGGCTCGTGCCCTCCTGCGGGAGACACCCGTGCTGCTGCTGGACGATGCGCTGAGCGCGGTGGATGCGGAGACGGAGGCCACCATCCTGGATGCACTGCGCAGCCGCCACGGCCAGCGCACCACGCTGGTCATCGCCCACCGGCTCTCCACCCTGGCCCATGCCGATCGCGTCATCGTGCTCGATAAGGGCCTCATCATTCAGGAAGGCCGACCAGTGGATCTTCTGAAACAAGAGGGACTCTACCGGCGCCTCTGGACCATTCAAAACGCGGCCCAAGAAGAGATCCTCGAAGACGAGCGACTCGCCGCAGCCGCTCCCGCAGCCAGTGCTGCGCCGACCCCAACTCCATTCTCTGCCAGTCGATGAAGAACGAACCTCAAGAAGATGTGTTCAGTGAAAAGCTTGATCTCAAGCTCTGGGGCCGCGTGTTTCGTCATGCGTTGCCCTATAAGCGATTGTTGATGCCTCTCGCCATCGCCGCGGTGGGCATCGCCATTTGCGATGCCAGCTTCGCGCTGGTGACTCGCTGGACGGTGGATGCGGTTGCCCAACAGCAGCAGGTGAACCTGTGGCCCTATGCGACCGTGTACTTCGTGCTGGCCCTGGCGCTCTCCATCGGAGTGTGGATGTTCATCAACGCGGCCGGCGGACTCTCCAACAACATGAGCCACGACATCCGGCAGGAGTGCTTCAAGAAGCTCCAGGAGCTGGAGTTCGCCTACTTCGACCACCGGCCTACCGGCTGGTTGATCTCAAGGCTGACCTCCGACTGCGACAAGCTGGCCCGCATCATCGCCTGGGGCACACTGGATGTGCTGTGGGCGGTGTGTCTCGTGTTCATCATCGCCGTGGTGATGGTGGTGATGCAGCCGCTGCTCGGCCTGCTGGTGCTCTCAGTCGTGCCTCCGCTGGTGTGGGTGAGTGCAGTGTTTCAGAAGAAGCTGCTGCTCAGCTCGCGTGAGACTCGGAAGTACAACTCCATGATCACTGCCTCCTACGCCGAGGAATTACAAGGCCTGCGCACCACGAAATCCCTCGTGCGTGAGAACGAGAACCAGCGGGAGTTCGAGGTGCTATCCACCCAGATGTATGGGGTCTCCATCCAGAACGCCCTGCAATCGGCGGTGTACATTCCCATCGTGCTCACGCTGGGCAGCGTGGCCGCGGGCATTGCCCTGTGGCGTGGCGGTGCGGATGTGTTGAGCGGCTCACTGAGTCTGGGGACGCTGGTGGCATTCATCTTTTATGCCGGGCAGTTCTTCAACCCCATCAACCAGATCGCGCAGACGCTGGTGCAGATGCAGGGCGCACAAGCTGCGGGTGAGCGCGTGCTGAGCCTGCTGGCCACCATGCCGGAGATCCGCGATCACGAGGAGGTGCAGGCGCGCCTGCGCCTGTGGGATCGTCCTGACCGCCCTGTAGATGTGGCGCCGGATGGCTACGAACGGGAGATCCGCAGCGTGGCCTTTGAGCATGTGGACTTCTCCTACCAGACGGGGGAGCCGGTGTTGCAGGACTTCAACCTCACGGTGGAAGCCGGCCAGACCATTGCCTTGGTGGGTGCGAGTGGCGGCGGGAAGAGCACCATCGTGAATCTTGCTGCGCGGTTCTACGAACCCACGGGCGGGCGCATCCTGGTGAACGGGCGGGATCTCCGTGACCGCAGCCTGGAGTGGTACCATTCCAATCTCGGCATCGTGCTCCAGGGGCCGCACCTCTTCAGTGGCACCGTGCGGGAGAATATCCGCTATGGCAGGCTGGATGCGACCGATGCCGAAGTGGAAGCGGCTGCCCGCAGCGTGAATGCGGACAGCTTCATTCGTGCCCTGGAGAAGGGCTATGATACGGACGTGGGCGAGGGGGGGAACCGCCTTTCCACCGGGCAGAAGCAGCTCGTGTCCTTTGCCAGGGCGTTGCTGGCGGATCCGCGCATCTTCATCATGGACGAGGCCACCTCCTCCATCGACACGGAGACGGAGCAACTCATCCAGCAGGGGCTCAAGGCCATCTTCGAGGGGCGCATCAGCTTCGTCATCGCTCACCGGCTCTCCACGATTCGCGGTGCGGATCGCATCCTGGTCATTGAGAAGGGCCGGATTGTGGAAAGCGGCACGCATGAAGAACTGATGATCGCCCGAGGGCACTACCATGCGCTCTACACCCAGCAGTTCAGAAATGAACAGGTGGAGCACATGCTGGACGTGGGCGTGGTGGGCTCTTAGTACGGAGTGCTTGTGGGGCTTCGATACTAACGATGTGGCTAGCCCCCTCGCCCTCAACTCCACAGCGCCCGGTCGAGCGTTCGGTAGCCTATTGCCTCCAGCACATTCTGCGCACTGACATTCTCAGCGCCCTCCAGATCCGCCAAGGTACGTGCCACTTTCAGGATGCGATCGTGCGCGCGGGCGCTGAAGTTGTTCCCATTCATCGCGTGCTCCAGGTAGCCGGAGGCCTCGGCATCCAGTTCGCAATGCTTGCGAATCAGACGCGGAGTCATGGAGGCATTGGTATGCGTGCCTCGCTCCGCCTTAAAACGCTCGCGCTGGGTGGCTCGCGCTTTCTCTACGCGGGAACGGATATCTTCTGACGTCTCCGAATGTTCCTTCGACGACAGCGTCTTGTAGTCCACCGCAGGCACGTCCACATGGAGATCGATGCGATCCAAGAGCGGTCCGCTGATGCGCTGGCGATAGCGCTGGATCACAATCGGACCACAGCGGCACTCACGCTTCAGGTCGCCATAATAGCCGCAGGGACAGGGATTCATGGCCGCCACCAGCATGAACTGGGCGGGGAATGTCACCGAGCCAATGGCGCGACTGATGGTCACCTTCCCATCTTCCAGCGGCTGGCGCATCACCTCCAGCGTGGAGCGGCGGAACTCAGGCAACTCGTCCAGAAATAATACACCATGATGGGCCAGGCTGACCTCGCCTGGCCCGGGATTTGTGCCCCCACCAAGCAGACCCGCATCGCTGATCGTATGGTGTGGCGGACGAAACGGACGCGTGGCGATGAAGCTGCAATTGTCCCCCAGCAGGCCACCGGCGCTGTGGATCTTGGTGGTTTCAATCGCCTCCTCTTCGCTCATCCCAGGCATGATGGTGGGAATGCGCTTGGCCAGCATCGACTTGCCGGTGCCAGGAGGTCCGACCATCAAGAGATTGTGACCTCCAGCGACCGCCACTTCGATGGCGCGCTTCGCATCTTGCTGACCTCTCACCTCACTGAAGTCGATGCCATAGATGGCATGTGCCTGGAAGTACTCCGCGGCACGGCAGGGTTCGGGCTCGATGGCCTTCTCCCCCTTCAAATACTGCACCGCTTCCCGCAGGTCGTTCACGCCAATGATCTCGATGCCCTGCACCACGCTGGCCTCGACGGCCACGCGCTTGGGCACCATCAGTTGTTTGCGTCCCTTACCACGCGCTTCCTGCGCAATGGCCAGAACACCACGCACCGGTCGCAATTCGCCATTGAGAGCCAGTTCACCCACGATGCAGCAATCCAGAAGGCGCTCTGCAGCGATGCCTTCACGCCCGGCTATCGCGGTCAATGCCAGCGGCAGATCGAAGGCAGGACCTTGCTTTGGAAGGTCTGCCGGCGCCAGGTTGAAAGTCACATACCCGCTGAAGGGCATGTAGAAGCCACTGCTGGTCACGGCGGCAATCACGCGATCCCTCGCCTCCTTCACCGCAGCGTCTGGCAATCCCACCACGGTGATGCGGAAATTGTTCCCCTCCGCATGGTGGCACTCGATCTCCACCTCGACGGCGTTCACGCCAATCAGGGTGGCAGAGTAGGTGCGTGCAATCATGGAATGGAAAGGGTGCGCGCGATGCTAGCACGAAGCCCGCAGATGCGAGCAAAAAATGGCGCGTGTCTGCCAGATTGCCCCACGTCGGCGCTGCCGGATGAATGCTGGGATTTTCCGGTCCGCCCCTCAGGCACGCACCGCGTGGTTCTTTTCCCCAAACAAGTGCTGGTTCAGCAGAGTGGCCGTCTCAGCGCCGTCGCTACGGAGATAGGACTCGTGGGTACCCCTCACCGCGCGGAGATGGAGCTGGCCACCCGTGCACTGTCCCCAGTACTCCAGTGCATGGTCGGAGTTTTTCGCGTCCGATGCGAGAATGACCTGGAGATCACTCCGGATGCGACCGACCGGGGAGTTCCTCATCAGCCGGTAGTAGTTCCGGACCTTGTCCGGAGCATTCTTGATCTGCTCGCTTTCGGGTACCTCCATGCGTTTGCCTTCGATACCCTCGATCCATGGAGAGCGAGGAGGAGTGAGGGGATCGAGCATGGTCACAGCCTCCGGAGCAAATCCCTGCGCCTCCGCCTGACAGGCTACTTCCATGGCCACAGCCGAAGCCACACACTCGCCGATGAGGGTCCATTTCTTTTCCGCGATCACCGGCCTCAGTTCCTGCAGCACCGCTGCGGCATGATCACTCAGGGAGCCCGCCACAGGCCAATCGTCATCCATCGCCCGTGAGCGCACCGCGTAAATGGCGCGACTGGTTTGCAATGCGCTGACAACTCCAGCCAGCAGCAGTATTTCAGTCTCATCACCCCATCCCCCAGGGACGATGATGATGGGATGCGCCTCATCGCCGGCCTGAACACGGACGAGGAAGTTCCAGTCGGCATTCCACTCCAACACCAGCGGTGCTCTTGTTACCTGTGGAGCCTCCGTCCTCGTCTCAGCGGTTCTTGCCATGGAAGCCACCGTGAAGGCCTCCGAGACATCGCTCGAGTCAAACATGACTCCCATCGAAGCCCGGATCTCCGCGAACAATCGCAGTGCTTTCAAGGAATCTCCTCCCACCATCATGAATTCATCATGAAGGCCCGGGACGTACCCTCCCAGCACGCGCGACCAGCACGCTGCCATTGCCATCTCCCATTCACTGAGCAGTCCTTCTTCAGGAAAGGCGGTTTTGTTCTCTACGAAGACTTTTTGCCTGCGGAGAGCTTCACGATCCACCTTTCCACTGGGAGTCAAGGGCAGTGCATCGATGGTCCTCACCACCGACGGCATCATGAAGTCTGGCAGACGGCTCCTGAGATATGCACGAATCTCCCACTCGGGGAGTTGGGTGACCACGTGCGCCATCAATGCCATCTCAGCGCCCCCATCTTGATGGGCTATGACAGCCGCACCCGCCACTCCGGGCTGATTGGTGAGCGCATGCTCCACCTCTCCCAGCTCGATACGGTTGCCTCGAATCTTCACCTGATGATCCAACCTTCCTGCAAACGCGATGGAGCCATCCGGCAAACGTCGGCCTGTGTCGCCTGTGCGATAAGAGCGCCCCTTCCCTTCCCCACGAAAGCGATCCGCAGTCAACGCATCATCACGCCAGTATCCGGGCGAGAGATAAGCGCTATACGCAACGATTTCGCCGACTTCACCTTCCCGGCACTCATTGCCTTCTTCATTGAGAATGCTGAGAGTGGTCCCCTCGGGAGGAAGGCCCACCGGCACCGCCTTGTCAGAAATCAGCGTGTCATGGTCAATGCGAAATCTGGCGTAGTTGAATGTCTCCGTGGAACCGAGACAATTCAGCAGGACACACCCTCGAGGAAATCGACTCTTGAAGAGTTCCACATCCGCAAGACGCAGTTCCTCCGTGCCGAGACGGATGATCCGCAGGTGAGGAAATGAAACGCCGGCTTGTACGCATCCGGCGAACTGCCGGAAGAGCGTAACGGAGGACGTGTAGATGGAGATACGCTCCTGCTCCAACCATGGCGTCAGTGACGCCAATCCTGCCAGCCTCAGGTTGTATGGGTATAGTGTAGCGCCATTGAGCAGCGAGACAAACATCGTGGCCACCCCCTGCCCCATGCTGAAAGCGGTAAGTCCCACCAGCCGATCTTCTGAGCTAATGTCCATCAATTCCGAAAAGGCATGGACATTCTTCAGCAGGTTGCGGTGCGTCTGGATCACGCCCTTCGGCCTGCCCGTAGTGCCGGAGGTATAGAGAAGGTAGGCATAACTCTCGGATGTGATTGCGAGGCGTTCAGCCACTTGATTCCGTGGCGCAGGCAACCTGTCGAGATTCACAATGGATCCCCTTTCACCACGGACACGTCGCGCCAGATCCAGCAGGGCACCGTGGGTCACCAGCGTCTTGGGTTCCGCATCTGACACGATGGAGCGCAAACGCTCCTCAGGATGCTCCACAGAGAGGGGCACACACACCGCGCCTGCCTTCAGCACTCCCAGCCACCCGACGATCAAAGGTATGTCATCTGGGAGGAGCAGGGCCACGCGATCACCTGGCACGACACCCTCGCTCAAAAGAGCGTCCGCCAGCAGCGCGACTTCCCTGGCAAGTTCCCCATAGGTGACGGTGCGCCCGCCAGAGACCACAGCCGGTGCCTCCGGATTGCGTACCAGGACCTTCTCAAAACACTCAGGAATGGTCTGCGCTGTCCAGGACTCGAGCTCCATCGCGTCTTTTTTCGCACCACTCTGTTAGTTCTGCAAGCTGGGTGACCCGCCCTGCACATGCCCCGTTTGCAGCGCCACCCCCCCTGCTGCTCCCCTATTCAGGAAAGTCCGCCTCCAGAAATGGGCATGGATTCACGTATCTCTCTTCCATGCCCGTCCCCCGACCTTCGATGTTTCCTCCTGCATTGCTCCGCTCAGCACGGCTCCTCGGTGCACTCCTCCTTCTGCTCGCTCTGCCACTGCGCGCTGCGCCCCCCGGTAGACCTCTTCCGAGCCGCCCGGACGTGTCCTACGGTCCCCGCCCGCTGCAGGTGCTGGACGTTTACCTCCCACCAAAACCGAACGGCCCTAGTCCGGTGCTGATCTGGTACGGCGGCATCTGGAAGCCGGCGAAAAATGTGCCGGACTGCAATCCCTTCTTCAAAGCCGGCTGCGCGGTCATCGGCGTGCAGACGCGCACCATGGGAGAGGCGACGCAGGATGGCGTATTCCCACCCATTTCGTATGTGATGGATGACGCATGCCGTGCCGTGCAATTCGTCCGGTCCAAGGCTGCCGAATGGGGACTCGACCCGGAACGCATCGCCGTGGGTGGTGGTTCTCAAGGAAGCCTGCCTGCGCTGTATGTCGGCTGTGCCGCCGATCGCGCCAATCCTGATGCGACTGATCCTGTCGAGCGTCAGTCTACCAAAGTCGTGGCCATTGCCGCCTTTCGCAGTCAGCCGACCATTGACCCCAAGCGCATGCAGGAGTGGGTGCCAGGTGTGGTGTGGGGCGCACCGGCGCTTGGTTGCAAGTTCGAGGAGTCGCTCGCACGTCGCGATGAGCTGCTGCCCGTGATCAAGGAATGGTCACCGGACTACTTGCTGCATTCCGGCGTACCTCCCATCTACTTCGAAAACGAATGGGGCCTCACCCAGCCAGAGGACAAGAGTGTGACCGAAACCAACTACAAGGTGCATGCCCCGATGTGGGGGCTCGGTTTTCAGAAGCTGGCTCAAGAAAAGGGCGTGAAGTGTTATGTGAAATATCTGGGCCATGCCACGGAAGAATATGTCAACACGTGGGACTTCCTGGTGAAGCAGCTTACGGCGAAGGGGGCGTAGTTCGTTGAGAAAATAGCTCGGTCGCATCGCATATCGAGCAAGTCACTTGGAGTGCTGGAGCTTGCTCCAGCTTTCCGCAGGCAGCTTGCTGCCGTGAAGCCAGACGTGACGCAGCTATCCTCCCATATGTTCGGCGCCATGGGTAGCTTCACGCAGAGCAAGCTCTGCTCCCGAAAGCTGGAGCAAGCTCCAGCAGTCCAAATTCACCGCCCCTGTTCAGCACACTGACTACGAAGACACGCACTCAGCCAAGCGATGTTCGGATTGTTCTACTGTCCCACAAACTCCTCACGGCTCAGCATGCCGTCGTTGTTCTTGTCGAACTTGATCCAACGCTTCGGTGCTTCATCGGGATCAGGCTGGTCCTTGAGAAACTCTTCCTTCGTGAGCTTGCCGTCTTTGTCCTTGTCTCGTTTGTTGAACATGGCATTGCGATCCTGCTTTGGCTTCTTGGCTGATGCGGCTGCATTTGCCTGGGGCTTGCTACGATCCAACAGCTTCAATCCGGCAGGTGGGGCCTCGCCCAAACGCTTCGCCATCATTGCGGAGAGCTCGGATACAGTAGCCGCGTGTTCGGACTTGCCTGCGAGATTCTCCGTCTCGCCTGGGTCGTTCTGCATGTCATAGAGCTCACGATCCGCGATGCTCTTGTCCGCCTTCTGCCACTCCACATAGCGCCAGCGTTCCGTGCGCATGGCCTGACCAAGCAGCGGACCGGCTTCCTGCGAACCACGCGGATACACCTGGAAGGCCGCAGGCTTCACGGAACCCTTGGGATCATCGAGCAGCGGCACGAGGCTTGCACCCTGAAGATGCGAAGGCTTCGCGATGCCAGCCAGATCGCAGAGCGTGGGATAGATATCATTGAACTCCACCACGGCGCTCGACTTCTGGCCACCCTGCTTTCCGGGAGCGGAGAAGAGCAGCGGCGCATTGGTGGCCTGCTCGTAGTTCGAGTGCTTGCACCACATGCCATGGTCTCCGAGATGCCAGCCATGGTCGCCCCAGAAGACGATGATGGTCTTGTCAGCGAGGCCCAGCTTCTCCAGCTCATCCAGCACAAGCCCAAGCTGCGCGTCCATGTAGCTCGTGGCCGCATAGTATCCATGAATCAGCGTGCGCGTGAGTTCTGGTGGGAGCGCTCCTTTCTCGGGAATGCCGAGGTACTGTCGCAGTTCACCCCACGCGGTGGGCGCATACGAAGGAGCACCGACTGGTGGCTCGCTGCGTTCTGGTTGTGGCAATGTCTTGGGATCATACATGTCCCAGTATTTCTTGGGCGCACAGAAAGGCAGGTGAGGCTTCACAAAACCCACCGCAAGGAAGAAGGATTCCCCACTATCCTTGAAGCCGCGCAACCGCTTCACCGCTTCCAGCGCGATCTTGCCATCGCCATAGGCATCATCCGGCACATCCGCGGATTCGTAAGCCGCGCCCTTTGGGAGCTTGCCCGCAGGCTTGTTGTCGAAGAGCGCCTCCTCACGAGTCAGCGTCCGCTTGTTCTCCTCCAACGCATAACCAATGCTCTTCGCCTGGAAATGCGGCACGCTCCAAGAGGCGGCATCTTCAGTGTTGCCATGGCCCACGTGGAATATTTTTCCCAGCCCATGGCTTTGCCAGCCCTGCTGCTTGAAGTACTGCGGCAGGGTTACCACCTCCGGCGCACGTTTCCGGAAATTCGTGCCAAGGTCATAGATCTGCAGCGTCTCGGGGCGCAGCCCGGTCAACACGCCATTGCGCGACGGCGAGCACACCGCCTGCATGCAATACGCCCGCGTGAACACCGTCCCCTTCGCCGCGATGCGGTCGATATTCGGCGTCTTCGCGTGCGTGTCCCCATAACAGCCGATGGTCGGCTTCAGGTCGTCCACCGCGATGAAAAGGACGTTGGGTTTCTTGTCGGCTGCCGTCGCGAGTGCAGGCAGAAGCAGCAGCGCGGAGACAAGGAGGCGCAGTTTCATGGTGGTCATCTTGCGATGGGAAACGCCGCAGATGCCAGCCAGATCGCACGATTTTCGGCTTTCGAAAGCAAGCCCCTTCTCCACAGTTTTACGCACCAGCTATTGTCTCTTTAATCCAAACGAAGGGTGTCGTCGATCATGGCGAAGCACCAGGATGCGGATCCCAAACTACGTTTCGCGGTACAGAAAGTGATAAGGGAACCCGGGCACATTTGCCCGGCGTAACTGGCCGGATATGGGATGGAATCTCTTGGGGTTCTCCACAGCCTTGTCCGCTAGAGCAAGGAATGCTCCAAAGAAACGATCCGCCACGGACTCCCCCGCTTCTTCAATGTAATAACGAAGGATGCCGTCCATATCACGCTGGACGAGCCTGTGAAAAACGACCCGCGGCTCCATCAACGCCCAAATGCCGCTTTGAACTGTTCCAATGTCATACCCACGGAGGGATCACGATCCAGCTCCGCATCCCGTCTCAGAGCTTCTGCAACACCTTCATCATCATCATGAAGGACCGCGGGAAGCGAATCCAGCAAGTGCGCCGCCAAAGCAGCTCGCTGATCCTGCGGCAGCTGCATGGCTTGCGCCTCAAGTTCGCTCAGGGTAACCATGTCAGAAGATGGGACAAATTAGCGAACTTCGCAATGGGGTATTGTCCAGAGGCGGCCGGCCAGACGCGCAGGCTTCTACGGCACCACCTCTCCCTCCGCCTCGAGAAACGTCGCATGCAATCTCCGCACCGCATCATCCACACCCGCCAGTGGCACCAGCCAGGTGATGCGGAAGCGTGAGGTGGAAATGCCCAGCACGCCATGCGTGGCCAGGGCTGCGGAGCCAGCACGGAGATTTTTGTAGTTCGTGGTAATGCCAGTACCCACCACGCTCACCGCGCCGATGCCGTCTTCCAGCTTCACGGTGTCGCCGAACTTCTCCTGCAACTTCGCACGCAGTCGCGCTTCATCATGCAGGTTCTCGCGGGAAATGACCATGGCGAGGCTGTTGGCGCCATCACCCGAGGTGGCCACGTGCAGTTGCTTGCCGACCACGGACAATTCATCCAACAACTCCAGCACGGCATCCGCACCACTGGTGGCATTCAGGAGGAAGAGGTCCTTCTCGCTGGCCACGCCCACGACACGCCCGGGCACATTGGGGCCGAACTTCCGCACGACGGTGCTGTCCGTCGGCTCTTCCGCACCGGGAGGCGCCTGCTTGGTGGCACGAGCGTAGATAGCGATGCCGCGCTCCTTGGCGAATTCCACGGCCTGCGCATTCAACACCTTCGCACCCGCCTCGGCCATCTCCTGCATCTCCTCATACGCCATGGTGGGGATGCGTTTCGCTGCGGGTACCACGCGTGGGTCCGCAGAATACACGCCATCCACATCCGAACAAATCTCACACCACTCCGCATCCAACGCCGCCGCCATGGCCACGGCGGTGGTGTCACTGCCACCGCGTCCCAGCGTGGTGATCTCCTTACGGTAGGATACACCCTGATATCCGGCGATGATCACAATCTTCCCACGCGAAAGCTCATCCTGCACGCGGAAGGGTCGCACCTCGATGATGCGCGCATCGATGTGACGATCATTGGTGACGATCCCCGCCTGGCTGCCGGTGAAGCTGATAGCATCCCCGCCCAGCTCACGAATCGCCATGGACAGCAGTGCCATGGAGATGCGCTCCCCCACGGAGAGAAGCATGTCCAGCTCACGGCGTTCTGGGTTCGTCGCCACCTTTTTCGCGAGGGTGAGCAGATCATCCGTGGTGTCTCCCATGGCGGAGACCACCACCGTCACCTGATGCCCCGCCTTCTGGGTCTCCATCACCCGCTGCGCCACAGCGCGGATCTTGTCCGCATCCGCCACGCTGCTGCCGCCATATTTTTGCACGACGATTGCCATGGGCCCATTAGTGGCACAGGGCGGCGAAGCTGGCACGTGAATTGTCAGGCGGCTCGTGAACGCCTAGAAAATCTTCCGCCAAATCTGGCCGAGGAATCCTTCCGACGTCCCTTCTGTGACCGGCGAGGAATGCAGTTCTTCCTCTGGAAGGATGCCTTTCAACTTCTCCCGAAGAGAGATGCGATCCGGCTCATCTTCTTCTAGATGGTTTTGCTTGGTCTTCCAAAGCAGGATCAAGGAGGCATAGGGGATGCGGACACCGTCTGCTTCGTCCCATTCGATCTGCGAGGTCGCGTCCGCATAGGTGATGCCACACAGGCTCGTCGCCAAGTCGACTACCATACTATCCGCCACACGTACCTCTACATACTCCCGCAAGTCCGCGTCACGCAACTCACGCGCCGCCTTGTCCGGTAATGTCTCAAGCGCATCCAGCACTTTCCGCTGGTTCTCAGTATCGCCATCAATCAAGAGCTTGAGTTCTGGCAGCAAATGGTCACCCCCATGATGAAGCATGGCGTGGCTTCCAACGACCACGTAGAGCGCCTCCCTCCTGTTCAGCTCACGGAAGAGATCGGTGACATCACGTCTATCTACGCCTGTGTCTTGCCCTGGGGCTTCACGTAGCGAATCTGTCCCATCCATGCATCTGCCTCCTCGTATGTTTTGAATTTAAAGACTCCCTTGGGATAGACCGGTGCGCCACGCAAAAGCATGGCCTGTCTCTGGAGACAATCGAACCGCTCTGTCTGGCTGCCCAAACTCTCGAGGCGTCCGACTACACGCACAGCATCATTCTTCGGCAGACCATCATGGAGAGTTTCCATGGTCAAGATTACTCCATTCCCAATCCAACAGCAAGGCTTCTGGAGAAGCCTTCTACGATTTTACTTCTTCTGCTCGTCAATCAACTGCGCAAACTCACGGAAGAAGTAGCTCGCATCATTCGGTCCCGGAGCGGCTTCAGGATGGTACTGCACGCTGAATACCGGGTAGTCCTTGTGACGCAGGCCTTCGACCGTGTTGTCGTTCAGATTGATGTGGGTCACTTCCACATTGGAGGGAAGCGTGTCCGCGTCCACGGCAAAGCCATGGTTCTGGCTGGTGATGGACACCTTGCCACTGCGCAGGTCCTTCACCGGCTGGTTGCCGCCGCGATGGCCGAACTTGAGCTTGTAGGTGGTGCCGCCAAACGCGTGGCCCAGAAGCTGGTGGCCGAGGCAGATGGCGAAAATGGGCTGGTGCGGCGTGAGCTTGCGCACCTGCTCATGGATGTACCCCAGCGCCGCCGGATCCCCCGGGCCATTGCTCAGGAAGACACCATCCGGCTTGCGCTTCAGCACTTCTTCCGCGCTGGTCGTGCTGGGCACCACCTCCACGGCGAAGCCCTCCTGACGCAGGCGGCGCAGAATGTTGCGCTTGATGCCGAAATCGTAGGCCACGATACGATGCTTCGCTTCGGGGAGCTGATGGAAGACACCTTCCGCGCCACCCGTGGTACCCTGGCTCGGATTCGGGATGTCCCAGCGGCGGCTGCTTTCATCATCCCAGAGGTAGGGATCCACGGTGGTGACTTCCTTCACGAAATCGCTGCCGGCCATGGGCGCGCTGGCGCGGGCAAGCTCCACCGCTTCTTCCACACTGGAGGCCTGGCTGGTGATGACCGAGCGCATGGCGCCACGGGTCCGCAGGTGCTTGGTGAGCGCGCGGGTGTCGATGCCCTGGATACCGGGGATGTCCCACTCCTTCAGCCAGCCGTCGAGCGACTGGGTGCTGCGCCAGTTGCTGGGCACTTCACACAGTTCCTCCACCACAAAGCCGCGCACGTGGGGAGCATTGCTCTCAAGGTCGAGCGGGTTGATCCCATAGTTCCCGATGAGCGGGTAGGTCATCGTCACAATCTGGCCGCGGTAGGAGGGATCCGTCAGGACTTCCTGATAGCCAGTCATCGAGGTATTGAAGCAGATCTCTCCAGTGCGCGTGGCGGTCGCGCCAAAGGCGATACCTTCAAAGTGACGTCCGTCTTCCAGTGCGAGGAGGGCTTTCATGTGGGGTGCCTGACTTACTCGAAATGGGGGGGTGGTGCAACACCGAACGAAAGATTGCCACACGACACCCGGATTCCCTATTCTACTGTACAAACGATGACTGAAGCGACCGAGATGCCTGCCAGCGAAATCTTCGGGGCGCTGGGCACCGCCCTCGGGCTGGGTCTGCTGGTGGGTCTGGAGCGGGAGTGGGTGAAGGACCGGGTGGCCGGCATTCGCACCTTTGCCTTGGTCACCCTCTCCGGGGCACTCTCCGCCCTGGTCGCCAGTACTTACGGAGGGTGGGTCATCGCAGCCTCCCTGCTCTGCCTCGCCATGCTGATCCTGATCGGCAATCTCCCTGCTCTCAAGAAGGGCACCTCCACTGCAGACATGGGGCTGACCACAGAGTTTGCCATGCTGGTGATGTTTCTCACTGGCATGATGCCCATGCTGGGCCATCCGGTGGCGGCGACCGTGACGGCTGGCGTGGTGATGGTGCTGCTGCAGAGCAAGGACGCCATGCATGGCGTGGTGAGACGCATCGGCGCAGCGGAGTTGAAGGCCATTGCCCGCCTCGTGCTCATCGGGCTGGTCATCCTCCCCGTGCTGCCGAACGAGGACTACGGGTACTACGGCGTCTTTAACCCGTTCAAAATTTGGCTCATGGTGGTGCTCATCGTGGGTCTGAGCCTGGTGGCCTATCTGGTGGGAAAGTTCATCGGTCCCAATCGCGGCCTGCTGGTCTCCGGTCTTCTCGGGGGGCTGATTTCCAGCACCGCCACCACGGCCAGCCTCTCCCGCCAGAGCAAGGACACCAAGGCCAGCCCTCCCTTACTGGCCATGGTCATCATGATTGCCTCCACGGTCGTCTTCGGCCGCGTCGTGGTGGAAATCCTCATGGTGGCCCCGAAGGTGGGCCAGTCGATGATTTACCCCTTCCTCGCCATGATGGCGTGGATGGCCGTGGTCAGTTTCGTCTGCTGGATGCTTTCGCGAAAGGAAATCGTGAAACCTCCTCAAAGTGAGCCTCCTTCCGAGATCAAGGGGGCGGTAATGTTTGGTCTGCTGTACGCCCTCGTGCTGCTGGGAGTGGCCGTGGCCCGGCACAACTTTGGCCAAGGTGGCCTCTTCACTGTGGCAGCCATCTCGGGCCTGACGGATATGGACGCCATCACCCTCTCCACAGCCAATCTGGTGCATGGCAACCACCTTGACCCCGGCACGGGCTGGCGTGTCATCCTCACGGGAGGGGTGGCGAACCTGATCTTCAAGGGAGCCATGGTCGCCACCATCGGGAGCCGGGCCCTGGCCGGGTGGGTAGCCGGGGTCTTTGGCGTCTCTATATTAGGCGCTGGCCTCATCGCCTGGCTCTGGCCTGCCTGAGACGTCTCCTATTCTTGTGCGCAGTTTGGAGCTTTAAGGGCCAGCTTGTCCTTTGCATCGGGGGGAATATGTGAAACAGTTCCCGTCCCATGCAGCAAAAAGACCCCAGCGCCGCATCCACGCGAATCATCATCGTGGATTCGGAGACGGATTTTTCGGGTTGGGCCGCCACCCACCTGAAGGCTCCGGACGTGACTATTGAGACCTTCGAACGCGCCGAGGATGCGCTGGCGGCCTACATGAAGCAACGCGCCGACCTCGTGCTGACCGAGGCCAGGCTGCCCCAGATGAGCGGCATCGAGCTGCTCAAGCGCCTCCGCCAACAGGACCCGAACGCCATGGTCCTTTTATTTAGTGGTCTGGCTGGCACCAGCGCGGTGATCGAATCCATGCGTCTCGGCGCCTATGACTTCCTGCGGAAGGAACAGATGCCGTATGACCTCCGTTCCATCGTGGAGAGCGCCCTCCGTACCGTGGAGGCCCGTCGCACCACGCTGGCCAGCGCCTCGCCCGTTTCGGCGGAGAGCATCCAGGAGACCATCATTGGCCGCAGCGGTGCCATGCAGGAGGTCTTCAAGCTCATCGGCCGTGTGTCCCGCAGTGACGCTGCCGTGATGATCACCGGTGAGAGCGGTTGCGGCAAGGAACTCGTCGCCCGCGCCATTCACAAGTTCAGCCCGCGCACGCAGAAGGAGTTTGTGGCCATCAACGTGACGGCCATCCCGGACAACCTGCTGGAGAGCGAGCTCTTCGGCCACGAGAAAGGCGCCTTCACCGGTGCCGTGGCCCAGCGCATGGGCCGCTTTGAACAGTGCGACGGTGGCACCCTCTTCCTGGATGAAATTGGCGACATGCCCCTGACCGTGCAGAGCAAGCTGCTCCGCGTGCTGCAAGAAGGGGAGCTCAGCCGTGTGGGTGGCAACACCACCCTGAAGACGGATGTCCGCGTGCTCGCCGCCACGAACAAGGACCTCGAAAAGGAAGTGACCGAGGGCAAATTCCGCGAAGACCTTTTCTACCGCCTGAATGTAGTGCGCATCCACATCCCGCCACTCCGTGAGCGTCGCGAGGATGTGCGTATCCTTGCCGAGTTCTTCCTGCAGCGCATGGCTGCCCGCAAGCGCACCCCTCAGATGCGTTTCTCCGAGGACGCCCTCGCCCTCCTCGAAGCCTATGACTGGCCCGGCAACGTGCGTGAACTGGAGAACACCCTCCAGCGCGCCTGCGCCCTGTGCAATGCCGACGTGCTGCTCCCCGCGGACATCCCGCTCGGCAGCAACACCCAGCGCGTCGTCACTCCCATCCACACACTGACCCGCATGCAGGACGCCCTGCAGACCCTCATCCATGGCGCTCAACAGTTGCCGGGATTCGAGCTCATGCCCTGGGTGGAACGCGAACTGAAGAAAGCCGCCCTGCGTGCCAGTGGACAAAACTCCGAGGACGCCGCCGGCCTGCTCGGCGTGTCTGAAGAAGACCTCTCCCAGGCCAAGACCGAAACCAAGCCTGTGCCAGTTCCTGTGGCAGCGGGTGCCGGCGCAAAAGCTGCGGACCCCAAGGCAGCGAAGACGCGAAAGGCTTCGTAGCAAAGCAACGGGAAAGGATAGCCGCAAAGAAACGCAAAAGGTACCGGAGGTATCAGCATGCGACACGGCATGCTGATGATACACCTCAATGCTTTAACACGTGCTCTTCACCTTGGCTCCGCTCAGAAACCTTTTGTGTTTTTTGCGTCTTTTTGCGGCTAAAAAATCACTGCCGCACCCCTGACATCATCACATCAGCGACATCGCATCCACATCCCACGTCACGATGACGCCCTCCGGGAAGGTCATGCCTGCGAGCACCTTCTGCAGGTGCATGACCAGCGGACGAATTTTCTCCGCGCGCAGCAGGAGCTGAAAACGGAACTGCCCGTGCGCCTTGGCGAGCGGTGAAGGACAGGGCTCACCCATGATGAGATCCGGTGGTGCCTCTTTCTGCAGCCGAGATGCGAGCGTCTGCAGGCTGAACTCCGCATGCGCCGCTTCCTTGCCCCGTGAGCCAATCAATACGGTATGGAGATAGGGCGGGTAGTGCCACTGCTGGCGCTGCTCCAGTTCCTGCTCGGCAAAGCCATCGAAGTCCGTGTGACGTGAAAACTGAATCGCCGGGCTGTGCGGCGTGTACGTCTGGATGAAGACCTCACCTTGCCGCTCCCCGCGCCCGGCACGACCTGCCACCTGGGTGAGAAGCTGGAAGGTGCGCTCGGCAGCGCGGTAGTCGGGGAGGTTCAGCGCAAGGTCCGCATTGAGCACGCCTACGAGTGTGACGTTGGGGAAGTCGAGCCCCTTGGCGATCATCTGCGTGCCGATGAGGATATCGAGCTTCTGACTGCGGAAGAGGCGTAGCGTATCGCGGAGCTGATTCTTCCGCTGCATGGTGTCCGTATCCACACGGGCAAGGCGCGCCTGTGGGAACACCTTGCGAATGGTCTCTTCCGCGCGCTCGGTGCCGAAGCCTGCAAAGCTCAGTGAAGGATCCCCGCACGACTCACACTTGCGTGGTGGCAGCTTCCGCATGCCGCACACATGGCAGATGAGCTTGGTATCGCTCTTGTGAAAGGTCATGGCCACGGAGCAATCCGGGCAGACACAGGTCACGCCGCACTTCATGCAGGAAAGCGCGGTATTGAAGCCGCGCCGGTTGAGGAAGAGGATGGACTGCTCACCACGCTCCAATCTTGCCTGCACAGCGAGGCGCAGCTTCTCACTCAAGATGCTGAAGCCGTCCTTCGTGCGGCGCTTCTCCAGGCGCATGTCCACGATGCGGATGAGCGGCAAGGATTTGCCGTCAGTGCGCTTGTTCATGCGCAGGAGTTCGTACTTCCCGCTCTTCGCATTCTCGAAGGACTCCAGACTCGGCGTGGCACTGCCGAGAATCACGGGGCAGCCTTCCATCTTCGCACGCACCACGGCGAGATCACGCGCGTGGTAGCGCGGATTCTCATCCTGCTTGTAGCTGGGCTCATGTTCCTCATCCACGATGATGAGGCCCACATTCTCCAGCGGCGCAAAGATGGCGCTGCGCGCGCCGATGACGATGTCCGCGCGCTCCTCGTGAATCTTGAACCACTCATCGTGACGCTCACCCTCGGAGAGATGGCTGTGCAAAACAGCGATGCGCTGCTTTCGCTCGGAGAAGCGTGACTTGAAGCGTTCGATGGTCTGCGGCGTGAGGCTGATCTCCGGCACCAGCACAAGCGCGGTTTTGTTCTTCTCCAGCACCCGACCGATGGCCTGCAGGTAGATCTCCGTCTTGCCGCTGCCCGTCACGCCGAAGACGAGCATCGGAGGGCTATCGGCGGGCCTCTCCAGCGCCTGGAGCACGCGGGCGTACACGGCGCTCTGCTCTTCCGTGAGCGTGAGCGGCGCGGAAGGCATGAACTCCTCTTCTTGAAACGGGTCACGCTCCACGCGCACTTCACTGCGCGTGACGAGCCCCTTCTTCACCAGCACGTGAATCACCTGCGTGGCCCGCGGCAGTTCCTTGCGCAGCATGCTCAGCGTGGATTCACCGCCGTTCGCCTGGATGGTTTCCAGGATGCGTACCTGGATAGGCGCGGCCTTGCGCAGCTTCTCCAGTTCGTCCGTATCCGGCATCTTCACGAGTGAGATGTGGCTGTCAGAAAGGAAACTCTCCGGTCGCGAACGCACCGCCTCGGGCAGCATGGTACGCAGCACCTGCCGCAGCGGGCAGAGGTAGTACGCGCTCAACCACTTCGCGAGCTTCAGCAGGTTCTCGGGGAACATCGCCTTGGTGCCAATGGTGTCTGCAATGGGACGCAGCCTGCCTGCATGAGGTGAGTCGTTGAGCAATTGCACCACCACGGCGATGGCCCGCCTTCCCTGCAACGGCACATGCACGCGTGAGCCGAGATGCACGCGATGCGCGAGCTCTTCCGGAATGATGTAGTCAAGCTCCAGCGCGGTCTCTTCCACCAGCACACGAGCGATGCGCGGCTGGTCGCTCTCCCGCTCCAGCACAGCGCCGCCATCCTGTGGTTCAAACAGGCTGGGTTGGGTGGACTTCGTGGAGGAGGACATGTGCTGTGATGCTTCCGATACCTCACCCTAGAGTAGGGTGCGCGGCATCGCACAAGGAATCTCTGCAAGGCTGAGCGGCAATCCGTCGCCTTCTGCTTTCTTTCCGCATGACGAAAATTGCCATGCACTCGTTGCGTAAGGCTCCCCGCCATGACACGCACGCCCTTCCCGCTTCTCTCGCTGTGTATCGCATCCCTCGGCCTCGCGCCGCTTCTTCCAGCCCCTGCGGCGGAACCCATCGCCATCGGCTCGCGACTGGAGTTGTTCGTGGACGGTCACCTCATTGAGAAGCTGGATCGTTGCGCGCTGAAACTTCATGAGCCGGTGCTGGCCGGGACTGCGCTCACGCTGGATGCGCCATGGGAAGGGTCCTTCTGCGGCTACTTCACCGTGCTCAAGGATGGCGGCACCTATCGCATGTACTACCGCGGCAGGCCCGATACCGGGAAAGACGGTACGCGCGGCGAAGTCACCTGCATGGCCGAGAGCAAGGACGGCATCTCCTGGACTAAACCCAAGCTCGGTCTCTGCGACTCTGGCGGCAGCAAGGACAACAACATCATCCTCGATGAGTCGCCCTTCACTCACAACTTTGCCCCCTTCATCGACACCAACCCTGCCTGCCCTCCGGATCAAAAGTACAAAGCCGTGGCTGGCACGGCGAAGTCAGGGCTCGTCGCCTGGGTCTCTCCCGATGGCATCCACTGGAAGAAGCTTCGCGAAGAAGCGGTGTTCCGCAAAGGCGCCTTCGACTCGCAGAACGTCGCTTTCTGGTCGGAGGCTGAGCAGTGCTACCTGCTCTACTTCCGCGTCTTCACCGGCGGCACCGTCGATGAGAAGGTGTGGCAACCCAAAGGCTTCCGCACCGTAGCCCGCACCACGTCGAAGGACTTCATCAACTGGACCGAGCCGCAACGCATGAGCTTTGGTGACACGCCACCGGAGCACCTCTACACGAACAACACCCACGCCTACTTCCGCGCGCCGCATCTCTACATCAGCACTCCCATGCGATTCATGCCTAGCCGCAAAGTGCTCACGGATGAACAAGCGGATGCGCTGGGTGTGAAGAAGGGATACTCAGGCGGTTGCGCGGAGGCCGTCTTCATTTCCTCACGCGGTGGCAACACCTACGACCGCACCTTTATGGAAGCGTGGATTCGCCCCGGCACTGACTTGGGCAATTGGGCCTCACGCGCCGGCCTCACCGCCTGTGGCGTCGTGTCCACCGGTCCGGCAGAAATGAGCCTCTATAAGCAAGCCCATTACGCGCAGCCCAGCACACACCTGCTACGCTACACCTTGCGCACCGATGGCTTCGCCAGCGTGAACGCCCCCTACCGAGGTGGTGAATTCACCACCAAGCCCCTCACCTTCACCGGCAGCAAGCTCACCATGAACTTCGCCACGGGAGCCACCGGTGGCGTGCAGGTGGAGATACAGAATGCTGCGGGCAAGCCCATTGCTGGATACACTCTCGAAGACGCGGTGGAACAGATTGGCGACGAGATCGAACGCCCCGTGTCCTGGAAAAGCGGCAGCGACATCAGCAAGCTCACCGGTGAGCCGGTGAAGCTTCGCTTTGTGATGAAGGACGCGGATGTATTTGCGGTGCAGGTAAAGTAGAACGTAGTCCGCGAGTCCCTTCGCGGTCAGGATTTCAGTTTGGATGGTAGTACATCATACTCGGCTTCGGGGTGAACCATCTCCTCCAGAGAGGTAGTGAGACCCAAAATTCGTAGCTCCGCCTTTCGCGATCGTAAGCGATGAAATTCTCGCTGATGACATATTCGAGTTGGGGGTCGCCATCAGTACCAATCCAAGCTTCCGCATGTGGTCGGGTGCTCAGCCAAGTCTGAGCATATTCCCTGGCATCCTCGATCGCCTCGAATTTGAACACGGGAGATTCCCCTGGTCCCAGGAAGCGGCTGCTGTCCTCGTTCAGCACGATACCGGTATTCACTTCGGCGAATGTCACTTGGTACGCCATGCGCCAGTAATTAGGTATGTACTACCCCGCCAACTCCTTGCTCCGCTCCGTCGCCTTCCTCACCGCCTGAATCAGCGCATTCCTCAACCCATTCGCCTCAAGCTGCTCCAGCCCCGCGATAGTGGTACCACCCGGACTGGTGACTTCATCACGCAGCACGCCGGGATGCTTGCCGGTCTCCAGCACCATCTGCGCGGCGCCAGCGACGGTTTGCGCGGCGAGCTGCAGCGCAGTGGCACGGGGCAGACCCATGAGCACGCCACCATCGGCCAGCGCTTCAATCACGGTGTACACATACGCAGGACCGCTGCCGCTCAAGCCAGTGACAGCATCCAGCAATTTCTCCGACACTTCTTGGGCGACACCCACGGCACCGAGCACCTTGGCCGCGAGTTCGGCGTCTTCGTCCGTCGCATGCTGGCCACGCGCAAACGCCGCGGCACCGGCGAGCACCAGCGCGGGCGTGTTCGGCATGGAGCGGATCACACGCGCCTGACCACCCAGCCAGGACTCAAGCTGCTTCAGCGTGATGCCGGCAGCGATGGAAAGGAAGAGGCACTTCTCCAGCTTCAGCTTGGGGGCTTTCACCAGCCCCTGAAGCAACGCCGGCATGTCCTGCGGCTTCACGGCAAGCACGACGACTTGAGAAGAGGCAACGAGTTCGGCAGGGTCTTTGGCGGCTTTGGCTGCGGGCGCTTCGGATTGCAAGGCCTTCACGGCAGCAGGCACCTTGTCATACAGGGAGATGTCCTTTGCCTTCACAAGCGAGGCCTTCAGCGCGCCCTTGAGAAGCGCCCCGCCCATCTTACCGCAACCAATCAGTCCGAGTTTCATGCAGGCGGCAGCATAGCCGGGCAAGGCAGCCTAGCAAAGGGGGATGTTTTCCAAAGTAGCTTCGACTTCAGTCGAATCAGGAGGCGTGGCAAACGCCGGAGACGTTTCAGTTCGGCTGAAGCCGAAACTACTTTGCGAGCAGCCATCAATTCGCGCGACTATCTCTTCGAAGATTTCTCCATTGCGCACCGTTTCAGGAACTCACGCGTTTCTCCTCTATCTCATGAAACTTCGCTTCTCCCTCCTTTCGAAGTACGCCGCGTTCACCCTCGCCACCACCTCGCTGCTTCACGCCGCAGCTCCGCTCAAGGCCGCAGACGCCACCGGACTGCACGCCGGTGCGGCGGCAGTGGACATTACGCCGGATCAGTGGCCACTGTCACTGCGGGGGTCCTTCTCGCCGCGCTCCTCTGCCGGGGTGAATGACCCTCTGCATGCACGCGCCATTGCGCTGAAGAACGGCGAAGGCAAGGTGGTCATCGTCATCGTGGACAATCTGGGCATCGGTCGCGAGACGCTGGATGAAGTGAAGAAGCGCGCGGCGGAAGCGACCGGATGGAAGACAGAAGAAATGCTCATCGCCGCGACGCACACGCACACCGCACCCTCCATTTCCAGCACCAGCACTCTCGGTGCCCAGGCGGCCTACCGGGAGAAGTCGCAGGGCGGCATTGTAAAATCCATCGTGGATGCCATCGCGAAGCTGCAACCCGCCGAGATCGCCTTCGGCTCGGACAATGTGCCGGAAGAAGTGAAGAACCGTCGTCACTTCCTCAAGGAGGGTACCATGCCGGTGAATCCCTTCGGCGAGTACGACAAGGTGAAGACGAACGCGGGCCGTGCCGACATCGTAAAGCCTGCCGGTCCCACCGACCCCGAAGTCGCCGTGCTGGATGTACGCACACGCAAGGGACGACCGCTGGCCTTCCTCGCGAACTACTCGCTGCACTACGTGGGCGGCATGCGGGAGGGCACTGTGTCCGCGGATTACTTTGGCGAGTACGCCCGCATCATGCCGTTCCGCGTGGGCGGCAGCAAGCCGCCGGAAGATTTCGTGGCGATGATGTCCAACGGCACCAGCGGCGACATCAACAACATCGACTTCGACCAGACCCGCCCGCCACGTGAACCGTTTGAGCAGATCCGTCTCGTCGCCGCGAAATGTGCCGATGCCTCGTGGCGTGCTACCCGGAATGCCGAGCGTCATGAAAATCCGCGCATCGCCATCGTGCAGCGCGAGGTCGTGCTGCAACGTCGCCGCCCCACACCGGAGATGCTGGAGCGCGCCAAGAAGATCGTGGCCATGACCAAGGAAGAGAAAGCAAAGCTCCCCGGCAAAACGGAGAACTACGCCTATCGCACCCTCAGCGCCGCCGAAGCTCCGGAAACCATGCCCGTGCTGCTCCAGGCCCTGTGCATCGGTGACCAGGCTATCGTGACGATGCCGTTTGAGGTGTTTGTGGAGATCGGATTGGAGATCAAAAAGAAAAGTCCCTTCCCGCGCACCTTCATGATTGAACTGGCGAATGGTTCGGGTGGTTACCTCCCCACGCCGGCGCAGCATGAACTCGGTGGCTATGAGACATGGCTCGGCACAAACAATGTGCAGAAGGACGCCTCTGATATTCTCACGAAGCACCTGCTGAAGATGCTGGCGGAATTGAAGGCGGGTGCCCAAGCGGCAAACTGAGCACCCCGACCTCTCGTTCTCACAGCTTCAAAAACTCCCGCATCAGCCTGCCCAGGATCTGCATGCCGCGCTGATTCGCGTGGATGGGATCCCGCTTGAAGGAATCCTGCGCATAGCCACTGCTCTTCATGTAATCCATCCAAGGTGCCGTCATGTCGAAGAAGCCGCATTTCTCCTGCACGGCGAGCTCCTGAAGCTCGGCACGGTAGGCGAAGGCCTTCTTGTCAGGTTGAGGCGTGAAGTTCTTCACATAGTCGGCCTGCGGGCTGCCGAAGGTGGGCGTGAGCAGGAGCACTTCCACATTGGGGAGTTTCGCACGCGTCTGCTGGATCACAGAGCGGATAGACGCGATGTCACCACGCTGGCTGATGCCACCAATCACAAGCAGGTCGGGCGAATGACGCAGCACGTACTGCTCAAGCGGCTCAGGGTCCTTGTAATACCAGCAGCCCGTGGAACCACGCACGCTCACGATCTTCTTCACGGTGCACTTCGGATAGTCACGGCCCACCAGCAGTTCGAAGTTTGAGCTGCTGGTGTCGCCGATGATGCTGTCACCCAGCATCACCATGGTGAGTGCAGGACCGTTCTCCAGCTTGGCCTTGGTCTTCTCCAGATTCGTCCAGCGGGCTTCAGGCGCCTTCCACGTCACGGGCTTCATGCCGGCATAGATGGAATCAATACGCGCCAGCGGATCCATCCCAGCCATGGGATCCTTCACTTCGCCATCCACGAGGAACCAGCCGAGGCGTGTGAAGCGACCCTTGCTGTCCTTCGGTGGTTCGGCGGCGATGCGCATCTTCAGCTCATGCTCCACCTTCGGATCCAGGTCGCGTGCGAAGACCGTAGAAGCCGCGCGATGGTAGGTCAGGCAATACTTGTCGAAGTTCACCTTCAGCTTCCACTCGCTGCCATCGAGGCTGTATTCCAGGTTGCCCGTGTCGGGTCCAATGATGTCATAGATGCCGATCTGCGAACCTTTGAACTTCAGCGCGATGGTCGCACCTGCTTTGTCACTCACCGCCACATGAGGCAGATTGCCAGACGTGCTGAGCTGCCAGCCGAGCCAGCCGTCATCCATCTGTGCCCAGTCATAGGGCACGAGACGCGCGTTCTCCATCGGCTTCGGGGACAGCGGTGCAGGCACTTCAGCCTTCACCACTTCCTTTGCCACAGGCGCGCTCTTCACGGCTGCGAAGAAAGGCTTCAGCGCTTCGAGGTACAACGCGTAGCCCGCGTCTGTAGGATGCACGTTGTCCTTGGCGAACTCCTCGATGGTCATCTTCCCGCCAAGGATTTGATCCGCGGCATGCTTCGCCATCACCACACTGGGGATGCCATAGTGCTCCGCCACCTTCTCATGATACTGCATGGTCGGCGGCAGCTTCCCGGCTTTGAAGTCCTCCAGGTGTCCCTTCACCAGTGTGTACACAAAGAGGATGTCCGGCTTGGACGGCGTCTTCGTGCGAAGCTGGTGCACAATCCCCTCCATGCTGGCAATCACCTGTTCCTCCGGCGCCCCGCCATCATTCACCGCGAACTCCACAATCACGAGATCCGGACGCTGATAACCCACGTCATTCCAGCAACGGAATGCACCGAGCCACGATCCCGTGCCGCCAATGGCCGCATTGTACGGTTGGAATGGCACACCAGGATTTTCCTTCTTCAGCCACTCGGTGAGCATCTCACGGTAGCAGAACTGCGGCTTGCTGGATCCCGCCCCCGCCGTGATGGACCCACCGAAGTAGCTGATGCGCACCGGCTCCGGACCTTTCTCCACCACCTTCTTCCAGAAGTTCGGCAATCCCCCGCGCATGGTGTAGGGGGCGATTTCGGCGGCAGGGGCTGCACTAGACCACGCGACCACAGTCACGGCGAGGCAGGCAAAGGCAAGACGATGAAGCATGCGCCACCCATACGAGGGCTGGACGAAGACTCAACGAACTTCCCGGCGCCCGAACTACTTCGTCATCTGTGGAAGGCGAAGCCTCATTGACAAAATTATCCGATTCGCTCCAGACTCGCTCATGCGATTTCCCCCGTTGCAGCCTTCCCTGTATCGCGCCCTTCAGGCATTGCTCTGTCTCTCGGTGCCGGCGTTGGGCCAGGTCGCAAATCCTCCCTCCCTCGAAGCCACTCTGGATGTGGGTGAACAATTCCGCAACGGCGTGAGCCTGATCTGGAGTCCCGTGGGCAATGCCACATGGAGCGACCTCCTGGACTTCCATCAGGTGGACAAGATCCACATGGATCCCCGCAGTCCCACGGCAGAAGTGCTCAATGCGTTCCAAATGGACAAATCCAAGGTGTTGCCGCCCGGGACGTTCACCTTTGCTGGTGAAGACTCCCCCGAATCCCGGGACAAGGTACGTGAAGCTCTCAAGAAGCAGGTGGGAGCAAGTGCCGCGAGTATGATCGGGCCCTATGTGCCGCCTGACATCTCCGCAAGCAATCCCGCACGTCCGGTATTGATGGTGTGCTCCATCGCCCGGCAACCATTCTTCCCCTCCCACTTCGCGCCGGATCCCAATCCCCGCCTTTTCACGGATCGATTGGGGGTCCATCATCGCACTCTAGGGTTTGGCACGGCTGGAAAATTCGCCTCTCAATACACCAATGTAGAGGTGCTGGCAGACGACCTCGCGGGGCATCAAGTGCTGCGTCTGGACTTTGCTTCCACAGGCTTGGAAAGCCAGGAGTTCGTGGTCCTCTCGACACCAGGTCAACATCGCAGCATGGAAGAAGCGGTGAAGGAAATTCATGGGCTCCTCGGTAAGGTTGGGGAGGTAAGCAGAGTTGTCGAAGTCGGCGGCGTCAAATACCAGTACACCAGCACGTTGGAAGCCGGGGATGAGCTGTGGATTCCCTACCTGCAAGCCCGAGTCCTGGGTGAGTATCCCGATCTCGTCGGGAAGTCCTACCTGAAAAGCCCCGACGGCCGGAGGTGGTGGGAGCTGCGCCAAGTCTCGCAGTTTCTGAATTGGAAGCTCGATCATACGGGTGCCGTGGTAGAAGCCACGGCAGCGGCAGCGGCTGCACCGCAAGAGCCCTTTGGTGATCCACCTGCCTCCCAGCAGGCACAGGCCCAGCCCAAAAAGCTACCGCTCTACAGGAAGCAATTCATCTTCAACAAGCCCTTCATCGCCTCCCTATGGCGCAAAGGTTCGGACTGGCCCTACCTGGCGTGCTGGATGGATGGACCGGAGATGCTGATGGAGAAGAAATAACCAGACTCCCTCTCTCAGCACATGAAACGGACTGTTTCCTTAAATGCAGTGAGCGCTTTCTTCATGGCTTGCGCAGTGCTGCACTCCGTATCGCCGAAAGCACCTGCTCAGATTTCAGCGCCGGTCGAAACCACCCTGGATGTTGCCGAACCTTTTCGCGATGGGGTGAGCCTCGTGTGGAGCCCGAATGGCCAGGCGGCATGGGACTCACTGAAGGCTTATCACAAGGTGGATAAGATCGTCATGCGCCCACGCTCGGTGACCGCAGAGACGCTCGACGCGTTCAAGTGGGACCAGAGCAAGGTGCTCCCACCCGATACACTCATCTTCGCAGAGGATGATACCCCGGAATTTCGCGAGCGTGTGCGCACCGCTCTGCGCAAGCAGGTGGGAGAGAATGCCGCGCGGCTGATTGAGCCCTATGAGCCACCAACAGTCGTGGGCATGAAGAAGGCCCTTATTGTCACTTCCTTTGTCGCCCGTCCCAAGTTTCCCAGCAGTTTCATACCTGACACCAATCCCAAGAGATTCCGCGATAGAAAGGGCAATGCCTTCCAAGCATATGGCTTTGGCACCCAGGGTAAGCACGCCGGAAGCCATGGGGACAACGTGCGCGTGCTAGCAGACGATCTGAATGACCAATTTGCATTGCGGTTCACCTTCTACACAGGAGACGACCGTGACCGGCAGTGCATGGTGCTTTCCACTCCGGGCACACACCAGGATTTCGAGAGCGCTCTAAAGGACATCAAGGAACTTCTTGGCAAGGAACGCATCCCCATGAAAGCCGTGGAAAAGGAAGGCAAAAGATGGCGCTACACCGATACACTTTCACCAAACGATGAGCTGTGGTTGCCGGATATTCACGCCACGACCCTTTGCGAGTATCCCGATCTCAGCAACAAGAGGTACCTTGAATCTGGTGGAGGATACTGGATACTCGGACCTGTGAAGCAACTGCTCAATATGCGGCTGAATCATGAGGGAGCGCTGGTGGAGACGACCTTCGTAGTGCCCCCCACCTTTCTCAGTAGTGGCGCAGATAAGAACGCCGTGCCCGTGGATCAATTGCCGCTCTACCCCAAGCGCTTCATCTTTGACCGCCCCTTCATTGCCAGCTTCTGGCGCGAAGGCGCCGACTGGCCATACCTTGCGTGCTGGATCGATGGGCCGGAGATGCTGACGGTGAAAAAATAGAATCCAGAAGTGACCAAACGCAAATAGGCGCTGAAACCAGCGCCTATTTGTCATCGTGGAACCGGTGCCGTCAGTCGTGACGCTTACTTCTGCACCGGTCCGTATCCCGCCACCGGCTTGCCACTGTCATCCAGCTTGCCACAGGCCCACAGCAGGCCGCGGGCGACGAGATCGAGGTACTCGGGAGATTCCATGGTGGAGTTGTTGTGGCCCAGCGTGGTGCCGAAGACTTTGCCCTTTTCATACGTGTTCACCCAGATCACGTGGTGTTCCTTCTTGGTGTCTTCACCGTAGGCCTTCGCCAGCGGGACGAAGCCGGGATAGAGTTCTTCATTCTTGTAGAGCTCGTCCTTCGGGTTGAGCCACTCCTTGGGGAAGCCCTTCATGACGGGATGCTCAGGGGCCGTGTTCTTCACCAGCAGATCGCGATTCTTCTCGTGGCTCATGCTCTTCTGCCCCACGACCTTCCGCCATTCATCCGTCTTCGCAGCACGGTAGCTGTGTGCGGAGCAGTGCAGCACCACGGCGGGTACGCCTTCCTTGTGCGGCTTCGCGATGCGTTCCACGAAGGCCACGTCTTCCACCGCACCGAAGCATTCGTTGTGCAGCACAAGGTCATACCCCTTCGCCCAATCTTCCTTTTCGTAGATGCTGATGCGGTGGGTCTTGTCCTTCTTCCCTTCAGGACCCTCTTCATGCACGATGGTGAACTCCACATTCGCACGAGCGCTGAGGCCCTCCGCAAGGATGCGCTTCTGGTTCTCGTAGTCATGGCAGCAGCCGCCACAGACCATCAGGACCTTGAGCGGTGAGACGTTGCCGCCAGCAGGAGCAGGGGGAGGAGGTGGTTCTGCCGCAAAGAGGAGCACCGTGGTAGCCAGCGCCGCAAGGGCTGGGAAGATGAGCAGGAATCGTTTCATGAGGTGGTTGATCTTGATGAGTGTGCTGAAAGTGATTTTGAAAAGACCATGCTGCGGTAGTTCGTCACATCCCACGAGACATGCTGGATGAACCGGAAACCGAGCCGTGCATACCAACGGCACAAATGTTCCGCTGTTTCCGCAGTGTCGAGAGAAAGCTCAATAGCCCCGAGTGCCCGGGCCTCGTCCTCGATGCGCTGGAGCAGCCGGTGGCCGATGCCTTCGCGCTGCCGTTCGGGATGCACGGCGAACTGGCCGAACTGATACACCCCACTCTGCCGATACCACACACAGGGAGAGTCCGGCTGTGCGGCGTAGAGGGTGATGGTGCCGACGACGCGGCCGCGATCCACCGCCACGAAGGCATGTCCTTCGCGAAGCCGGCGCAGCGTGGTCGAGTCATCCTGGTGAGTGGCAAGAAATCTCAGCCCCAGTGCCGCGAGCTCCGCATAGGATTCGTGCAGCAGGCGGGTGATTTCCGACAGCGAATCATCCTCCCTCCAGGGTCGGATGATCACGCTGCCTGACATGCGCGAGGGACCAGTTACTTGCTCTTCGGCTCGTATCCGGCAGCAGGCTTGCCGTCGTCGCCGAGCTTGCCAGCGGCCCAGAGCACGCCACGTGTGATGAGGTCAAGGTAACGGCCATCCGCCACGGTGTCGTTGTTGTGGCCAATGGTGGTGCTGAAGACGCGGGTCTTCTTCGGACCGTAGCTGTTCGTCCAGGTGATCACAGCATTCTCCTCTTTGGTGGTGCCGTCCTTGTTCTTCACGATCTGCTTGCCCGTGGCGAGCGTGTGATGACCAGGGAAGTTCTTCGGATCCTGCACGTTGTTGTACAGCTCCTCCTTGATGGTGGTCCAGTCTTCCAGACCTTTGGTGATTGGATGCTCCTTGTCCGTGTGCGTGATGGCGATCGGCTCCTGCGGACCGTGGCGATTGGACTGGAGACCGAGCATGTCGAACCAGATGGCCTGTTCCGAGCCGGGAGCGATGGGTTCGCCGACCTTGAAGCCCTTGCGGTAGGAGTGCATGGCGCAGTGCAGGTTCACCGCCGGCACGCCGTCCTTGTGCGCGTTGACGATATTGTTCACATACGGCTGGTCCATCACGTCCGCGGCGCACTCATCGTGAATCACCACGTCGTAGCCTTTGGCCCAGTCAGCCTTGTTGTAGATCTCGAAGTTTGGCTTGGTGCTCTTGTCATCCGTGTGGGCGAACTCCACCTCAATGTTCGCGCGGCTGCTGAGTCCCTCCGCCAGGATGAGGCGCTGCTTCGCATAGTCATGGCAGCAGCCACCCGTCACGAGAAGCACGCGCAGGGGTTTGGCGGCGGCAGCAGGGGCGGCGGCAGATTTCAGCAGCATACCCGCGCCGAGAGCGAGGGTGACAAGGGCAACAACAAGGAGGCGTGGCTTCATGGAGGGGATGAATGGAGCAGAGACAAACGCGAACTGCCAGCAGCTTGTTGCGCCGGATGCGCCCGCGCTTCCAGCCGGGGTCACAGCAGCCCGCTGTCGCAGTCACGCACCACGCACACGCGGCTACCGCGTCTGGTAAATCACACCCGGTTGCGGCAAGCCCGGCAAGGTGCCGTTCTGTAGGAAATTCTGAAATTGCCTCTCCCGAGCATCGAGGTCCTGGGGGAGGTCAGGCAGCGGACTCAGGGGAATCGCCTCTGGAACATATCGCATAGGTGCCGGTGGCGGCGTAGTCACAGGCAATTGGCCGCCCCCGCTCATGGAGACTGGCGCCTCTCCCTTATTGCCTGCCAGAAGTTCCTGCATCAGGATGGTTTGGTCCCACGTCTTGGGTCCAGCACCCGATGACCCGGAGGCCGGCACGGTCACCGCTGGAGGACGCGGAATCGAGTCCGAGTGCACCCGGGACGGCTTGTCACTCCCCATGAAACGCAGCATGTTGATGACAACCAATATCACTGGCACCACGAGCCACCCGGGGAAACTCGAGCTCCGCTGCTGGCTGCTGGCCGCTTGCTGGGCCTGGTGATGGAGGCGGCTTTCCACGAGAGCCCAGTTCCCAGCCGGCATGAGCTGCTTCACAATGTGCCAGCCTTCCCAGACGTACCGTTTGCGCTCGACGATGTCATTGACGGCGCTCCGCGCTTCGGCGCTGTTCCAGTCATAGCTGTCATCACCCCCTCGCAGCCGCTTGAACCAAAAAGGCTTCGTGGACGGCGACACTCCCGCGAAGATCTTCCCCAGAGCCGCCTCCTGCTCGAGCTGCGCCATCAAGTGATTCCGCGCCTCCACCGGCAGATGGGGGTAGGCGGCATTGGCAAGCGTGCTGGCCATCTCCGGCTGCTCCAGTCCCGTCAGCACCCCAACACGGGCAAGCAAAATCGCCCCATCAGGCGTGGCCAGCGTACGGGCATTCTCCACAAGGGCCCGGCTGAATTGCACCAGTCTCTCCCGGTCATCCGCGTCCTGCCACGCCGATACCACAAGATGGGGCAGGTTCATCTGTCCCAACTCTGCCATGCGAATGAGGAAGCTATTTGTCACGGCGGAGGCCAGGTCATTCACCCGCCCTTGCAAGGCCCGCTCCAAGGCCGTGACCCGTGTCTCCCCAGAGACAGCTCCGGCCTCGCAGCACTCATGAAATGCCACCAGTGCCGCCTCGAGCTGTTCCGTGTTGCCCGACTTCGCGGCCCGTTCCACTTCCGTGAGGGCCTCTTGTGCCTCTGCAGGGAGGGGGAAATCCTCGAACACCACGGGCAGATCCAGCCGGTTGCGACCCTGCCCGCCTCCATCTTGGGCGCCCTCTTCCCCCACGGGCGTGTCTACGTAGGAGACTTCGGGCAAACTTTGGGAGGCACGGTGGCGCAGCCAGTTGAGCGCCGCCTCATATGCCTCACGGACCCGGCGGAATCCCTCCGGATCACTGTCTGGACGGTGCTGCTTCAGCAGGCGGGCGTAGGCCGCCTTCACATCCTTCTCGGTTGCCGTGTGGCGATCGAGAATGAGGACTTGCCAGGGATCGTTCATGTCTTGGCGTGACTTGGGGGAAGGAACCACAACGAAGCGGAAATGCGCGTGAATTCCAAGGTGAAATCCGCATCATCTGATGGAGAAAAGCCCATCAACGTCCCACCCCCGTCCGCCCAACACCAAAAAAAGGCTGCACCCGCTTCAGGTGCAGCCTTTTGTAAAAATCTTCGAAGTCGGAACTGAGGACTAGGACAGGATACCAGCCTTCTTCAGCACCTGGTATGCGCCGTTCTTGTTCATGGTCTTCAGAGCGCGGGCCGTGAGACGGACGGTCACCCACTTGCCAAGCTCAGGCACCCAGATGCGCTTGTCACGCAGGTTCGGGTAAATCTTGCGCTTCACGCGCTTGGTGATGTGCTTACCGATACCGCCTTCTTTCTTGGCCTTACCGCTACGGTGAATCTTGTGCCCCGTGGTGACGGTAGCTCCGGTGATTTGGCAGGATTTCGGCATGGCAGACTGAGGGTTGGAAATTCGTGGGGCGGAGAGGGTAGCCAGCATCGAACCGGAGTCAAATATTTTGAAAACTTTCCCCCACTCGCCAGACTGGCTTCATGAGCAAGCCCGTGCGCATCGGCATCATTGGAGCTGGAGGCATCGTAAAATCCCGCCATCTACCCGCCCTTCTGGCCATGCCGGAGGTGGAGATTGTGGCCGTGTGCAACTCGTCCTTGGAAAGCAGCCGCCGCTTCTGCTCGGAGCATGTCCCTCAGGCTGAGCCGATGGAGAAATGGTGGGAGCTCGCCAGCCGGGATGACATCAACGTCGTCTGGATCGGCGCCACCCCCTACATGCACAGCGAGTGCAGCGTCTACGCCCTGAAGGCGGGGAAACATGTCTTCTGCCAAGCCCGCATGGCCCGCAGCCTCGGTGAGGCCCAACTCATGTGGGAAGCCAGCATCAGCAATTCCGAGCTCGTCGCCGCCCTCTGCCCGCCTCCGCAGGGCATGCGCGGTGACCGCACCATGCGACGCCTGCTCGCCGAAGGTGTGATTGGCCGGGTGCACCAAGTCCGCTTGAACAGTCTGAACGGCAACTGGCTCGACCCCATCGCCCCTGCCCACTGGCGCCAGCGCGTGGAAATCAGCGGCCTGCAGGTGCTCACCTTCGGCATCTATGTGGAAGTCATCCAGCGCTGGCTGGGCGACATCACTTCCGTGCAGGCCGATGGCGCCGTGATCACCCCCGTGCGCGACGGCTATACCGTCGATGTGCCGGACTTCCTCCATGTCCTCTGCACCTTCCGCGAAGGCGCGCGGGGAAATCTTACTTTCAGCGGCGTTGCCTCGCACCCGCCGCAGGACGCCATTGAGATCTATGGCAGCGAAGGCACGTTGACCTACAACTTCATCACGGATGAAATCCGCCTGAGCAAACGCGGCGGCGACATGCAGGTAATACCCATCCCCGCAGATGAAGTGAAGGAGTGGACCGTGGAACGCGACTTCATCAACGCCGTGCTCGATCCGAAAGCGCCACGCCCGAAGCCAGACTTCCTCGAAGGCATGAAGTACATGCGCGTGGTGCAGGCCGCGGCGGAAGCGCTGGAGAGTGGGGAACTTGTGAGGGTGGCGGCGTGAAGAGCCAGGTGACCCATGGAGCACGATATCGACAGGATCATCGCTGGAGTACGCCGCCTGCATCCTGATGTGGTCGTGGTCCAGATGAGCAAGTACCTCCCTGCGGATGACGACGGCCTGTGGTGGTTCCGGTTACCAGATGTGGATCCCGACATCCAAGTTGAGTCATCGAGCTACGATTGTCCCTTCATTGTGGAGCACAGTGGGATGAAATCCTCAAGCGAGGCGATCCATGTAAACTTCGTGGAAGAAGGGGTGCATATCGTCGACCGCTACTTGCGCTCACTAAAAGCCAGATAGCTCTTCCCTCTGTTCACTCTTTGATGGGTTTGCGTTTTGGATCGTACATCCCAAACTCGGGATGGTTCCAGAAGCCTTCCAGCCCGAGCTTCTCGTAAATGGGAATCTCCGCAGAATGAATGGGATAATACTGGTAGAGCGTGGCTCTGTAGTCCCGCAACTGCACAGTCGCTGCCTCCGGATCGAGCAGTGACTGGGCGAAGATCAATACACCATCCATCTCCGTTTCGCTGGTGAGTGTGCCATCAACCGTAAATACGTCTCCATAGCAGAAGCGCTTCTTCCCCGCAAAATACGCGGTCAAACCCAGCGCCGCACTTGGCCAATCCAGACTCTCGGATTCCATGGAGATGACCATTTCTGGCCGACCGAATTTCCAGTCGGGATGAGCTCGGTGACTAAGGCCAAAGGTCACTCCGGTTACCATCCCGGGTTCCGGACATTCACGATAAACAAACATAGCGATTTTCGGTCCGCCATCCTCTGCTTGCTCAGACAGAATTTGATCCTCTTTTCCAAAGGTGTTGTCGAGATACTCGAGAAAGAGTTCGGCATTGGATCCTGGCATGGTGGAGAGCAATGCATCTCCAAGCGCCATTGTCCAGCCAGTGAGCACTAACGCAAGACGACTCCATGCGCGTGCAAAAGGACTGGCAGGCGCTCCGGTACCTCACCTGTGAGCAAGCCCGTCACTCGCGGCATCGTCGGCTCGTGGCTCTTCGTCCGGAGTTCCGTCCCGCGCTCTTCGGAAACGATGATCTATCACTTCGATGCCCAAGGTGGAAACCACTGGGAGCTGGACTGGCCGAATTCCCCTCGCGAACTCAGTTACATCCGCTACTCCTTCGCAAACTCGACCCTCACGATCCATTACAAGTCCGGCTCGACCCGCGACTTCCCAATGGTCCAGGAATGCGACGGTACCGTGCGCATCACCAGCTACGAAGATACCTTGTGGTGGATGCGACGTCTCAGGTGTCCCATGCCCTATTCCATCGCTTTCATCGGCGACGACGGACTGCTGAAGCGTTCGTTGATGGAGGGACTCATCTAGAAAACACCCCCCACTCTTCTGGCCGCCGTGCAATACGGCTACGTTATGAAAGCCGCGGGCATGTCGCCACCCGCCTTGGCCGCCTCTTCCTTTTCCTCTTCTTCTTTCGCCTTGGCCAGGGCGCGACGGTGATTGATGGCCTGCTGCTCAGCCCGGATCTTCTCCACCTCAGCTTCGGAAAACAAAATCTCGGCAGGCAATTCCCTTCCGCAGTAACCACACTTCCTCTGACTACGGCTATAGAGCAAACGCTGGCAGTGCGGGCAGTTCATGGGAACAGGCGTTGACTGCCTGAAGGTGCCACATCCGTGGCACTCTTCAAGTGGTCGCGCAGTCACTCTCCCCGCTCCGCCGACTTTCTCGCTGCCTCGAGCATCTTCTTTGCCTCCACAGCTTGGGGATGATCCCGACCCAGGGTTTTCTCAAAAATATTCAGAGCGGTCGCATAGAGATCACTCGCCTTTCCCGGCTGCCTCAGTTCCATGTAGCAGTTGGCCAGATTGTGCAGGCACTGGGCGTTCTCCAATGAATCGGCGGGATAGTGAAGCCGCGCAATGCTCAGGGCCTGCATGCCGCGTGACTCGGCTTCCTTGTAATTCTTTTTCACGGACTCCGCCTGGCTGAGGTTGAGCTGGATGTTCATCAACTCCGGAGCCTCGGGGCCTTTCAGCTTCACATAGGTTTCTTCCGCACCCCTCAGCGACTTGATGGCGACATCGAGCTGTCCATCGGCATGCAGGGCCACGGAACCCAGGTTCAAGAGTGCCTGGGCCGTCACGAGACTCGGCGGAGGCAGGCTTTTGTTGGCAATGTCGACAGCTTCCTGGGCGATGGGAAACGCCTTCACGTGCTGGCGATGGTGGTGGTAGAGAGTCACCAGCGTGGACAACGCGCGCACCTGGTTCTCTGGCTGACTGGCATATTTCGTCTGGATACGTTCGCGAGCACGCGCAACGGCCTGGCTGGCATCTTCCACGCGATCCAATAACAATAGGGTGTCCGCCAGCAGGGCATCCAGGATCAGCAATTGGTCGGGATCACGACCCGACTTTTCCCCGTCGCTGATGGTGGTGGCGAATACGACGGCCGCTTCAGCATAGCGTGCGGCTCCTTGCATGGCACGACCCAGCTTTTCACCAGCGGCATACGCGAGGTGCCCCTCTTCACCATCCCATCGCTTGTTCTGCTCAGCGTCGAAACGAGCACGCTTCCACACGTAGTCGAGCTGACCGATGGCATCGTCCCATCTGCCGGCGGCGCGGTAAGCTTCTCCCAGCTCCAGACGTGCCGTGATCACTTCCACATGATCGTCCTTGAAGACCTTGAGCGTCGAGTTCAGCGCCTTCTCGAAGTTCTCAATGGCAACGTCATTGTCCCCCACCTTGGCGGCATCCAAAGCCTTCTCGCGAAACGTCTGGGCGGACACGGAGCCAGCCACGAATACGAGGCACACCGTCAGTAATGGAATGAGTGCAGAGAGACGCATGGAGGAAGGGAAGGGGGACAGGACGGATGCCGCCTCTTCCATGAGGTGGCAAGGCAAACTTGGACGGCACGAATCTGCCTGCGTTGAAACAAGAGGACGTGCCGGTGTGTTCTTGTGTTCCTTCCTCTCATGAAAGCTGTCCTCGCTCTCCTCATCGGCTGCTTCACCTCCGGCATGGCCTTCGGGGCCGCGCCTGAACCTGCGCAAACCCTACCCGTGTGGCCAGACGGCGTGCAGGGTCCGGTGAATGACAAGGCTCCAGAACGAGTACTGCCTGACGCGCCGAATGCGAAGAAGGTGGTCCGGCTCGAAGGCGTCACGGAGGCTACCTTGCAGGTGTATCCCGCGCCGAAGGACAAAACCAATAACACGGCAGTGATCATTTGTCCCGGCGGCGGCTTCAGCAAACTGGCCCTGGATCTGGAAGGCGGCGAGGTCGCGGCCTATCTCAATGAAAACGGAACGACCGCCTTTGTGCTGAAGTACCGTACCTCACCGAATGGCTCAAAGGATCCCCAGCTCGGGCCCGTGATGGATGCCCAGCGCTCTGTCGCGCTGGTGCGCAAGCGGGCTGCAGAGTTCGGTGTGGACCCTGCACGCATCGGCCTTCTGGGCATCAGTGCGGGCGGCCAGGTGGCCGTGATTGCCACCAGCAATCACGCGAATCCCACGTACAAAACCTCTGGGAAGATCGATGCGGCTTCCTGCCGTCCGGATTTCCTCGCGCTCGTCTATCCCTGGAAACTACAGGACAACGCCGACGCCACAAAACTGCGCGCCGATATCAAAGTGGACAAGACCATGCCGCCCGTCTTCATCGCCCACGCCGCCGATGACAAAGGCGCAAAGATCGAAGGCAGCCTGCTTCTCTTCCTCCAACTCCAGGCCGCCGCCATTCCCACTGAGGCGCACCTTTATGCGAGAGGCGGTCACGGTTTTGGACTTCGTCCCGCCGATGTCCCCTGCCCCACGGACTGGCCTCAGCGCCTCACCGCCTGGATGAAGGTCATGCAGCTCGTGAAATAGCTCCCCATACGCATCACCTGGTTCTCGCATCACATCACCTCCCATCACACCTCATCATGCACCGCCTGCTCCTTTCCCTCGCACTGGTCATCGCCTGTACGTTCACCGCACCTCTCGCTGCTCAATCAACGCCGAAGCTCTTCACCGATGGCGACACCATCTGCTTCCTCGGGGACAGCATCACGCACGGTGGCAATTGGCACCGCTACATCGAACTCTTCTACGTGAGCCGTCAGCCGGAGAAGAAGATCAACATCGTCAACTGCGGCATCGGTGGTGATCGCGCGGACGGCGCCCTGAAGCGTCTCGACTGGGACGTGCTCGTGCATCAACCTACCGTGATCGTGATCATGCTGGGCATGAATGACATCGGCCATGGAAACTACGACAGCCCCAATCCCACACCAGAGATGCTCGCTGGCCGCGAAAAATCCATCACCGATTATCGCAAGAACATGGCAGCACTGATTGAAGCCATCCAGAAGCGCAGCAAGGCCGCCATCATTCTAGTAAAGCCGTCGCCTTATGACGAAACCGCGGAAATTACCGGCAAGCCCGCCCGCAAAGGAGCCAATGGCGCCCTCGCCAAGTGCTCAGAGATCTGCGGTGAGTTTGCCCAGAAGTACAACACCGCCGTGATCGATTTCCACGGCCCGATGACCAAGCTCATGTCCGAAGGACAGAAGCTAGATCCCGGGTTTGCCCTCGTTGGTCGTGACCGCGTGCATCCCGGTCTTCCTGGACACCTCGTGATGGCCAGCCTTTTCCTGCGTGGCCAGGGATTCACGCTGCATGAAAGCGGCAAGCTCCCCATCGTCACCGGCGTGAACGACCCGGTGCTGGCGAAGATTGTTCCTGCCGAAGAATTGATGGGCAGCACCACTCCTGCGGTCGGCACCGATGCCAGCACCAAGAAGGCCACAGAAATCGCCACGCTCAGCACCGAACGGTTCACCCTCGGTATGCCTTTGCGCACCATCGCCCGCATGGAAGTCTCGATGCGCGGCGCCAACATCGACCCCAAAGACGATGCCGCCGTGAAGACCTGGATGGACGAGCGGAACAAGAAAATGACTCCCGACACTCCGGCCGGGAAGTCTTGGGAACAGCTCGCCACGCCCTATCTCAAGGCCCGTGCGGAACTGCCCGAAACCCTCAAAAAGCGCCAGGCACTCCTTGAGAAGATGCGCGAGCTCTCTGCGGCGAGGTCCTGATAGGAGCGTCCTTCCGCGACCAGCGGTCGCGGCCACAGGAAAAGGCATAACTGGATGGAATCAGCTCGGTACCGAATTCTGTGGCTGCGACCGCTGGTCGCGGAAGGCTCCCAAAAACACCACCCCCGATCAGGCTCCTCAGTAGGGGCAATCCAATCCCCATGCCCGTCCCCAAAGCATTCTTGGTTGGCTTGAAGCCGGATTTATTAGTTCTGCGAATGCAGATCTCCAAGAAGATGAATTCGCGGAAAGTGCGTTCCGTGCCACCGTGCGGCATCTCCACCTTTTCTCTTTTTGCCCATGTCCGCACTTTCTTCCCCACTTCTCGATTACCTCAAGGAAACGCCCGCTGAGCGTCTCGACAATGCCACGGTCGCCTACCTGGCGAACCTGACCGAGACCGCGCGTGTCGCCCCCGGGATTGCCCGCTCCGTCGTGAAGGAACTCGCGGACCAGCGCAGCCACCTGAAGCTCATCGCCAGTGAAAACTACTGCTCGCTCGCCACGCAGCTCACGATGGGCAATCTCCTCACGGACAAATACGCCGAGGGCTTCCCCTTCTCCCGCTTTTACGCCGGCTGCGACAACGTGGACGACATTGAGGCCGCCGCGTGCGAGCAGGCGCGCAAGCTCTTCGGCGTGGAGCACGCCTACGTGCAACCCCACAGCGGTGCGGACGCGAACATGGTCGCCTACTGGGCCATCCTCAGCGCACGTGTGCTGACCCCCGCCCTTGCGGAACTGGGCGAGACCAATCCCGCCAAGCTCTCCGTGGAAGACTGGAACAAGGTCCGCGGCATCTGCGGCAACCAGCGTTTGCTGGGCCTGGACTACTACTCCGGTGGCCACCTTACCCACGGCTACCGCCACAATCTCTCCGCTCAGATGTTCGAGGCGCACTCCTACACCGTGAGCAAGGAGACCGGCCTGCTGGACTATGACGTGATTGAGAAGCAGGCCACGGAGTTGAAGCCGCTCATCCTGCTGGCCGGTTACAGTGCCTATCCGCGGAAGATCGACTTCCGTCGCATGCGCGAGATCGCGGACAAGGTGGGTGCCGTCCTCATGGTGGACATGGCCCACTTCGCCGGTCTCGTGGCCGGTGGTGTGTTCGAGGGCGACTACAATCCCGCTCCCTTCGCCCACGTGCTGACCACCACCACGCACAAGACCCTGCGCGGCCCCCGTGGTGGCGCGGTGTTCTGCACCAAGGAATTCGCTGAATACGTGGACAAGGGCTGCCCCATGGTCCTCGGCGGTCCGCTCCCGCACGTGATGGCTGCCAAGGCCGTGGCCTTCACCGAGGCCAACCAACCCGCCTTCAAAGAATACGCCGCCAAGATCCTCGAAAACTCCCGCGCGCTTGCCGAGGCCTGCGTGGCCGAGGGCATGACCATCCCCACCGGTGGCACGGACAATCACCTGCTGCTCATCGATGTCCGCTCCTTCGGCCTCACCGGTCGCCAGGCGGAAACGGCCGTTCGCCGCTGCGGCATCACGCTGAACCGCAACTCCCTCCCCTTCGACCCGAACGGCCCCTGGTACACCAGCGGTCTGCGCGTCGGCACCCCGGCCACGACCACCCTCGGCATGGGACCGGAGGAGATGAAGGAAATCGCCGCCGTGCTGAAGCTCATCCTCTCCAACACCAAGCCGGAGACGGTGCAGTCAGGAGAACAGGCCGGCACACCCAGCAAGGCCAAGTTCACCATCGAGCCCGCTGCTGAAAAAGAAGCCCTCGACCGCGTGCACAAGCTTCTAGCGAAGTATCCCGTATACCCCACGCTGGATCTCGGGGTGCTGCAGAAGGCCTTTGCCTGAAAGTAGTCCGTCGAGCTTCGGCGGTCAGTAGAAGCGACTCCTGCGTTCCCAACTTCTTTGACGATTGCACAACCCTGTCTCTCACGAGACGGGGTTGTTTTTTGTGTCCCGCGTGGGCCATCCTCACCGCCGAAGCTCGGCGGACTACTTTCTTACGGACACCCGCTCCCCGAAGCACCACATGCCAACTGGAAAATCTAGTCTTCCCGCCAATCAAAAACCCCATTCATTTCGGGCCTTTCCAGAAAGGCTATGAATCCAGCTTTTGCCATCTCAAACGGCATTCCAAAAAAAGCTGGCAATTCTGTCTCCTCATCTCCCACTGTGAAGGCTAACCCCCCCTTTGCAGAAGGTTCTGCTCCCATTGCGGTAAACGCGGGCCAACCGCCGGGGCTCACGTAGTGGAGCATACTCGCCACGCCACCGATCCCAAGGCTCATCATTGCACCTGACTCAGCACTTAAGTGCACAAGAATCGGAAACGAGGCATGTTCCCGATGAAGCTGATCAACGATGTCACCAAGGGCCGTGCGAGCATCGATAGACAAGCTCGCCGTGCCCCACTGGAGAAGAAAGGCCATCGCTTATTTTGTTCCCCGAATCGCCAACCGCCGAGGCTCGGCGGACTACTTTCTTACGGGCAACAGCCCGAAGACTCGCACACCGGCATTTCCTCATGCGTGTGTTCATGGTGCTCATGATCCGAAGCGCAGCACGGTGACAGCGGGCGATCCAAGTTCACCTCCGGCGACGTCATCGCCGGATTCGGCGTCTGCGGCACGAGGCCAAGTTCGGTGAGGAGTTTCATGTCCTCGTTCGCACGGGGATTCACCGTGGTGAGCAGCTTGTCTCCGTAGAAAATCGAGTTCGCACCGGCGAAGTAGCACAGCGCCTGGGCTTCCTTGCTCAGGGAGTAGCGGCCCGCGCTGAGACGCACCTTCGACTTCGGAATGGCAATGCGGGTGATGGCGATCATGCGCACGAGGGAAAAGACATCCACCGGCTCATTGTTCTCCATCGGCGTGCCCTTGATGGGCATCAGCGAATTGATCGGCACGCTTTCCGGCTGTGGGTTGAACTCGCTCAGCGTCTCCAGCATCTTCAGACGATCCTCGATGGTTTCACCGAGGCCGAGGATGCCGCCGGAGCATACGCTCATGCCGGCGTCTTGTGCGTTGCGGATGGTGCGAAGACGATCGTCAAACGTATGCGTGGTGACGATGTTCTTGTAGTGCTCGCGCGAGGTATCGATGTTGTGATTGTACGCAGTGACGCCCGCCTCCTTCAGCGCGCTGGCCTCTTCGGGACCCAGCTCGCCGAGGGTCACGCACACTTCCATGCCGAGCGTGCTCACTTCGCGGACGATTTCCAGCACCTGGTCAAACTTCTGGGTGCCCATGCGCACGCCTTTCCAGGCGGCACCCATGCAGAAACGGGTGGAGCCATTGGCACGGGCCGCGCGGGCGCGCTCCATGACTTGGGCGGTCTGCATCAGGGTTTCACGCTGCAGACCCGTGGAATACCTGGCGCTCTGGGCGCAGTAGCCGCAGTCCTCGCTACAGCCGCCGGTCTTGATGGAGAGCAGGGTGCAGAGCTGCACTTCACGCTCGGGCCAATTTTCCTCATGTACGGTGCGGGCCTGCTTCAGCAGGTCAAAGAACGGCAGGTGGTACAGGCGGTGCAGCTCAGAGTAGTTCATGGAGAGGAGGTCGTGCCCGGAGGCAACGCGCATCATGGCATGATTCGCGACGAATGCCAGTAGTCAAAACGCAGGGGGAGTAATACCAGTCTCTCGTTTTTCTAAAAACTTCTTCACGGTTTTGCGACTCACGTGGTGGAAATTTTGCAATTTTCTTAGAACACCGTCCAAAATCTGTTGTCTAAGCGATTCTCTGCCGATTGGCGTGGGCTCGTCCGGAGCCACCTCTCCTAGGGTTTCTCCGGTTTACCTCCGCTGGTTTGCTCACCTCCACCACAAGGCAAACACCGCGCATGATCTCATCGTCGCCCCGCCGTATGACACCGGAGGCCAGGTTCAGCCTCATGCTGGCCCATTTCGCGTTTACCACGCCTCCCCAACCCCGTCCGCACTCCGTACTGTGCCGCATCCTCGATGGACGGGAACTCGACGAAGTCTGCCCGCTGGACCTCGCCCTCCTGACCCCGGAGGAGCGGGCGCATTACCACGCGACCTACCGTACAGGCAGCGCCCTCGCCCTGGCGGTACGCAGCCGGGCGGAACTGCGCTGGATGCTTTCCCGCGAAATCGGCCTCCCGCCGAACAAGGTGCCCATTGCCCCCGACCGACACGGCAAGCCGCGTTGCACCTACCCCACCGCTGCGGACTTGGATTTCAGCGTTTCCCGCGCGGGGGACTGCGCGATCATCGCCCTCGGAGAGGCTACCGGGGTGGGCGTGGACGTGGAGGAAATCATCGACGAGGAACCCTCCGATGAGAATCTGGCCATCGTCTTCAACGAGGCCGAGTTCCGCGCCTGGGCCTGCCTCGCCGCTCCGCAACGACGCAAGGCCTTCACCCAGGCATGGACCATCAAGGAAGCAGCGTTGAAGGCCAGTGGCATGGGTCTGGATGGCGACGTCCATGAGATCACCGTCCGCTTCGACGACAACGGCAATGCCGTGCCCATCCTGCCATCTTCCCGCTGGATCTTTGAGCGCCTTGAGTTCTGCCCCAGCTACGCCGCCAGCTTCATGGCGGTGACGGCGTAGTACATTCGGAGAAACGCACCCACAGCATGGCTTCTGGAGAAGCCATCTATAATGGCTCACGGCGTCTTCGTCGCAGGAATCACCCCTGCGGGCGTTCCCGGAGCGGTCGCAGGTAAAGCCGGTGAGCCTGGCGTGGTGGGCAGAGGAGGTGAGGGTGCCGGAGCTGTTCCTTGGGTAGCAGTGCTGGTTGGTGCAGTTGCAGGGGCAGAGCCCGTGACCACGGGTGCGGCGGGTTGCGGTGGCGATTGGGGTGTACCCGGGATGGGCACGGTCTCGCCCGGCTTTGGTGCCGTGCCAGTGGCCAGCGTGGGTGGGGTGGCAGGGGGAGCAGGTGGTGGGGGCGGGGGGAAGGGCTCCCACTTGTGCAACTCATACCCTGCCCCCATGCCGCCGCAGTCACGCAGGTAGGCGCCGACCTTCTCATGCCATTTGTTCACATCCGGCGGGCCAAAGGGTCTGTCTGCGGTGCCGGGGAAGATGAGGTAAGTCACCTTCAGGTCACTCTCAGGACGCACATAGGGCGTGGCCTTTTCATTGATGGTCTTCGCCATGAGCAGGGAGGCCTCGCCCATCTTCATGGTCGGTCCATAGTCGCCGCAGATGGCGGGATAGATCTTTCCTCCATGCAATACTGCCGCGTAGTCGCCAATCGAAGGTGCATGCGGATGTGTCTTGGGGTAGTCTTTGAAAATCAGCGAAATCACGATGAAGGGGTCCTTCTCCGCAATGAGGCTGCTGCGAGCCTTGAGCGCGCGAACCGTGGACTCGATCTGCTGGAGCTCACCCTTCAGCTCTGCATTCCTCGCGGCGGAGAGCCCCTTGGCTCCATATTCCTTCTTCACCGACTCCTGCCGGGACTGCCAGCGGGCCAGCAGAGGATTGGGGGTCTGGGATTTCTTCGCCCACTCGTAGCTGGTGAAGGGCTGGTAGTAGTCGCTGTTGTAGATGCTTGCGCTCATTTCCGGCATGCGGTCGCCGTCCGAGCCGTCTGCCACTACGTCCATCTCGCTTTGGATGAGCAGCACTCGCCGCTTGGTATCCGGATGCGTGAGTTCCAAGATGGTCTCGCAGTCGAAGAAATTGTGCCGGTCGAGAATCTTGTTCAGCCGGGTGAGGTTCTGCTGCACGAGTGAAGTCTTCCGCTCATACAGCTTGTGGTAGAAGCCGGAGACTTTTGCATCCTTCAGCATCGGTTCGAGACCGGGAAGCACCTTGGGTAGCTGGTCATTGATGCGCGAGAGCTCGGCCAGTGTGGTATTCGGCTTCGGCACACGGAGCTTGAGCTGGAACTCCACGGTGAAAGCATCCTTGTCGAGACGTTCGATGCTTGCGAAGTTCCCCTCCTGGGCATCCAGCTTCGTCTGGATGGTGATGCCGTTGTAGAGCGTGGCCACGTCCACCTCTTTGCGCGGAATGAACTTGGAAGGCAAGGGCGGCGGCGGCGCAGGCACCTCGACGATTTTTTCCTTTTCCACGATCTTTTCCTTCTCCACGGTCTTCTCTTCGACGACCTTTTTCTCGCGGAAGACAACTTTGCCCTCTTTCGCCTTGTCCACGATTCGCTCGAGACCACGCTTCACCTTTCCGGCATAGGGCGTGAAAGGAAGAATGAGCGCCACCAGGATGATGCTCAGCACCAGCACACGGACCAGCCCGCCAAAAAAACCGATGCGGGGCTTCTGGCTCGACCAGCGCTCGGGCAATTCGGAGTCGTCCTCGGGTGGGGGTACCTGCGCACCGCGAAGTGGCTTGGGGGACGGAGTCTGATCAGATGGGGGGACGTCTGACATGCAATGATGAAATCAAAAACGGGGGTTCATTACTTGGCCATCGCGCGGCGGTACCGCGCCGTCAGAATGCCCCGCAACATCCAGCGGGGCATCTTCTCAAATAGAAACGCGGCAAGTGCCACACGCTTCCCAGGAAACATTCGCCGGTGACCGACCTCCAGGCTGTGCAGGGCGGAAGAAACCACGCGCTGGGGCGGGACGGTCAGCAGATCCTGCCCACTCCGATCCGTGTCCTTCCCGGCCTCTCGGCGGGCATTTTTCCCGAAGTTCGTGGGCGTGGGTCCGGGGCACACGGCGAGCAATCGAATGTGGCGGGACTCCAGCTCGATGGCGAGTCCTTCCGTGAGGCTGGATACATACGACTTTGTCGCGGCATACACGGCGAGCTCGGGCACCGGAGTCGTGCTGGCCAGCGAACTGATATTGATGATGGCCGACGGCCGCTCTTCGGTGGCCTGCGTTCGGGCCACGAATTCGTGAAGCAGCATGGTGAGCGCCGTGATGTTCAGATCAATCTGTGAACGAATACGTGCCTCGCTCGCCTCCATGAACTGGCCGTAGTCTCCGAGACCGGCATTGTTAATCAACAGATTCGGTGGCGTCGGGAGCGTTGATACCTTTTCCCAAAGCGCTGCTCTTCCCGCCTCTGTGGAAAGGTCACAGGCGACGACATGCACCTGGAGCTGCCCATTACCCAGTTCCGCCTTCAGCTTCTCCAGTGCATCGCCACTGCGCGCCGCCAGCACGAGGGTCGATGCCGAAAGCCTCAGCTGCCTGGCAAACTCTGCACCCAACCCCGAAGAGGCACCCGTGATGATGGCGCTGCAACCGGGCAGGGTGAAAGGCCGCGCCCGTCCTGTCTTGCCCACACGAGCATCTCCGGAGGGCACTACACCGTTTGCCGCTGCGGATGCGGAGACGCTCTCGTGAACCTTGGGATCGTGTGGGTTGGCCATAGGAAAATGCAAAGCACAGCAAACAGCAGCTTGCGACACAAGCCAAGCCACGAAAACGATGGCTCAGCCATGCTGACAATCAACCAGCATTCCAAGGAGGCTCGCTCGCCTGGTCCTTTCTCAGGGGGTGGCAGCGCCGCTGGGCGATGAGGAAACGCCGGTGCTATTTACTGTGCGCACCGTGTAAGAATGTTTCTTCCCGGCTTCCGCACCGATATCCTTATACCGCATCTCTGCGAGTGGTGGCGAAGGCGAGTCACTGTACCCATTCTTCTGGAAAATCGGCCGGCCAATCGAGCCCGACGGCTTCTCCGGCACCCGGCCAATTTCCTTGCCGTCTCTCTCGATGATGAATGCCGCAATACCGCTCTCAAAATCCGCCTCAGCATCCCAAGTGATCACGCCGTCTGCACTCACCTGCACCTTGGCGGGAGCAGGCGGTGGGGTGGCATCGCTCACGTTGCCGTCCTTGGTATATTCCGTCCAAGCCTTCGCCACACGTGCGTCGGGCAACCACGAGGCTGTCTTGGCGTCGCCCTTGTACTGCGCAGCTGGTAGGGCGGCATCCCCCAGCACGGCCGTCAGGTGGGCGTCCTCTTGTTTCATGGGTCTGAGTGCCGCATCGCCCGCCTTGTCTGGCAAACGTGCCGCAAGGCAGGCGTCGAACCACGGGATGGCGAGGTAGCGTTGGTTTCCGCAATCGTGGCTGCTGTTCGGATCCACGGACACGCCGATGAGCCCTCCTTTGGATCGCATGGCAGTGAAGAACGCTTCGTTGCCTTTCCACACCCCAGCAAAGCGACCTTCCTTGACCGTCACACCTTCCTGGGTGCCCAGGTTGCACATGGCGGGCACCGCGAGCGCAGCATCGGGAATAGAGAGAGGGGGCAAGGTCGCAGGAGTGGCGGCGCTCAGCTTCGGCGTTCCTGACCGCAGCCATGCTGCCGCGACGCGATCCGGATGCATCAGCATCATCGACCCCGCCCAAGTGCCTCCGCCGGAATGCCCCCACAGCGCCCATGGCACGGTCTCCAGTTCGGGATGCTGTGTAGCTTTGGCGAGGTCCGTCAGGGCTTGCTGGAACTTTTTCGCGGAACCATTTCGTGGATCACACCAGAGCTGACAGTTCTCCTTCTCCGGTTGCTCATACGAAGGCCCGAGGAGGGCGCACTCATGCTTCTTCGCCAGTGCCTGCCAGTGCAGGTCATAGGCGGCCGTCTGGCCAGATTTGCATGATCCTTCCCCGCAACCGTGCTGATGCACAATGACACCTCGTAGGGTTTTCACTCCCGGTGGCACCCAGAGCGTATACGTCACCGCGTAGACCAGCTCACCTGGTTTCGTGGAGCCATCGTAGCGGACACGGTAATATGGAGGAGCGGCAGGCGGAGGAGCGTCGTACGGAGCGACTTGGGCCGAGAGAGCACCCACTGCGACAAACGCCATGAGGAGGGACCAGCGAAACACTTGGGAGCGGAGACAGGTGTGCATGAAAGCGGTAAATGCAGTGGCGGAGGGAAAGCGGATTCTTTCATACCGTGCGACCACGTCAAACATTGCATGCTCTGTATGTTGCGGTGGTCTCTCGCCCCTCATCCCCCGCTCACTCGATGGCCATTCTCCTTGCGCCACTCGCAATCCGGCGAAACGATGACCTCACCCCGGCGCCATGACCATCAACCAGCTCTCTGCACAAGCCCCCTTCACCACGAAGGATGGCTCCACCATCCGCAGCATCCTTGATCGCACCAATGCGCCCGTGGAAATGCAGAGCCTCGCGGAAGCCACCGTCCCTGCAGGCACGGCCACCCAGCGTCACTACCACAAGGTGAGCGAGGAGTTCTATTTCATCCTCGAAGGTCACGGCCTGATGGAAATCAATGGCGAGACTCAAAACGTCGGCCCCGGCGATGCCATCCTGATTCCCCGCACCGCGTGGCATCAGATCACCGCGAATGCGGGATCGACCCTCCGCTTCCTCTGCTGTTGCGCCCCGCCGTATGCGCATGAGGACACTTATTTCGAATAAGTGCCCAGACCTGCCGAAGAGCCCGTTCCCTCCTACATTTATCACGGTGACTCGGACTATTGTCACCACGGTGTCAGTATCAGCGGCAAAGGCCCGTATGAGTCGGCATGCTCGGCAGAATTTGCCCAGCGCTTCCGGCGCTCTCGATCTCGCTCACCTTGACGGCTTTGACCCCTGCTGTCCAGGCCGGTGAATCGCGTCCGCTGACATTTGTACGGGACATCGCACCCATCCTGACCAAGGCGAGCTGCAACACAGGCGCATGTCATGCCAAAGCGGATGTGGGCCAGCGCGGGTTCCGGCTTTCGCTCCTGGGCTTTGAGCCGCAGGAGGACTTCGAGCACATCGTGAAGGAGGGGAAAGGTCGCCGCGTCTTCCCCGCCGCGCCCGAGCAAAGCTTATTGGTGCTGAAGGCAGCGAACATCGTGCCCCATGGCGGCGGCAAACAGCTTGAGCCTGGTTCGGAGAATTTCGAAACACTCGTGCGCTGGATCCGTGAAGGCATGGCATATGGCACGGAAACCGACGCGAAGCTTCTTTCCATTGAAGTCGAGCCGAAACGCATCTCGATGAAGATGCATGCCTCGCAACAACTCAAGGTGACCGCACGCTATTCAGACGGCGCGTCACGCGATGTCACACGCATGGCCCTGTATGAGGGCAACGAAACGAGCATGGTCGAAGCCGGTGGCGCGGGTCTGGTGCAGACGCTCGACATCCCCGGCAACGTAGCCGTGATGGTGCGCTACGCCGGCATGGTCACGGTATGCAGCGTCTCCATTCCGCTGGGTGCGCCGATGGATCACCTGCCGGCCTCGCAGAATTTCATCGACGACCTCGCCTTTGCCAACCTGAAGCGCATCGGCATCCCGCCCTCGCCCGTGAGCGATGACGCTACCTTTCTGCGCCGCGTATCGCTCGACATCGCGGGACGACTTCCCACCGCGGAAGAAGCCAGGAGCTTCCTCGCGAGTCAGGATCCTGACAAACGGGACAAGGCTATCGATTCCCTGCTCACCAGCCCCGACTACGCGGACTACTTCGCAAACAAGTGGACGGCGCTGCTGAAGAACAAGCGTGACGACGCGGCAGACATCACCGCGAACTTCGCCTTCCACGCGTGGATGCGCGACAGCCTGTTGGCGAACAAGCCCTATGATGAAATCGTGCGCCAGATCCTCGCGGCGACGGGCACGATCGTGGCGAATCCCGCCGTGGCCTGGTACAAGCGGGTGAAGGAACCCAACCAGCAGATTGAAGACGTGGCACAGCTTTTCCTCGGTGTGCGCATGCAGTGTGCGCAGTGCCACCATCATCCCTTTGAGCGCTGGAGCCAGCATGACTACTACAGCCTCGCTGCCTTCTTCAGCCAGGTGGGGCGCAAACCCACAGCGATCGCAGGTGAAGATCTGATCTTCCACAAACGCGGCATCGCCCAGTATGAAAACAAGAAGACACGCCAGTCGGTGAAGCCTGCCGCTCTGGGTGCTCCTACGCAGGACATTCTGCCGGATGAAGACCCGCGCCTTCGTCTCGCGGACTGGATGAGCGACAAGGCAAACCCCTTCTTCGCCAAGGCGCTGGTGAATCGCTACTGGAAGCACTTCTTCAAGCGCGGCCTCGTAGAGCCCGAGGATGACATGCGCGATACCAATCCGCCCACCAATCCCGAACTGCTCGACGCGCTCGCGAAGCACTTCGTGGACAGCGGCTTCGACCTCCGGGCATTGGTGAAGGCCATCACGCAGAGCCGCACCTATCAGCTCAGTGCGATGCCCAATGATCACAACGGGGTCGATCGCCAGAACTTCTCCCACTACTACCCCAAGCGCATGCAGGCCGAGGTATTGCTGGATGCCCTGGACCAGGTCTCTGGCGCGCGCTCGGACTTCGCCGACCTGCCTCCGGGCACACGTGCCATCTCACTCCCTGACAACAGCTACAATCGCGCCTCGCCATTCCTCAAGGTCTTTGGTCGTCCCGAAGGCACCAGCGTGTGTGAGTGCGAGCGAGTGCAGTCCTCCAGTCTCGCACAGAGTTTGCACCTCATGAATGCCTCGGATGTGAAAGCAAAGCTCGCCGCCAGGGAAGGACGCGCGGAGCGGCTCTCCAAAGCAGAATCCTCAGAGCCTGCACGCGTGCGTGAACTCTACTTCGCCACCTTCGCACGTGAACCTGATCCCGAGGAGATGCGTATCGCCGTGGAACACCTCTCCAAGCCCCGCACCGATGCGAACGGCAAACTGCTCGATACGCAAACGTCGAAGCGGCAGGCCTTCGAAGACCTCATCTGGGCGCTGGTGAATACCAAGGAGTTTCTTTTCAACCACTGACCGTTCCTTCCCATCATGTTCCGGAAGTTCAAGACTGCATTGCCCTGTGCGCTGGGCCTGGCTGCCCTCAGCATCCCTGCGATGCTCACGGCCCAACAGGTATGCCTTCCCGCACCGCGTCTTCTCACCACCATGCCCATGGGTGGCCAGGCAGGCACGGATGTGGAGGTGACCATCACGGGCGAGAATCTGGAAGACATCAGCGCGCTCACTTTCTCCACGCCGAAGATCACCGCGAAGCCAGTGCTCAATGCAGAAGGAAAAAGTGTGGAGGGCAAGTTCCTCGTGAACATCGCCGCAGATGCACCCGTGGGCGTCTATGATGCGCGTGTAACCTCGCGACTGGGCGTTTCCTCCGCACGCGCGTTCTCTGTCAGCAAGGTGCAGGAACTCACGCGCTCCAAGCCGAACACCACGTTGGAAACTGCCATGGCACTTCCCACGAATGCCATCTGCAACGCCACCATGACCGCGAAGGCCGTGGACTACTATGCATTCCAGGCCGTGAAAGGAAAGCGTGTGGCCGTCGACTGTGCAGCGGTGGGCATCGACTCGAAGCTGCGTCCCGTGGTCATCATCGCTGATGCACAGGGCCGCGACCTTCTCGTGAATCGCACCGGCGGCGTGCTGGACTTCACTCCGAAGGAAGATGGGAACTGCATCATCAAGGTGCACGCCCTCACCTTCAAAGGCGGCGCGGATCACTTTTATCGTCTCTCACTGGTCGAAGTCCCTGGCGATGAGCCCGCGCCGCGCCAGCCAGCGACACAGATGGTAAGCGCCATGTCCTGGCCACCACAAGATCTCGCGGCCACATCTCCTTCCAAAGAAACCGAGCCGAACAACCTGCCTGCCCAAGTGCAGAAGATCACGCTTCCCTACGATGGCGCAGGCAGCTTCTTCCCCGCGGCAGATGTGGATACCTATGAATTCTCCGCAAGGAAAGGAGAGGTGTGGTGGGTGGAAGTTGCCTCTGAACGTCTCGGTCTCGACACGGATCCCTTCGTGCTTGTCCAACGCGTCACCAAGGATGGCGAGAAGGAGACACTCACGGATGTGGCCGAGCTGTATGACATCGCGAGCCCCATGAAGCTCTCCAGCAACGGATATTCCTACGATGGACCTCCCTACGACGCAGGTTCACCAGATGTTCTTGGCAAAGTGGAAATCAAAGAAGATGGCATCTATCGCCTCGCTGTGCGCGATCTCTTCGGCGGCACGCGCAACGAACCCGGAAATATCTACCGTCTTCTCGTGCGTCAGGCGGCGCCAGACTTCTCCCTCGCTGCCTGGGCCGTGCACATGACCCTGCGCAATGGCGATCGCAACGCCCTCTCCAAACCCATCGCACTCCGTGCTGGAGCAAGTGTGGCCTTCGAAGTCGTGGCCATTCGCCGCGATGGATTCGATGGCGACATCGAACTTGAGATGAAGAACTTGCCACCCGGCGTGACTGCCACGGGGTTGAAGATTCCCGCAGGCAAAGTGCAGGGCTGGATGATCATCAGTGCGGACACGGATGCGAAGGCGGCCTTCTCTGTCGCGGAGATGATGGGCTCCGCACAAATCGACGGAATCAAGATCACGCGTCCCTGCCGTGTGGCATCCATGGAGTGGGCATCAAAGGATGGGAAACAGGAGATTCCCAGCCCGCGACTCATGGCGGACGTGCCTGTATCCGTGACGGACTCCGAGGCCGCGCCAGTCACCATCGCGGCGGCGGAGGAAAAGGTTTGGGAGGCAACCGCAGGTCAGACGTTGAAGATCCCTCTCAAAGCCGCCTGGCGAAATGAATTCACCGATGGCGTGCTCAAGCTCAAAGCTTATGCCACGCCCCTCGGCACCGTGAAGGAGGTCGACCTTCCCATCAAAGCCGCCGGTGCAGACTTGGTACTGGACCTCGCCACCATGAAGACGACTCCAGGCGACTACACGATCGCCTTGTATGGCAGCGCCGTGAGCAAGTATCGCTACAATCCGGAGGGTGTGAAAACCGCAGAATCCGAGCAGAAGAAGGCTGAACAGGAGCTCGTCGCTCTCACGGCCAGCACCAAGAAGCTCAGCGATGAAGCCGCCAACGCGCCTGCTGAAAAGAAGAGCGAGATGGCTGGCGCTCTCAAGTCCGCCACTGAAAAGCAAAGGCAGGCGGAAGCGATGATGACCCAGGCCAGCACCCGCATGAAGGCCGCCACCACCACCGCCACACCGAAGGACACCGTGGACATCATTGTCTCCCGCCCCATCCGCATTTCCGTGAAGCCAGCCGCACCCGCAACTCCAGCCGTAGTGGCATCGCCCAAGGCCTGACTCATCTCATGAAGGTTCGATTCCCATCGCAGTTGAAGCGCCCCCGGCATCTGGCCGCATTGGTGGTGCATGCTGCGGTGCTGCAAGCCACGGCCACACTCCAGGCAACCACGCCGGACTTCTATCAGGATGTCTTCCCCTTCCTGAAGGCGAACTGCATTTCCTGCCACAACAAGACCACCACGAAAGCCGGGCTGAATATGGAGACGCCCGAGCTCATGAAAAAGGGCGGTGACTCCGGCCCCAGCATTGTCCCCGGCAAAAGTGCGGAGAGTCTCATTGTCCTCGCGTCTCAGCACAAAGAGGACATGGAGATGCCGCCGAAGAACAACAAGTCCGGCGCCGTGGATCTCACGCCAGCTGAACTGGAGATACTGAAGGCTTGGATCGATCAGGGCGCGAAGGACTCTGTACAGCAAGAGCGGCACGTGGTACTCACGTCGCCTTCGGCCAGTGTGGATCCTATCTACACGGTTGCGATGACCCGTGACGGACGCTACGCCGCCTGCGGAAGATCGAACCAGATCTTCCTCTACGATCTCGCGCAGAGAAAATTCATCAGCAAGCTCTCTGACGGAAAAGCAAAAGATGCCTCCGCGCACCGCGCCTTGGTGCAGACACTCGATTTCAGTCCGGATGGCACCCGTCTCGCGTCCGGAAGTTTCCGCGAAGTGAACATCTGGAAGCGTGAAGCCAGCGCTGCAGCCGTTCCGCGTCATCCTGATGCTGCGCTCAACATCACCATTTGTGAAGCCACCCCGAATGGTGAACATCTCGTCGCCGTGAACAAGAGCGGCGATGTGCTTCTGCTGAAAGCTGCGGATGGCTCTGTGGTGAAGAAGGCAGGTAACCTTGGAAGCACTGAGGTAAAGCAGATCGAGGCCTCACGAGAGGGCACTCTGCTCGCCATCCATTCGGGGAATGACATGCTCCAGGTTTGGAGTCTTCAAGACGGTACTGCAAAGGCTCTGCCTGTGACCATCGCAGGGCTTCAAAAGCTGGCGTGGTCTCAAGACGGCAAATCGATCATCACTGCGGGCGCAGATGGAATCATGCGCGCATGGGCACTCCCCGCAGACAGCAACTCGCCCCTCGTGAAGGGCAAAGACCTTAAGGGAGCCGCGGGAACCATCACATCCATCATTGCCGGACCTGCCACCGACCAGCTGTTTGTCGCAAGCAACGACGGCAAAGTGCGCCTGTGGAGCATCACCGAAGCCAAGGTTCTCCGTGAGCTGCCCATCCCTGCCGTACAAAGTCTGGACCTCTCCTCCGATGGAAAGCAGCTGGCCTGCGGTACGAGCGACGGCGCCGTTCGCATTTGGGATCTCGCGACAAACAAACAAGCAGCAGAGTTGCGCGGAAGCCTCCCCACCTCCCGTCGCATCACCGAACTGGACCTTGCGATCGCGCGGCAGGCGCTGGAGCAGGAGTATCAGCGTTCCCAAGTCACGAAGCTGGAAGCGCAGAACAAGGCACTGGATGAACTGCTCAAGAAGGCCAACGAAACCATCGACTCGGTGAAGAAGTCCCTGCCAGAGAAGCAGAAGGCCCTGCCACCCGCACAAGAAGCGGCAGCAGCAGCGAAAAAGGCATTGGACGAAGCCTCAGCGAAATTGACCTCGGGCACCACGGACGGCAAAGCAGATGCTGCCTTGGAGAAAGAACGCGTCGCAGCCCAGGAGAAATATGACACGGCGGTGAAGGCAGAGACGTCCGCCCAGGCAGCACTCAGCGCCGCAGAGCAAAACATCAAGGATGCACAGGCGGAGGAGAAACGCATCAGCGATACCAAGGTGCGCAACACCCAGGAACTCACGGCTGCCAATGCTGCGATTGATGTGGCAAAAAAAGCACAGGATCAGGCGACGGCAGATCTCACCGCGGCGAAGGCTTCTCTCACCAAACCGGGTGCAGGCACCGTCACGGTTCGTTTCTCGCGGGACGCCCAGCTGCTCGCCACGACCTCCAGTGATGGCACCTGCAGTGTGTGGGCCATCTCTTCCAGTGCGTTGGTTTCGCAATCCATCAGCCAGGGCTTTGCTCCCACCAACATCACCGCTCAAGCGGACGGCACCTTTATCGCCTCGGCTTCGAATGGCGCTTCGATGAAGCTCAACCAGCCGGACTCATGGAAGCTGGAGCGTGTGCTGGACAAAGGCAAGGATGGCGCCTTTTTCGCGGATCGCGTGAATGCCGTGCGCTTCAGCCCGGATGGCAAGATGCTGGCCACGGGCAGTGGCGAGCCTTCACGCTCGGGAGATATCAACATCTTCGATGTCGCTTCAGGAAATGTCCTGCACACATGGAAAGAGCATCATGACGACACCGTGCTGTGTCTCGACTTCTCGCCAGACGGCAAGCTCCTGGCATCTGGTGCTGCGGACAAGATCGCCCGCGTCACTGAAATCTCGAGCCGTAAGCGCGTGAACCTCTTCGAGGGCCACACGCATCATGTCATGGGAATCGCCTTCCGCGCCGACGGCCGCGTGCTCGCCTCCGCGGGAGCGGATGGCATCGTGACCACGTGGGACATGGCCATGGGTGAGCGCATCAAGAAGATTCAGGGCTGGACCAAGGAGGTCACTTCTTTGCAGTTCATCGGTGCCACCAGCAAGATCGTCACGTCGTCCGGCGACAACCTCGTGCGCATCGTGAATGACAGCGGCAGCGAGGTGCGTGCCATGTCCCGACTCCCCGATTTCATGCAGTCCGCCGCCAGCACGCCAGACGGCACACTCATCGTCGCCGGCGGTGAAGACAGTGTGCTACGCATCTGGGATGGCGCCAGCGGCAAGGAGCTCGCTGTATTCGGCGGCAACCCAGCCAGCACTCCGTAAAAAATCACCCGACCCGACCCCGAACCCACGTCCATCATGTCCTCCATCATCCAACCACCCTCCATCGTGCGCTGCGCCGGTCCCATGGGCCGTAGGGGATTCATGCAGATCGGGCTTGCGGGTTTTGCCTCACTCGGCTGGCCGGGCTTGCTCAAGCTGCGCGCGGAGAATGCTTTGAAACCCGCGAGCGAGCGCACTGCCGTGATCATGGTTTGGCTTCCCGGAGGTCTCTCACACATCGACACCTACGATCCCAAGCCGGAAATCGGCAGTGAGTACCGCGGCCCCTTCAGCACCATTCCCACCAAGGTTCCGGGGCTGCACTTCACCGAGCTCATGCCGATGCAGGCGCGCATCGCGGACAAGTTCACCGTGCTGCGCTCCATGAACCAGAAAGCAGGCGGGCATCCTGCCGGGTCCATGCAGATGCTCTCGGGTGATTCGGACGAACGCGACAAGCCCAAGCCGCGTCTTCCCGACTGGATGTCCGTTGCCTATTACCTGCGCAACAAGGCAGGCGGTCGCAGCAATCCCCTGCCCAACTACGTGGGCGTGAATCCCCCGCTGGAATACAACGGCCCGGCGTATCTCGGCGATGCATACTCGCCCTTCTCGGTCACGGATGATCCGAGCCGCCCCAATTTCCAGGTGCCGAACATTGGTCTCTCCGACGAAGCGGAAACACGCCGTCTGAACGATCGCATCGCCTTGCGCAAGAATCTGGATCGCATGGAGCGTGCCTTTGATCGCGAAGGCGAACTCGGCGCGCTCGATCAGTTCGAGCAGCAGGCCATGACCTTGCTCACCAATCCGCAGACGCGTGATGCCTTTGACCTCAGCCGTGAAGATGCACGCACACGCGATCGCTACGGACGCAATCGCTGGGGACAGCAACTCCTCCTCGCCCGCCGTCTTGTGGAGTCCGGCGTGGAGATCGTCACCAGCAGTCTTAGCGGCCCTCTCTGTGGTCGTGTGCAAAACTGGGATGACCATGCGGTGAATCATCACGTGTTCGATGGTCTGCGCTTCCGCATGAAGAACTACGACCAGGCCGTCTCCGCTCTCATTGAGGACATCTACGAACGAGGCCTCGGCAAGAAGGTGCTCGTGGTGGTGACGGGAGAATTCGGCCGCACGCCGAAGATCAGCTTTGATCGCAGCACCGGCGCTGGCGATGCCAGCGCGCCTGCAGGCACACTGCAACCGGGTCGCGACCACTGGCCGCGCGCTTTCTCGAACATCTGGGCCGGTGGTGGCATCCAGACGGGCGGCATCATCGGCGCCACAGACAAGCGCGGGGAAGACGTCATCGAGCGCCCCTGCGGCCCGGGAGACTTCCTTGCGACGATCTACCACCACCTGGGCATCGACTCTTCCAAGATCACCATCAACGACTTCAACGGGCGCCCCACACCGATCGTGGATCATGGCAAACCCATCCCCGAACTGATCGCGTGAAGAGCACTCCACCTCCCGTCTCGTCATCCCATATTCCTTCATCCCGCAGCCTGAGCCGCCGCTCGCTGTTGCAGCGCCTGCCACTCGTCGCCCTGGCGGGCGGACTCCACATTCACGTGCGCGGTGAGGATGCCAGGAAGATCTGGATGACGGGTAATCCCGTGATCGACAAGGCCCGCGAAGTCGCGCTGAACATCCTCAAGCCCACGCAGGCCCAGATCGAGCATGCCTGGGAGCTGCACTTCCAGTCACTGGTGTTTGAATCCTACGGCTTCGCTCCACGCTTCGCCATCGATGGAGAACGCATCAGCCAGGCCATGGCCTCAGGCGCATCGCGAGATGAACTTGCCGACCTGCGTGAGTCCATGTCCATGAATCGCGGAGCCACCAGCGAGCGGGAACGCAAGGAGTTCTTTGACACCTTCCATGCCGCCGGGGTTGCGGTGGTGTTCCAGAATGCAGGCGAGGAAGGCAGCGACCCGCTCCGGCTCATCAAGCGGCTCGCGCATTTCACGCATGCGACAGACATGATGAAGCCACAGCTCACCAAGGTGGTGACGGTCGAGGACGCGCTGGCCGTGAAGAAGGCAGGGCATGTGGGCCTTTGCTTCACCGGCAATGGAGTGCCCCTGCGCCAGGAGTGGGAGAGCACCAAGGACGAGCTGCGCTTCATCCCGGTATTCCATGAGCTGGGTATTCGCATGATGCACCTCACCTACAACCGCCGCAATCCCATCGGCGATGGCGCAGGCGAACCGCACGACGGAGGCTTGAGCGACTTCGGCCACGCAGCGGTGGCAGAGATGAACCGCACCGGTGTGATCGTGGATGTCGCCCACAGCGGCTGGAAGACCGCGGGCGATGCGGCCAGGGCCTCAAGCAAACCCATGGTCGCGAGCCACACTTCTTGTGCCGATGTGTACCGCCACTTCCGTGGCAAGCCGGATGCCGTGATCAAGGCCATCTGCGATACCGACGGACTCGTGGGTATGTGCTGCATTCCCCGCTTCCTCGGCGGCTCAGGCGATATCAATGCGCTGCTCGACCACCTGGATCACATGATTAAGAAATTCGGCGCGCAATACACCGCCATCGGTGTGGACACAGCCTATGTGTCCCGCTTCGACAAGGAGGAACGATTGAAGATCAAGAAACGCCCCGATGGTTCCTCACCGCTTGGCGGCGCGGGAGATCGCTGGGAACATCTGTGGCCGAAAGATGACTTCCAGACCACGCTGGAGATGGATCAATCCATCGCGTGGACGAACTGGCCCATCTTCACCCTGGGCATGGTCATGCGCGGACACTCCGACGAAGCCATTCGCAAGGTGCTTGGTGAAAACGTGATGCGCGTACTGAAGGCGAATGCGGTCGCGGCGGCTTAGCGCGCTTCAGAAAAGGTCGTGGTCTTGAGTCAGGGATGGCTCCGCTGCACCGCGACCAACGGTCGCAGCCACAACCTGAGCCACCCGCCGAACAGCAATAGCGCCCCCAGACAGCCACTATTGGCTGCGACCGCTGGTCGCGGGTGGATGGCGCGGCTCAAGACGAAATGGGAAACGGTGCCTCGTTGATACAAAAACGCCTCTTCGCGGCAGCACCGCAAAGAGGCGTTTTCAAAAGTCACCAGCGCTTGAGGCTTAGTGCTTGTGGTCGTGGCCGCAGTCTTCCTTCTCGGGCTCGGTCTCTTCCACAGCAGCACTGTCCTTCAGGAACTGAAGAGCGTTCTCCAGCAGGAGGTCTTCGCGAAGACGCTCGATGAGGCCGTTCTTGCGGGCATCCGCGAGAAGCTTCTTCGGAGTCACGCGCTGCTGCGCGGCCATGCGGGCAAGCGCCATGCGAAGCTGCTCTTCACGTACGGTGAGACTTTCCTTCTTGGCCACTTCACCGAGGATGAAGCCGACCTTCACGTTCTGGCGGGCCTGCTGGGTGGCGGCGCTCACAATCTGGTCCTGGGCTCCCATGATGGCTTCTTGAGCCATGCCCTGGCGCATCGCGTTCATGGCGATGTCATTGGTGCGGCGCTGGGCTTCGCGATTCACGATGTCCTGCGGCAGTTCGAATTCAAGGCGGTCGGCGAGGTGAGCGATGACCTGGTTGGACTTGGACTCTTCACGAGCCTGCTCGCGACGGCGCTGGATGGCGATGCGCACTTCTCCGCGCAGACGCTCCAGATCCCACTCGGGATTGACCTTCTTGGCGAAGTCTTCGTCTAGGGCGGGCACCTGGGCTTCCTTCACGGCATCGGCCTTCGCGTGCAGCACGATGGTCTGGCCGCGCAGCGCTTCGAAATGGAAATCATCACCAAGGGTGACGGTCACGTCGCGCTCCTCATCCTTCTTGATGCCTACGAGGGCGGCGAAGAAACCGGGCAGGAAGTTTTCTTCTTCCGTGAGCTCGAACCAGTTGCCTTCAATCTTCTTGAGGAACGCAGGAGCATCGGGATGAGCCTCGCCGATGGGCGTGCCGTTCACTTCGCCGGTGGCATGCAGCACCACGTAGTTGCCGAGCTTCGCTTCGCCTTCCACATCATGGAAGGTCTGGTAGCGTTCGCGCAGATGCAGAAGGTCGTGCTCCACGTCTTCATCCGTCACTTCCACGCGGGGAAGCTTCACTTGGATACCCTTGTATTCGGGAAGCTCAAAGGTCGGAGCGGTGGTCACCTCAAGGGTGAAGGTGAAATGGTCGTCCGCATGAAGCGCCTTCTCCTTCACATCTACCACGTTGAGAATCTCCACGTCATCACGCTTGGCCGCTTCTTGATAGCCGCTGCGCACCAGCGCACTCTCAAGTTCTTCACGGATCTGAGGTTCAAACTTCTTTTCCACGACCGCCTTCGGAGCTTTGCCAGGGCGGAAGCCAGGAAGGCGGGCAAACTTCGCATAGTCACCCGTCACACGGTCGCGTTCCTTTTTGACCTCGGCAGCAGGGATGTCGATGCGCAGGACGGCGCGGCAGTTCGGCTGGGTTTCGAGCGTGATGTTCATGGGCGAAAGACGGAGGAAGGACAGGGGTGTGGGGGCTCCGCCGCACCACACAGGCACGGCGAGGGGGCAGGGAGCTTAGCGGATCGCCCGCCCTTGGCAAATAGGAAACGCATCCCTTCCAGAGACACGGGTATCTGGCACCATGAGGGATGGAATAATCAACATAAACATCTCTATTTCAGTTGTTTACACTAAATTCCATTCATCCCCCCTCCCTTGGACAGGCATCGCAGGGCGTTTTTCCGACCATCGGCAATGACCAGCAGCGTGCTGTCAGACGAAGAAGAGCCAGCGACATCTCGGAACAGGGTGCCCTTTCACACCTGCGCCCGGCGGCGGCGGAAACCACACCAAAGGATTCCAGTGAGCAGGAGAAGCATCTTGGAGGGCTCCGGCACTGCCACGTAAAGGATGCCGTCGGAGAGGAACCGATCGGTTTCAAAATGCAATCCCCCTCCCCATGATGCCACAGCACTGAGGTCCAGGTCTCCGAGCGTGAAGGTATTGCCGGCGCCCAGTTGCAACCAGTCCAGCAGGTTGAAAACATCGCCGACGCTAGCCATGTAGCCTTGCGCGAACTCCACCTTGATGGTGCCACCGGCATTGAGGTTCAGAGTGCCATTGATTTCGATTTGATCATACAGCCCTCCACCGCTCGCATCCGCGAAGAATCCCGCATCGCCACCGGAGGCAGGATCAAAGAGGCTGCTGGTAGTGCCTCCCAACTGGAACAAAGCACGCGTGCCTCCTGTGGCCAAGGTGAGATCGCCATTCACAGTGAGCGTGCCGGTGCCAATGCCCGCTTGCGCAAGAGTCGCACTGGCACTGTTCCCGCCCGGCTTGATGATGCTCGTTCCGCTGATAGTGAGATTTCCCGTGACTGTTCCGGTCCCAGAGAGTGTCTTGTTCGTGAGATCGTATCCGCCTCCCGTGCGTCCGGTGACATCAAAGAAGGCGCCCTGATCGACCTGAATCCACGGAGTGCCTTGAAGATTGCCAGTTCCCTTCAACGCCAGCGTACCGCCACTGATGGTAGTTTTACCCGTATAAGTACTCGAACTCGCTGCGGGGGCAGTGGCGTTGTACGTATTGGTGAGCGTCAGAATCCCGGCCCCCTTTTTGGTGAGCGCCAAGTTTCCTGTGATCTTCCCATGGTAGGTTTGGTCGGTGGCTTGGTCGATCGTGAGCGTGGATTCGTTTGCAGTATCAGAGTTGGTGACGATCACCACGTCATTGTTTCCGTTGGGGACCACGCTGCTGAGTCCTGCAATCGACTGATCATGTCCGTTCAGGTCGAAGGCGGTGATTTCAGAAACGGTAGCTGCCGTGTACACGGTGAGAACCGTTCCGGTGGGCAGGGCGTTGTCCACGCCCAGCTTCACCGTGCCTCGCACAATGCCGGTGGATCCGGTATAGACACTGTTGTTGGTGAGCAAGACCACGCCCATCTCGTTTGTGGAGGTGGTGGATCCACTCGCAGAGAACCAGATCGAACTGGCTGCACCGTCCCTGATGGCTCCTGCAATCGTCAGCGTCCCAAATCCACTCACGCCAACTCGCGAATCCGCGGCCCCGAGGAAGATATCGCCCGCCCATGTGGCGCTGGTAGCACTGGCAGCATCGCTTCCTCCAATGAGGTTGAGCGCGCCGTTGTTGTTACCATTGCCATAAATGGTGAGTGTTTCGCCGGTCACCACGATGCCATTCGCCAGGCGGAGCATGGGGCCGCCGCCACCTGCGCTTCCCACAATCGTACCACCCGCCGTGGAGCCCAGCGCCTGGTTGTGCCGCACCTCAATGATGCCCGCAGTGATAAGGGTCTCGCCGGTATAGGTATTGGCGTTTCCCAGGATGAGATTCCCTGCGCCCGTCGTGCCTCCACTCTTGATCAGATCGCCGGAGCCGCTGATGATCCCGTTGTAGGTAACATTGAAGTTCCCGGTGTTGATCGTGCCGCCACCGTCCAGCAAGGTGATGCCACGATTGCTGTTGAGCGTCATGGAAGCCGAAAACTGCAGGGCACCGCCGTTGAAGGTGAGATTGTCCGCATCAAAGCTGACCGGCACAGCGCCCAGGTTGCGATCGTTCCCGATCCGCACGGTGCCTCCATTGAAGACCGTTCCGCCGGAGTAGTTGCTGGTGGTGCTGTTCAGCACCAGGAGGCCAGGGCCATTCTTCACCAGCGTCACGGCGCCAGTGCCATTGTTCATCACACCGGCGTTCACCGTGATGGCATTGGTCGAGTAATTGTAAAAGACCAGATTCCCGGCCGTGTTGTCGATCGGCCCGCCGGCGGTCAGGGATGCGCCTGCGGTCGTTTGGTCTCCGATGGTCAGCGCGCCGGCCCCGGCGGCGAGCATGATGGCCCCGTCCGTCCCGATGCGGAGCGTGCCGCTCGCAGGGTCTGCGGAATTGTTGATCTCGATGACGGTTGGTCCCGTGGCATCCACTACCAGCGAAGCGATATCGGTGGTAGCATTGGGATCTCCCAGCAGAACATTTCCGCTTTCGCCTCCATCAATGATCTTCACATGGGCGGTGGGGCTATCCGGAATGGGGCCCGAGGCATTCGTTCCCACGGAGAAATTTGTCACCGTCTGATATCCTGTAAACGCAACGACATTTCCACCCGCGTTGACTGCAGCCCAATCCTCACCATTCACCGTGGCCCACGTGCCGAGCATACCGGCAGCATTGGTGGTGGTGATGCCGTTGAAGGCGCTTTGCCCTCCAGACGGAAGCACAAAGTTCACATACCCGCCCGTGCGGGTGATTGTTCCCAGGGAGAGCAGCAGGTTTTGCGGTGTGGTGCTGTTCTGGGCGAGTTCAATGGTGGAAGAACCGGACTGCACGGTGAGTCCGTTGAATTGCTGGCTATTTGCCGCCGTTGCACTCCCCTCAAGCCGCAACGTGCCACCTTGCATGATCAAGGTCGAGATATTCGCGGCATTGTTGACGACATTGTCCGAGATCGTACGGAAGTTCAATGCCAGCGTGCCTGCTTTCACGGTAGTGTCACCGGAATAGGCGTTGGCGCCTGTAAGCGTCTGGGTGCCTGTGCCGGTCTTCGCCAATGCCAGCACGCCTCCTTCGTTGCCATCACGAATGATGCCACTGAAGGAGTAGTTGAGCCGGCTGTCGATCGTCAACGTCGCAGCCGTACCACTGGCGTTCTCGACAAAGTTGTTGGTGGAACCTGCGTTCCCCAGTGTGAGCCCTCCGACGGACACATTGTGCCCGTTCAACTGAAGTATCTTGGAGGACGAGGAGGAAGTGAGGGGACCAAAGGTGAAGAGATTTGGTGTGTTGGCGTTAAGCGCACCCGTGCTGCCAAGCTTCAAAATGCCGGCATGCAGGATCACACCACCTGTGAAGCTGTTGTCACCACTCAGCAGGATCATGCCATTGATGCCATTGACGTTGATCGACAGACTGCTGCCTGCAACCTTCTCAGTGATGTTGCCGCTAACCGTCCCGTTGGCGTCGAAACCGTTCGTGACCACGTTGGCTGAAATCGAAGCGTCTCCACGCAAAGTGATTTGCCCCTTGAGATCACCTGCCGCATCGAAGCGAATCGCGCCGCGAGTGAGTGAGCCAACGCCGATCTCGATTGGGACTGTGTAATCGTTCGCCTGCACGATGGCCAGCGTCACCCGGTCACCCACCACCACTTTGTCGAGATTGTTGATGGCTGCAGAGTTCGCCTCTACAAACAGTCCGTCGCTGGTGTTGTTCACCAAATCCAAGAGAGTCAGCGTACCTGTCCATGTATTGTTCCCGTACAAGCGAACGGCTCCCAGCAAGCCTCCTGTATTGGCACTCGGAGTCTTGGCAATAGTGACGTTGCTACCTGCAAGGATACTGTTGAAGGTTAAGCGCTTGCCCGTGCTCGACCCAGTCGCGCCATTGAGCACCGAGATTATCGCTCCATCAGCAAACTGAATCGTGCCTCCATTGAAAATGTAGGCAGCGTCGTTGGTAGCCGGATTGAACTTCATGCCAGCCACACCCACGGTGCCGCTTACGGTTATTGTCCTGCCGGAACTACTTGGCCCAGTAGAGCCGTTTCCAAACTCCGCAATAGTCCCTGTTCCCGAAGGCCAGGTGGTGTTGGTGCCGGTCACGGGATTGAGCCAGTTCGGTCCGTTCACTGACCATGTGCCGTTGCCATCCTGCACTCCACCCATTCCAGCATTGATATCCCAAGTCAGCTGCGTCTGGGCCATCGCACCGCCACACGCAAATGACCATGCCAGAGAGGCGAGAACCTTGCCCAGCCTCGCGCAACGCTTGAATATCTGGTGATGGGAGGGTGTGGCTTGAAAAGGGCTCATGGACGTCTGGCCGTTGGAGGAAGGGGGAATTCAATTCATGAAGCAGTGACTGCAGGCCTTGCCACGAGGGCAAGCGCAGCCACAAGCCACTTGGTGGCTGGCTACCGGTTCCTGGAATACAGGCTTGGGCAGTCGCGATCCGACTCGAGTTCATCGAACGCCGCCACGGATGGGGTCACCGATGAGATCTTATATCGACTACGCGGCTATCAGTGTCTTTGGGGATGGTGTGAACAGGGGGCTTTTTGCAGAAGGGGCGAGATGACTGAATAGGCATGAGACCGTCAGCAATTGGAGGTCTCCTCACATCTTAAGAGCAGCCACGAATGGCCGTCTGTAGATGAGAGCGCTAGGTGAACATAGATAAATTGCATACGACCGGCGTGATTCTGGCAAGCGGGAAACATGCGCACGTCATTTCAACATCAACTCATCCTATTGTTATAGGTCGCATATCACAGCACCACGCGCGATTCTTTTTCCTCAGGCGTAAATCGCCCGCCGCACCACTTTTGGATGCGCGTTCCTCCCGTGAATTCTTTGCTATCGAAATCCTCCTGCGCTGGAGGCGCATCTTATCGAGCAACCATTATTTTCCGTCTTATAGATGATATATACAAATAACGACCCCAATGACAATCTCATCCTGTCACGGCAAAGCACCAGCGCCGCACGAGTAAGCAATCCGCTCAGATGAAGTTAAGCGGAATTTCTCAGCTGCTTTCCCACTAGCGATCAGGAAATTCCGAAGCTTTTTGACTCTTGTGAGTCAGCCTCCGTGCCATATCAGGCCGGAGCAGTCAGCTTCGCCACTACACGACTGAGATACGGGAAGAGCTGTTTCTTGCGGCTCACGACTCCCTTCAACTCAAACACCCCTGGCTCAATTTCCGGATATTCAATGGCGCCGATCACACGCTCGCTCCCCGCGGTGAGCAAGATGCTGTCATGGCGCGTGATGTCCGTCACCAGCACACAGGCGAAATGAACTCCACGCAGACGCACCACGTTTCCGAGTGCTTCTCGCAAGGCCTTCTCCTGCTTCCAGAATTCATCAAGCCCCAGCTCTTCAATCTGGCTGATGCTCAGCCTCCATGCATTCTCCTCAAACTCCTTGCGATCGGACTCCAGCGCGGCTGCGGCAGGCTTGTCCCGCAACATGGAGCCGGCGCTGAAGAATTCTGAGGTGAACTTGGCCACATCGATGCCTGCGATGCCCGCAAGCCAGGGAAGGATCTCCCGGTCAGTTCCTGTGGTTGTTGGGGATGTCAGGTTGAGTGTGTCCGAAATCAGTCCTGCGCAGAGGCAGACGGCCGTGGCACGATCTGGCTCCAGTTTTTGCAGCCGGAACATCATCGCCACAATCGTGCTGGTGCTGCCCACCGGTTCATTGATGAAGCGGACGGGCTCCTTCGTTCGCAAGTTCCCACTGAGACGATGGTGGTCGATGACTTCCAGGATCTCGGCCTCGTCTGCACCGGTCACTGCCTGGGCAAATTCATTGTGATCCACGAGCACGATCTTCGCGCGGGGTACGTCCACGAGGTCGGACTTGGAAAACACCCCCAGCAACTTGCCGGTGTCATCATCCACTACAGGAAACAGTGGCTGATGTGAGTCGTGCGTCTGTGCCAGGATTTCTTTCAGGGGCGTCTTTGCTGCAAAGCGCAAGAAGCCATCGTGCAATGCATCGGCGATGGGCCGTGAGAAGCGGACAAGCTGGGCCGCGCTGGCGGTGTCATAGCGTGTGTAGATGATGGGGACATTTTCGTGCCTGGCCAACGCCATGATGGCATCATCCACCTGGAAGCCACCTGTGATGATCAGGCAGTCCACGCCGTTGCGGATGGCCATTTCCTGAACATCCGGCCGATCGCCCACCAGCACCATCACGCTGGAGTGGGGAAAGCGCTTCATGCGGCTCTGAGTCGTACCCATGCTGGAACCCGCCACCATGAGCACACGGGTCTCCACCTCTTGCAACGCCTCACGTCCGTTGGGGAATGAGCCATCCAGCGCTGCCACGATGTTCGCTTCGCTGGTACGCACATAGCGGTTGGCATCCTCGTCACTCGCCTCAGAGGGGAGGAAAAGCTGCGCCAGCTCCTGCAGGGAGGGCATGCCAACGATGCACCCTTCCTCATCGACCACAGGCAGGCTGCGAAACCCATGGGCCAGCATCTTGCGGTGCACGGAGAGACAGGTGTCCTCCCGCCGGGCGGTGATGACATTCTTGCGGCACATGGTGACTGCCGTGGGCCTCACATCCATGATGAGCTTGGGTGCATCCACCTTCGCGTAGTCCAGCACCCAAGAGGTGCGGGTATTCATCTCACCACAGCACGCCGCACGGGCATCTGAGCCCCGGGACGCACGCAAAAATGCCGCATAGCCAATCGCGGAACAGATCGCGTCCGCATCCGGATTCCGGTGGCCGATGACGAAGATGGGGTCTGATTCGGGAACTGACATGGGGACAAGGGCGGGCAGGGACGTCCAATCTGGCGCGGCATTCCATGCCTCGCAATGACGAGAAAACATCCTTCTCATCCGCAGTCTGGCATGGGCGTGGCTTAACAGCCACCAGCTCCACACCCGACTTCCTTGAGGTGGTGCTCCAAATGCCAGAGCACCTATCTCAGAATTGCACCCTCACCCGGGCGGTAAAGCAATCCCTGTTACGCCAGGCTCAGTTCGCGCACCTTATCGGCAACCGCGTCCTTGTGCTTCAGAAGCTCCGCGATGGGATCCCACTGACCCGTGGTCAGTGCTTCGCGGGCGGTGTGCGGCACCACGATGGCGAATTCCTGGTCTTCGAAAAGCACCTTCTCCGCCACGAGATCCACGGTGACCTCCAACTTCGGATTGCGCTCCACTTCCTTTGCCAGCATGCGGATGTCCTGTCCGCTGGCCACGGCGCAGGGGATGCCCAGTGTCGTGCAGTTGCCAAAGAAGATTTCCGCGAAGCTCTCCGCGATGACGGCCCGGAAACCGAAGCGATACAGCGCCTGCGGAGCATGTTCGCGGGAGCTGCCGCAGCCGAAATTCGAGCCGGAAAGCAGAATGTTTGCGCCCTTGAAGCGTTCGTCATTCAGGGGGTGCTCCCTGTCCGTGCCATCGGCATTCTTACGCACATCGTAAAAGGCAAACTCGCCGAGCCCGTCAAAGGTGACGCACTTCATGAAGCGCGCCGGAATGATACGGTCCGTGTCGATGTCAGATCCTGGGACGTAGACAGCGGTACCGGCGACTTGAGTGACTTTGGCGAGGGACATGGGGTGGAGAGGATAGCGCGAATCAGCCAGAGGGCAAATGCGTGTTTGTTCTCTGAAACGCACCGGCATTGCGGGCTGTCCGCAATGCCTTCAGCGTCTGACTAGTAACTACGCGCAAACACCACGCGCCGGTTGCTGGGCCTGCCGGTAAGGAAACAAGTCCCCTCCTCTGCATACTGGTCTCCTTTGGGAATGCAGCGGATGGTGACCTTCATTTCCTTGGCAATACGCTCCTCTTCTTCGCTTGAACCTGCCCAGTGCATCAAAGCAAATCCACCGGGGGCATCCTCCTTGAAATACTCGCGGAACTCGGCCTCGGTTTCGAGTTTTTTGGTGTTCGCGTCGCGGAGAGCAGTGGCACGCTGAAGCAGGGTGGTCTGGATGCTGTCCAGGATCTCCTCCACGTCGCGAATGAATTGCTCCTTCGGGATGAACTCCTTGCCCTTGGGCGTCTTGTCGCGACGAGAAACGGCGACACTGCGCTTCTCGATATCGCGAGGTCCAAACTCCAGGCGGATGGGCACGCCCTTCTTGATCCATTCCCAGTTGCGCTGGCCGCCGGGAATGTCGCGCTTGTCCACATGCACGCGCAGGGGCTCGTTGTGGTAAGTCTGGGAGCGAAGCGTCTTCGCCAGGGCCTCGCAGGCGTCGATGACCGCATCACGGGTCTCGGGCTTGGGGGTGACGGGCAGGATGACGATTTGCGTGGGGGCAATGCGCGGAGGCAGGATGATGCCGTCATCGTCCCCGTGAGTCATGATGAGTGTGCCGATCAGACGGGTGCTCATGCCCCAGCTCGTAGTCCACGCGAGGTGACGGATGTTGTCGCGACCCAAGAATTCGATGTTCGCCGCTTTGGCAAAATTCTGGCCAAGGAAGTGGGACGTGCCCGCCTGGATGGCCTTTCGATCCTGCACCATGGCTTCCACAGTGAAGGTATTCACAGCTCCAGGGAAACGCTCGCGAGCGCTCTTTTCCCCAGGAATGACCGGGATGGCAAGGTGAGTCGTGAGGAACTCCTCATACACGCCGTGCATGAGCTTCGCCTCCTCCATGGCCTCCTGCTCCGTCTCGTGCGCGGTGTGCCCTTCCTGCCAGAGGAATTCAGCGGTGCGTAGAAACAGGCGGGGGCGCATTTCCCAGCGCATCACGTTGCACCATTGATTGATGAGCAGGGGCAAATCACGATAGCTCTCCACCCAACGGGCAAACGCGGCACCGATGATGGTTTCCGAAGTGGGGCGAATGACGAAGGGCTCCGCCAGCTCCCCGGTGGGAACCATCTTGGTGCTGCCATCTTCCTGCTTTTGGGCTTCGAGACGATGATGGGTGACGACGGCGCACTCCGTGGCGAAGCCTTCGGCATGCTCCGCCTCCTTTTCCAAGTAGCTTAGAGGAATAAGCAGGGGGAAGTAGGCATTGACGTGGCCGGTGGCCTTGAACTTCGCATCAAGCTGGCGCTGGATGTTCTCCCACAGGCCAAAGCCCCATGGCTTGATCACCATGCAGCCACGGACCTCGGAATTTTCCGCCAGATCGGCGGCGCGAACGACCTGCTGGTACCATTCAGGAAAGTCGTCAGCACGGGTGGGGGTGATGGCAGTGGCGGAACTCATGACGGATCAATATGGGAAGGGAGAGTAAAGGACATGCGAATCGGGACACCGCAAGTGCCCCGTGCACGGAGTTTCTCGACCCGGGAAGGTGCGCCAGACAATCATCCGGCGCTGTCCATGTCCCCCGGGAGGGCTATTTCGGAAACAGAGATGGACCCTGACGGACAGTGCCGTCCGGCATCACGATGTTCGGCCCGTCTCCCTTGCCATGCATCTCTCCCCGCTCAATGAGCCAGGGCTGATTCCCCCAGAGAAAGGCGGTATTGGGCCGCTCATCAAACATGGTGGGAATATACGACCCGGTAAAATCACTTTCGGTGGAATACACCTCTTCTGAGGAAAGGACATCCGCGGGACAGGTCCACATGGGCTTGCCAATCCCATAGGGCTTGAGCGTTTCGAAGTACCACCTCCACATCCTTTCATCGTCTGAGGAGTTGAAGATGTCCTCCGGGACCTGCGGCCAGACCATGTCATTGTCCATCATGTGGGCCATGAACCCACCGTGAAGGACCCGAAGGTGGCTCACACAGCTCACAAACTGGGCCTTCTTTCTGAAGTAGCCAAACAGAGGGAAAGCCAACGTGGCCAACACTGCCACGAGCGTCACAACAATGAGCAACTCAATCAGGGTCCAGCCGCGGGGGGCAGAGCGGAGGGCGGGGATCTTCATCCAAAAAAGAGGGGCATCGTTTAGGAAACGATGCCCCGTTGAAGTGCGTTCGTCAAAGGATCAGCCTAGAAATAGCGACGTGAACCAAAGACCTTGGTCTTGACGAATTCGATGTTGTTCGCAGGGCTGCTGGCGTCGTCGATTTCCTTGTAAAGATCGATGGCCGCGTGAATGATGTCGGCCAGAGCCGCCGTGTTGAAGCTATCAGTCAAAGGATCGACAAAGGCATCGAAGTCGATGGTGCCAATGGCGGTGGTGACCACGTCACGAAGGTCTTCAACCTGAGGATCGATGAAGAAGGAAGCCTCACCCTTGCCCTGGAAGCGAAGGAGGGGTGCCATCCGGGTGATCTTGGCCGTGAACTGCGAGTTCGAGAAGCCGAATCCGGGATCGGGCTCATTGCCGTTCACCACGACATAATCCGAGGCCGAGCCACCGCCAGTACCACCGGTGATGGTCGTCTGTACCGTTGTGCTTCCGTTGGTGAAACCGTGGACCTTACGGGATTCAAAGTCCACTACGCCAGTGGCGACGCCGGCATAGGTGATGCCCTTGTAATAGAGCAGGGAGCGGTTTTCCAAGCTGAACACGCTGAGTCCTGGGGAGCCGGCAGCGGTAGACTGGGCGCCAAGGGCGTTGTCCTGGGAGAACTGGCAGAAACCTGAACCGTTCTTGTAGGTCATGGTTGCCTGATACACACCCTCACGCTCATGGAGGATGTTGTAGTCACCGCTGTCAAAGGGACCACCCACCCACGCCTGGGCTTGGGGAACTGCCACAAGGGCAAACAAAAAAGCTGAAAAACTCAGGAGGCCTTTTTTCATAATTCCTTTCAATTAAGCAATTGGCATTTCCACCAGCAAGATTTTTTTAAACTCCGTGCTATGTCCCTGCGATGCCGCCGGACTATCACACCCATACTCCCCTCTGCAAGCACGCCGAGGGTCATCCTCGCGAATATGCGGCTCGCGCCGTGGATCTCGGTCTGCCGGAGTTGGGCCTGTCGGACCACAGCCCCATGCAAACCTACTTCGACGACTGGCGCATGGCGTGGGAGGAGTTCCCGAAATACCTTGAAATGGTGGACGAAGCCCGCGCTGCCCACCCCTCCCTGCCCATTCGCCTGGGGCTGGAGGTGGACTACCTTCAAGGCGGGGAAGCTTGGGTGGAGGAGCTCTCCAAAGCAGCCGATTTCGACTACCTCATCGGGAGTGTCCACTACATCGCGCCGGGCTGGGACGTGGATAATCCGAAATACATCTCCCGCTTCACGGAGGGCAGTGTCGACGAGATCTGGGCCCTCTATTTCCACCTCTATGAAAAGGCCATCCGCTCCCGGCTCTTCGACTTCATGGGCCACCCGGACTTGCCCAAAAAGTTCGGCTTCCGCGCCTCCGGCGACTTACGTCGATTCTATGAGCCTGTGATTCAAGCACTTGTAGACACAGACACCGCGTTCGAAATCAATACGGCGGGCCTCCGCAAGGACGTGCGGGAGATGTACCCCGCCCGCGAGTTTCTGGTGCTGGCGCATTCCGCCGGGGTCCCGCTGCTCATTAACTCGGACGCCCATGCCCCCGGAGAGGTCGGCGCGGACTTTGCACAGGCCGTCCAACTGGCCCAGGACGTCGGCTACACCCACAGTGCCCGATTTGAAAAAAGACGCCGTACCCTGGCTCCGCTCGACTAAGACCTGAACACCGTCATACCCCGGCCTCCCTGCTCCGATTTCATGAAGCTCACCCTCCTCTCCGGTACGAATCGCCCCGGCAGCAACACGCGGAAGATCGTCTCCATCATCGCCGACCTCTACCAGGATCTGGGTCATCCAGTGGAAATCCTCGACTTGGCAGACCTGCCACAGGACATCTTCCTGCCACAGTCCTATGCGAAAAAGCCGGATTCCTTTGGCCGCTTCAGCGAAACCATCCTGCAGAGTGACGGCGTGCACATCGTGACCCCTGAATACAACGGGGGCGTGCCAGGCATCCTGAAATATTTCATCGACATGCTGAAGTTCCCGGAGTCCTTCGAGCACCGGCCGGTGGTCTTCACGGGGCTGGCCGGCGGCATGTGGGGTGCGTTGCGCCCTGTGGAGCAGCTCCAGGCCATCTTCGGCTATCGGAATGCGTACATCTGCCCCGAGCGCGTCTTTTTGCCCCATGTCTCCGGCTTGTTGTCTGATGACGGGAACCTCACCGATGCATCCATTGTAGATCGTTTGCGCTCCCAAGCGACGGCCTTTGTGAAATTCGCCGGGCAATTGCAGGCCATTCGCTGACTTCGCGTGTTCCCAAGCCACCACCCCATGCGTCTGGCCTTACGCCACCGGAGCCTGCTTTTCCCACGCAGGCCGCTGGTGATGGGCATCGTCAACATCAACGACGATTCTTTTTGCCGGGATGGCTCGCTGGAGGTCAGCACAGCGCTGGCCCAGGCTGAGCGCATGCTGCGTGAAGGGGCGGACATCATCGATATCGGCGCGGAAAGTGCGCGCACCAACCGCGGCCCCATCTCCATTGATGAAGAAGTGGCAAGGCTGATCCCTTTCATCCGCGCATGGCCTGCATTGCTGGACTCCATGCCCACGCCTCCATGGGATGCGGAACAGTGCTGGCCTCCGATTCTTTCCATCAATACCTGGCGCAGCGAGGTGGTGGCCCAGGTACTGCCGGAAGGAGGAGATCTCCTCAACGATATCTCCGCACTGCCCACCGCACGCAATGCGGAACTCTGCGCGAAGCATGACACTGCGCTGCTCATCATGCACTCGATAGGCGAACCAAAGGTGCCCCACACCCATGTGGTGTATCCGGAGGTGATGACCACTCTGGACACCTTCTTCGCCGAAAAAATCCAGCTCGCGCTGGGGGCCGGGCTTTCCCAGGACCATCTCCTGCTGGATCCCGGCATCGACTTCGCCAAACAACGCGATGACAATCTGCGCATCTACCGCGAGCTTCCCGCGCTGCACCACTTCGAGCGGCCCATTCTGCTCCCCGTTTCGCGGAAGACGGTCATCGGTGACGTGCTTGCATTACCGGACCCACTTGATCGCGATGCGGGCACCGTGGCCTGCGTTGCCGCCGGCATTCGTCGTGGTGCACACGTGTTTCGAGTGCACCACGTACTCGCGGCGGCTCAAGCCGTGAAAACGCTTTGGAACGCCACCGTGACAGGTTAAAAAAGCACCCGAGAGACGCGGGAATTTACACAAAGCTGATGCCGAATTTCGCGCACAGGTCGCCCAGCTTGGCCAGATCCGGAGGTACATCTGAGGGCCACGAAGCAAGCTGCGCAAACATGCCCTCTATCTCACCGGGTGAGACAAGGAACCGAATCTTGGCCGGCACCTCTCCCACGCCCTTGTAAGCATGTGGCACTCCGCGGGGCGCATGCAGGACGTCCCCTGCCTTGGCGATCACAGACTGGTCTCCCGCGAGAAACTCCACCTCACCGTCCAGCACAAAGAAGACTTCATCTTCCCGAGTGTGCACGTGCGGCGGCACGCCCATGCCGGGCAGCACAATCTGCTCATAGAGCACATAGGCGCCGCCACTCTGCGCGGCGGTCACCTTGATGGTGGTGGAAAGGCCCAGGAGGTTGAAGTTTGCGCCCGAGCCTTCGGGAATGTGCAATGCTTGAAGCGTGGTGGACATGGCAGGTGAAATGGAGGAGGCAGAGCGCGGAGCTGTCTCTCCCGCAGCAGGAGCCAGGAGCAGCCGGTACAGGGGCGCATCCATGCCATAGATTTTCTCCGTGTGCGAGTAACGAAATCCCAGCTTCTCCATCACATGCAGGGATGGCTTGTTCTCCGGATGCGCAAAGGCGAACAGCTCGCGGAAGCCATACCACTCATCTGCCACCTCCAGCCAACGCGCCGCAATCTCAGTGGCCAGGCCCTTCCCCCACTCCTTCCTCGCAAGCCGGTAGCCCAACTCGACCCGATTGCTGCCAGGAATGGTATAGAAGCCTGCGTCGCCAATGGGGGCTCCCGTCTTCTCATCCAGGACAATCCACTTGCTGAAGCCATGGTTGCGACCGTGCTCCATGTAGCGGCCGATCCGCTCTTCCGTCTGGTGCACCGTGGCATCCGGAGGAGAGGGAATATAACGCATCACCTCCGGATCACTGAACCACGCGAAGGCCGCATCCGCATCCGTGAGCTCAAACGGGCGCAAGTGGGTGCGTGCAGTGGAGAGAACCTGTGGTGTGGACATGCCGATGCTGTAATGCCAGCCGCCCCACCACGTCAACGCGCAGGCGCCGCGGGCTTTTGCCTCCAGAACCACTCATGATAGTGCGCCGTGTGCCCGCTCCTGGCCTGTGCCTTCGCATACTCAAAGGCCAGCGGCAGTTCGTAACTTGAGAGGTCCGTGAGCTTGGGATTGATCCACGTGAGCATCTCACGCGGAATGCCGCCATCCAACACAGCATTCAGTTCCGCCAATACAAATCGATGATAGCGCAACCCGTCGTACTCGATGAGCTCATGCAGCAGGCCAAACTCAGCAGGTGTCTCGATCGCGCCGCTGCGGACCTTCTCGTCGACCTCATCATGCAGCCGCTTCTGGTAGGCATTCGTCAGTTCGAAGATGTGAATGCTCAACCGCGCCGCGCCTTTCAATTCCTTCGCGAGCAAGATGCGTCCCGGGCCCTGACCGGTCCCACTTTCCACCATCCCCCCCTTCTGATTTTCCAGAACATCGAAGCTGATGTCGCCACGCTTCTCCACCTCCTCCGCCATGAGGCTGTAGTACGGGCTGTTCTCTTTGAGCCAGAGATGCGCCTCTTGGTCAGATTCAAACGCGGGCAGCCCCCCTGCGTGAATCCAGGGCGCCGAACTCGTGAGGAGTACCCCAATCAGAATCAGCCACAAGCTTCTTGATCGATGGCGCCATCTTGGATGACCGCTTAAGGACTGGAATAGAGCAGACGATTTCATGACGAGCCGGGCATGGGTTGGATGGAGGCTATTCCCACCAGCGACCTCCTATATTCCATCAAGAGCGAGTCCTGCTCAATCCTCCACAAGCACCACTGGTTCCAAGCCTCAGTCGTCTGAGCTGTCTTCAGAAGATTCTTCTGTCGCTCCACGTCTGCGGATGCGCTTCACGCGCCCCATCTCCTGCAGCTTGCGCTGGAGGGTGCGGCGGCTCAGCCCCAGCAACTCCGCCGCCTCGGTGCGATTGTCACCCGTGCGCTGCAGCGCCGCTTCAATCATGGCACGTTCCATCTTCTCAAGGTTCAGGTCATCGCCTGGGCGAAACACTCCCGACCCCGTGGCGCCACCACCAACAGTGTTCGCATCCACGCCTTTACCAGAAGAAGCGCCGGGCAGGATTGACCCACCGGACAGGATGTACTGGGGCAGATGCCGCAGGCCAACGCGTGGAGTATTGCACATGACCACGCCGTGCTCCAAGGCCGTGCGCAACTCGCGGACATTTCCCGGCCAGTCATAGGCCAGCAGCGCCTGTAGCGCATCTTCACTCAGCGGCTTGTAGGGTTTCCCGTTGAGAGCGGCGAGTTCCTTCAAAAATGACTCTGCCAGGATGGGGATGTCGCCTTTGCGGGCCCTCAGTGGTGGCAGGTCAATCTGCACGACGCGAAGGCGCCAGAAGAGGTCCTCGCGGAACTTCCCCTCCTGCACCAGCGCCGCCAGGTCCTTGTTCGTGGCGGCGATGACCCGGACGTCCACTTTGATGGGTTTGCTGCCGCCGACACGTTCGATGGTCTGCTCGCCCAGTGCACGGAGCAGCTTCACCTGCACGTTGGCATCGATCTCGCCGATCTCATCCAGAAACAAGGTGCCGCCATCAGCGAGCTCGAAACGCCCGATGCGGCGATCCATGGCCCCGGTGAAGGACCCCTTCTCGTGGCCGAAGAGCTCGCTCTCCAGGACATTCGGAGCCAGCGCCGCGCAATGCACCGTGACCAGCTTCGCCTTCGGCCTGCCGCTGAGGTGATGGAGCGCTCGCGCCACCAGTTCCTTCCCCGTGCCACTTTCGCCTTCGATCAACACCGTTGCGCGCGTGGGTGCCACCTGTTCGATGATTTCGAACACCGGCTTCATCACCTCGCTCTGCCCCAGGATGCCCTCGATGGAGTACTTCCGCTCCACCTGCTTTTTGAGCTCGACGTTCTCACGCTCGAGCGTGCGGCTTTTCAGCGCCCGTTTGATGAGAATTTCCACCTCATCCAGATTGAGGGGCTTGGTGACAAAGTCGTAGGCCCCACGCTTCATGGCCTCCACCGCCGTATCTACCGACCCATAGGCGGTCATCATGATGCAGATGGGTGGGTGCGGGAGCTTGAGCGCCTTCTCGATCAAATCCATGCCGCTCTCACCACCCAGCCGCAGGTCGGTGAGCATCACGTCCATCGGATCGCCTTTGAGAATCTCCAGCGCCTCGGTGGTGCTGCCTGCCACATAGACGTCAAACTCCTCCTCGAGCGAGAGGCGCAACCCTTCACGGGTATGCTTCTCGTCATCGACAATGAGGACCGTGGCCTGGGAGGTCATTCGGGGCGGGAGGAGGGGCGAACTGCGTGTGAAAACACAACTCCTGTCCACGGCTCCCGGCGTTCGTCAAGTGCTGTGCTTCAGCACGAAGGGGTGCAACCGCCTGCCGCACACATGCTCACCCCCGCGCCCTGGCACGCTCCGCCTTCAACATCTCCAAGTCCATCACCAGTGCTGGGTTGAACCAGACATTGGGGCCATCAGGGTAGGCTCTCGGATTGGCCACCACCCTTGTCTGCCCAATATGATAGTCGCAGCTGTGATGAATGTGCCCGTGAATCCACAGCAGGGGCTCATGTTTCAAGATGAAGTCGTCGAGATGGGAGGCGTAAGCACAGCTCAACAACTTCGACCTCCGGTGCTCCGGCAATGAGCACATGGACGGCGCATGGTGTGTCACGACGACTGTCCTGGATGGATCGTGGCCCTCCAAAAACTCCCCCATGGCTTCAACGGAATGCAGATGCAGAGCCCGGGTATCCTGAGGTGTGAGATGACGGTAGCTCTTTTCAGAGTTCCTCACGCGCTTGTAGTCATTCATCAACTCCCCGGCCTCACCGGCACCCACATGCCAGTCACCGTGCAAGGCCAGGTCTGTCCACAACGTGCAGCCATAGAACCAGTACCCTCCCAGCTCCACGGCATCATTCTCGAGATAGTGCACATTCGTGCCCTCACACTCCAGCCTCAGCTTTTCCGTCACACGCGGAAGCTTCTCCCCATAGAACTCATGGTTCCCACAGAGATAGATCACAGGCATGGAGGGGAACCGTTTCCGGATCCACGTCAGTCCATTCAGCTTGGTGGACACATCGCCTGCGAGGATGACCAAGTCACACGACACCTCAGGCACATCGACTTCTCCAAATTCCTGATGGAGATCGCTCAGGATGTGAATGCGCATGCCCGCCCTTCCATTTCAATTTTTTTCCTCATCGCACTTCGGCCCGTCATACAGCGTCACCTGGTTTCGACTCCAAGTTTGCGCAGTACTTTGCTTTCCCCTCCAAGGTCTGCGGCTCTGTTTTCTTCCTAAAGAATGAATGCATGGAACATTCTGAAAAGATACCGCCTTCATTCAAGCAACCGATGCAACAAATACGGGACAATTTCCGAGTGCGATCGGTGTCATTTTCTCAGGAGTGACGGCAATGAGCACCGTCACACACCGTCTGCCCATTTCCAGATTTCCTCTGACATCGGGCCCACGTGAATCTCGTGGCGAATCACCATGCTGTACACACCTTCACGCACACGCTTCTCCCCATAAGTCTCGTAGTAAGGCGGCAGGGAAGGCGGAGGAATGGGAACTGAAGGGTTGCCCACATGGCGCAACACTTCCGTGGCGAATGCCTCCCGGCCAAAGATCTCCACGGCAGACTGAATTTCCGCCGCGAGTTCAGGATAGTGACTGGCAGCGTCCAGCTTCCGCTGCAGCGCCTGTTCGTCCAGCCGATGCACGGTGCACTCTCCTGTCGGGATCGTATCAGGCCGGCCAACCAGCAGAAAGTCCCGCACCAAGATGGGGCGCCTCTGCGCGCGCACCGCAGACAGCACCAACTGAAAGCAGAGATCATGAGAGGTGTTGTACCCCTCGACCGCATCGCAGACCACCGTGTCCACATCTGCCCTCGCCATCAAGTTGCTGATGGCATCAAAAATTGCTCTGAAGAACGCCCGGTCCTGTGTCCGCAAAGCTGTGTACATTTCGGCATCGGTTCGCTCTCCCGATTGTAGCGCCAGCGTGGAGCCCGCGCCCTCAATCAAACGACGCGTTGATGCCATGCGGCTCCGCATCGTAGAGCCCGAGCCATCGGTCAGTACAAATACCTCCGGCCTCTCCACCTCCAGCCAATGGTGCAACCTCAATTCATGGCCGGGATGGCTGACGACCAGCAACGATGACATTCCACGAACTAAGCAGCCCGGCATTGCGTGTCAACGCATCGCGTCACGATGCCACCGGGGTCCCGCTCTTGTTGTGGAATCTCACTTCTTCTTTCCCTTCGTGTCCTTCAAGGGAAACTCGGCCGAGTCCACCCGCGCAGCGCTCATCATGCCCTGGGCTTGCGTCACCACATCCGGCTTTTCCTTCGCCAGGTCCTTGGATTCCTTTTCATCCGTGCTGAGATCATAGAGTTCGATTGCCTTGGAGGGCCCACCGCGCACGGCTTTCCAGTTGTCGAAGCGCAACGCCTGAATCGTGGGTCCCTCGTGCAGTTCCCAATAGAAATACTCCCGGTGCGGAGCCTCACCACCTTTCAGCATCGAGACCAGGGAATTGCCATCGGTCTTGTACCCTTGAGGAAGCTCGGCGCCGGCCAGTTCCGCTGCTGTGGGCAGAAAATCCCAAAAAGCCCATGGCTCATCACTCACCTTTCCGGCAGGAATGACACCCGGCCAGCGTGCGATCGCCGCCTGCCGGAGTCCACCTTCATAGAGGGAACGCTTGTTGCCTCGCAGCTTGCCTCCCATGCTTTGGTCAAAGTGTTTCCCGATTTCGGACTCTGGCGCGAAGGCAGAGCCATTGTCACCCGCGAACATCACCAGCGTCTTGTTCTCGATGTTCAGCGCCTTGAGCGTGGTCATCAAGCGTCCCACATCACTGTCCAGTCGCGTGACCATGGCGGCATAGGTCTGCTGCTGCTTGGTCCACTTTTCCTGCTGTGCGTATTCCCCGAGGCTGTCGATCTCATACTTCCCGTGGGGAAGCGTGACCGCGTAGTAGAGGAAGAAGGGCCGGCTCTTTTGAGAGGCCACCCAGCGCTCCGCATCCCGCGCCAGTACTTCCTGCGCATACGTCTTCCCATCCAACGCAAACTTCTGATCGTCTGTGTACAGATAGGTGGGGAAGTAGCTGTGCGCGTGACGCTGGCAGTTGTACCCAAAGAAGTGCTCAAAGCCCACCTTCAGCGGGCTGCCGCTGGTGTTGAACATGCCCATGCCCCACTTGCCCACGCAGGCAGTCGCATAGCCTGCGTCTTTCAAGATCTGGGCCACAGTCACCGTGCCCTGCGGCAGCGGCATCTGACCCTCCTTGCCAATCTCACGATTCGCACGAATCGGGCAATGCCCCATGTGCAGCCCCGTCATCAGCGCGCTGCGTGAAGGTGCACACACACTCGTGCCACTGTAGGCCTGGTTGAAACGCATGCCTTCCGCTGCCAGCCGATCCAGGTTTGGTGTCTTGATCAGCTTCTGCCCATAACAACCGAGATCTCCCTGCGCCAGATCATCTGCGAGGATGAAGATGATGTTGGGCCGGTCGGCGCCCCGCGCACCGGGAATCCATCCCAACATTGGCAACAACAGAAGGAGAAACAGACGTCGGCTGTACGTGAGGTCCATGCGTGTGGGGATGTAACGACCAACTTAATCACATCTTCCCATGGAATGAAATGAGAGATGCATAAACAATGCCTCGTCATGGTGACATGCACCTCGGACGCATCATTCCTGCCCTGCTGCTGACCCTGCCCCTCCTGCTTTTGACGCACCGGGCACTTTGCGTGGAGCCGCTGGAGATCGGTCACACGCCGCAGTTCTTCCTGGATGACCACCTCGTGGACAACCGCTGGTCCCTGAAACCCAAGCGCGAGGAAGTGCTCCGTGCCTTTCATGCGCCCGCCAAACATGAAGGCAACCCTGTGATCGCCGACGACGGCGGCTATGTGACTGTGGCACGCGATCCGGAAAGCGGCGTCTTCAGAATGTGGTACCAAACCCACGTCCGCAGTGAGAGTGGTGAAGAGGGAAACGACTACGCCATCGCGTATGCAGAATCCGGCGACGGGCTGAGGTGGACCCGTCCCGAACTGGAATTGCACGAGTGGAAGGGCACCAAGGTCAACAACATCGTATGGAAAGGCTGGGGCGGCAAACGCGCCAGTGGACCGCAAGTCATCCAGGTACCCGAAAGAGACCGACGCGGACACCGATTCATCATGACCTATCGTACCGGCGGTGTCCGTGACCAGAGTGGCATTCGCGTGGTGGGTTCCCGGGATGGCATCCATTGGGAGGAAAAGAACGACTCGCTCGTACTCCCCCTGCATAGCGACACGCAGAACTCCATCATCTACGACGATGCCGCGGGTGAGTATGTCATGTTCTGCCGCGCCAAGGATCGCTACCTGGTGGGCGGCCGCACGGACATGCTGCACGATGGCGAGTCCCGCCGAATTGCCAGCATCCGGGGGAAGGATCTGTGGAGCACTTGGACCGGATCACCAGAGATGATTCTCGTGCCAGACGAGCTCGACATGGAGCGTGGGTTCAATCGCTTCTACGGCATGTCCGCAAAACGTCACGCGGGCATCACCTGGGGCTTCCTCTGGCCATTCAAGCTGAATACGGACATTGTCACTGAGCTCACATGGACTCGTGACGGCGAACACTGGCAGCGCTTCCCTACCCGTCCAAGACTCCTCGAACTCGGCAGGGACGGCGCGTGGGATGACGGCATGGTCTTCGGCAGCGCCGACTGGATTGAGATGGGAGACGAATGGTGGATCTACTATGCGGCCAGCGATGGTCCCCATGAATTGCGGGATCGCACCGCTGGCATCGGCCTGGCGAAGCTGCGCAAGGAGGGCTTCATCTCCATGCATGGTCCACCCGGAGGTGGCGTTCTTTGCACCAAACTCATTCGCTGGCCAGGCGGCCCTCTAATTGTCAACGCAAATGCCGGCAAGGGTGAACTGCGCGTGCAGATCTCCGACGAAAAGCGGAAGGTGCTGCCGGGCTATGCATTTGATGATGGTGAAACCTTCAAAGGTGACAGCACAGCGCACGAGCTGAAATGGCGGGAAAAGTCACTGGAGGATCTCAAAGGAAAGACGTTGCGTTTGGAGTTCTTCCTGAAGGAAGCGGACATCTACACCTTCCGAGCTGGCTCCTCATAGATCTAAAGGCAAATTCTCGAGTTCAGCGTTGCATCACCTGACGTCGACATGACATAACCCGCGCATGAAACGAGCTCTCGACTGGCTGTTCTCAAACCGGAATCTGGCAGTGCTGCTGCTGGGCCTGAAGGCCTATGCATTTGGCCTCGCCAGCACTCTTCCGGGACGCGGATGGACGATGGCCTTGGTTGCCCTTGCCGTAGCAGCGATTATTGGGCTTTGCCTGTGGAAAACTTGGGCACAAAAGCTGGCAGCAGCTCTCCTGGCCGCCTCGGCCGTTTTTAGTCTCTATGTGATGTCGAACAACGGCTTTTCCACACGCCGCCTGTTCGGCGCCATCGCATCGGCCTATATTGCCTGGGGTGTATGGAAGAGACCCAAGGAGGGTTTCTTTGACGCTGGCGACGGAGATGCCTCGCATCCTTCAAGCGATGGTGATGACAAGCCCCTCATCTCGCTGGTGCATCTCCGCTCGAGCCAGCGCTATCTTGAGCCGGCAATCCTCGCGCAAGCACTCTCCGACGCCTGGAGCATCAAGCTCGAAGCAAAAGCAGACCCGGAGGACGAAGCCTCTGATGAGTCCGATGGCTTCGTGGCCGGAGGTGATGCGGTCTACTTTGTATTCACTTTCAAACCAGCCATGGCCATGTTCATGGTGCACAACCGTGAAGACCAGTACTTCAACGAAGTGGAGGATCTCGCCAGGAAGGTGCCCAACCTCCGCTTCGCCAATATCATCCGCGAACACTCAGCATGGCTGGCCATCGACCTCATGGAAAATGCCACGGTTCCGCAGATGCGCGATCAGGCGTATCAGATGATTGGCAAGGCTATCACCGCGCTGGCCGATGACGACACCCTCGCCCTCTTCTGCCCGCAGCACCAGTATTTCAACCTGTGGAGCGAGGAGCTGGAGAACGTACTTTGCGGCCCGAATCCTCTCGGCGCCTTCAAGAAGGAAGTGAAAGCGCCCGTGATCGGTGTGAAAAACAGCACCACCATGGAAGAAGCCATCGCGGAAGCGAAACGACGGTGGCCCGAATTCGTCGCAGCCTTCAAGGAACGGGACCCTAACGATCCTCGTTTCATCGTAAAAGCCGCCTTCACCACCGGCGAGGACACGGAACACATGTGGCTGGAGGTTTTTGGCATCGAGCCGGAGTATGTGCATGGCCACCTGATGAACGAGCCATTTCACCATCCTACTCTAAAACAGGGCTCCCAAGTGGAAGTGCCTGTGTCGGATATCAGTGACTGGTTGTTCCCGAAAGGAGATGAACCCGTCGGGAACTTCACCGGCCATCTCGTCAACGCCGCGGCGAAGCCACAGGCGGGTTGATCAGGCTTCCACGCTAGAAGTCACGGAACGGTCCACGAGGCTCGCTCTCATCCATCTCCCTGCGCCAGGCAGCGAAGCGTTCCTGCACCCTCTTCAGCACCTCCGGTTTCTCGGCGGAGAGATCGTGCTTCTCTCCAAGATCGGTGCTGAGATCATACAATCCCCGACCCTTTTCGCTCTCCAGCCATTTCCAGTTGCCCACCCGTGCGGCCTTGTCTCCGCGACGCTGCCAGAACATGGCCTCACGCGGCGATTTTTCCACCCCACGCAATACAGGCATCATGTCGAACCCGTCGAGCTTCACGCCGTCCGGTGCCTTCGTGCCTGAGGCCTCAAGAAGAGTCGGAAGGATCTCCAACGCTGTGAGAAATTCGTCTGTCACCTTTCCCGCAGGCAGATGCCCGGGCCACCACGCAATGAAAGGCACACGCAGACCGCCCTCCCACATGGTGCTCTTGCTGCCCTTCAGCGGAGCGTTTCCCCCATTGCCACTGCCACCATTGTCGGACATGAACAGAACCAGCGTATTCTTGTCCTTGCCGGTTTCCTTCAGCTTCTTCAGCACCTCACCAATGGCGTCATCCATGCAGGTGACCGCGGCACAGTAGCGCTCCAGTTTCTTCTCCACCTTGCCCCGGTACATGGCCACGTATTTCTCCGGGGCCTGCACACCTGCACTGGTCTTTCGCCCATCCGCCGCAGGCTCGCCAAAGGAAGACGCACCATGCGGCGCATTGAACGCCAGGTGCAGGAAGAATGGCTTCTCTCCTGACTCGCCAATGAAACGCAAGGCTTCCCTTCCAAAGAGGTCGGTCACATAAGTCCCACGATCCTCCTGGGTGCGTTCATTGTCACGGAAGAGGCTGGGCACGCCGTAGCGCTCGTGCGTGTAGTAGTCGATGCCGTTGTTTCCATGGCCGTAGAAGAACTGGAATCCGCGTTGCAGCGGCAGGTAGCGCTTCGCCTGACCCATGTCCCACTTGCCCACCACGCCACAGTGGTAGCCTGCCTTCGTGAGCAGATCGCCGCTGGTGATTTCCTTCGGATCCAATCCCAACGTCATCTCAGGTGACACGGCATACTCTTCCGCATCATAGCGATGGCCAAAGTTCACCAGATCATTGCGCACCATGTCATAGAGGCCGTTGCGCTGCGGATAGCGACCCGTGAGCACACTGCCTCGTGAGGGTGTGCAAGCAGGCCAGGTGGCATAGAAATTCGTGGCCCGCACCCCTTCTGCCGCCAGCCGATCGAGATTCGGAGTGATGAGCGGTTTGCTGCCGATGCATCCCAGATCCGGCCAGCCCTGGTCATCGCTGATGACAAAGAGGATGTTGGGGCGCGCGGTTGTCGCCTTTGCATCGGCAGAGAAACCAGCCGTGGCGAAAAGCACACCGTGGATCACGAACAGGAATGCGCGCATGAGCATGGCTGTCTCAACGTCACAACCGCGCGGTGCTTTCCACGATTCACTTCTTGGTCACGGGAGGAAAAAAACCCACAACCTCCGAAATCTTATTCCCGAGGGGCGTCTTGATGAATTCCAGAAACTCACGCTCGATCGGAGTCGCTTCCAAGGACACGTAAAGATATGCAGCCCGTTCATAGGGATAGGGTGGCGCCCCCCCTGCCCGCCCGGGTTGAACTCCATCGATGGGGACGACCTTGATGCCCTTGGCTTTCGCATAGGCGAATCCCAAATACGCAATGCCCCCCCGCTGTCCGGCGACTTGCAGCGAAGGTGGATCGGTGTCCAAAATGCGGTTGGCGCCATAGTCCCGTCCGTTCATGGCCAGAACTTTGAAATCCTTGTAGGCGCCAGAAGACGAATTTCGCGTGGCGATGCGAACAGGAACATCATCACCACCGAGCTCAGACCAGTTCAAGATGTCACCGGTGAAAAGCTTCTCCACCTGTTCCTTCGACAGCGCGGAGATGGGGTTCTCGGCATTCAATGCGATTACTATCTGATCACGCGCCACCTCAATCTCTTGCACCTGCACACCAGCCTTCTTCAGCATTTCAGTCTCCTCTGGCGTCACTCTCCGGCTCGACATGCCAATCCGGCACGTCTTGTCTGCCAGATTGGTGAACGCTGTGGTGGAGCCCTCTGCGGCAATATCGAAGGACACTTTTGCTCCCGCTTTTCTAAATCCTTCCGCCCACTGGGGTATCAGCTTCGCCCCCAGAGTGTCCGAGCCCCGAATGACAATCACCTTGTCCGAAGGCTGCTGGGCACGCATCGACGGATGCGCTGCAAGGCACCACAACGACGCAAGGATACACATCCAGCGCAGGGAATTTCGGCTCATGGCATTCATATGGCTCCCTCCAAAAAACGTCTCATGTCTGGCACTTGTCTGTGATGCAGTAGGAACAAAACTGTCACATTCCCGCCATCTCACCAAACCCAGCCCTTCTCCGGCGACGGGCGCGTTGCAGAATGGGCAGCGCAATCACGGCTGCGAGAATGATCCCCGCTCCCAGATAAAATCCGCTGCTCATCTGTTCCGTGTCGCCGAAGACGAGCGCCGCCAGCACGATGCCGTACACGGGCTCGAGGTTGTAGGTGACGTTGATGTTGAACACGGACATCCGGCGCAGCACATCCATGTACGCAGCATAGGCACCCACTGTGCATACTTGCGAAAGCACCAGCAGACAGATCAGATCCTGTCCCGTGGGCCAGTGAAACCATGTGCCGCCATCAGCAAAGAATGGCAGGGCGATAGAGGACGCAACAAAGGCCCCGGCCATTTCATAGCAGGACACCACGGCGTAGTGCTGTCGTGACACAAGCACCTTGTTCATCACGGCAAATACCGCGCCGGCGAAGGCTGCTGCGAGGCCCGCGGCGAATCCCGCCCAGTGTGTGAACTCCACGCGAAAGATGAGCCAAACCGCCGCCACCATGAGCGCACCCATGCCCAGTTCCAGCTTGCTGATACGGCGCCCCTTTTCAAAGAGCGGCTCCAGCAGGGTGCACCACAGCATGGTAGTGGGCATGGCAGCCATGCAGACGGAGACATTGCTCAGGCGCACGGAGAGAAAGAAGAGCATCCAGTGTGTGCCGATGAGCAGACCTATGCCGAGCAGCTTCACCACCACCACGGAGGGAATGCGCAGAGTGGCGCCCATGTAGCGTGTCACGACCACCAATCCCAGGGTCGCCAGCGCCGTGCGCCACACCACGACTTCTACGGGGGGCAGGGTCAGCAGCTTCCCCAGCACCGCCGTGAATCCCCATGCCAGCACGACCAGATGCAATTGCACCCAATCCCGGGCCGTGTGGGGCGGCGTGGCGAGAGGCGGCGATGAAGTTCCGGACATGGTAATCAGCTCTCCCTCGGGCTCATGCAGCCACCCCATTTCATACGAGTGCCCTGAGACCGAGGTCCCTCACCGTGTATCTTTGTACCTGTCACGTCCATCCCCCTTCTACCATCCGTCGGCCTTTCCCGGCACACGTGGGTCATGCGCAGCCCGGAACGACTTTGCCTCCTTGTCCCACATCACCCCCTGGCTCACACCAATGCCCACGCCACTGGACTCCTTGATGATGTGTCCACGTTCCCTGAGCACCTTCATGACCTCGTCTCCCATCGCCTTCTCAACACGCAACTCATCGGGCGACCACTGGTGATGCAGCCGCGGCGCACCGAGCGCTTCCTCCACCCCCATCTTCAGGTCGAGCACGTTCACGAGGTTTTGCAGGGTCTGTGAGATGATGGTGGGACCTCCCGCTGCACCGATGGCCAGAAAAGGCTCTCCATCCTTGTCCAGCACGATGGTGGGGCTCATGCTGCTGAGGGGACGTTTACCTGGTGCGATGGCATTCGCTTCTGCACCTACCAGCTTGAAGGCATTCGGCACACCCGGCGCCACGGCGAAGTCATCCATCTCATTGTTCAGAATCACCCCGGTACCCGGTACGATGACCTTGCTGCCAAAGGCAGTATTCACCGTTTGCGTGAGCGCGACCCAATTCCCTTCCGCATCCGCTGCCGAGAGATGGGTGGTGTGCTTCAGGGTGTCGCCAAAGATATCTTCCTGCGCACGTGGCGGTTCACCATGCGATGGCACCACCGTGGCCTTTGTGAGGTCAATCTTGGCCGCAAGTTCCCTGGCATAGTCGCGATGGATGAGTCCGCGCGGTACTTTGGCGAAATCCGGATCGCCCAACCAATGGGCCCGATCTGCGAAGGCCAGTTTCATGCTCTCTGCGATCACGTGCTCGCGGTCCACGACAGGCATTGAGGCCAGTTCAAACGTTTCCAGCATGTTGAGGATCTGCGCCACATGCACTCCACCACTGCTGGGCGGCGGGAATCCCAGGATCTCGTACCCGCGGTAGTCTGTTTGCAATGGAACGTGCAGTTTGGCTTCATACCTCCCGAAGTCTTCCTTCCGCAGGATGCCACCGTTTTCCTTCATCCAGGCATCAACCTTCTCAGCCACTTCACCACGATAGAACCAATCGGGTCCATGCTCTGCGATATTCCGAAGTGTGCGCGCCAGATCCGGCTGCTTCAGGACATCGCCCTTTTTCAACAGGCTGCCATCCTCCTTGAAGAAGAGCGCCTTTGATGCCGGGAACTTTGCCAACTCCTCCTTAGTCGATTCCAATTTGCGTGCGTACACCGCATCAAGCGCGAAGCCTTCCTCTGCCAGCTTGGCAGCAGGCAACAGCACGTCCGCAAGATTCAACTTGCCGTGATGCTCGATGGCGAATGCGTATGCTGCCAATGCACCTGGCGTGCCCGGCGCGAGCGCACCTGTCTTGCTCGCCTCGTCATCCACCTTGCCGTCTCTCAGATACATGTCACGGGTGGCCAGCGCAGGTGCCGTCTCCCTGCCATCGATGGCGATAATCAATCCATCCATTCTCCGGATCAGCACAAAGCAACCGCCTCCCAGACCGCTGTTGTGTCCATCCACCACACCCAATGTGATGGCGGTCGCAATCGCCGCGTCCACGGCATTGCCCCCACGCTTCATCGCATTCAGGCCCGCTTCCGTAGCCAGCGGGTGCACCGAGGCCACAGCTCCCTTCGCCCACACCGGCTTCGGCTCCGCCATCTTGAGTGTGGCTTTGCGGATGGAGAAGCTGTCATTGCCTGAAAAAACGAGGTGCAACGCACGGCCATCCTCAGCCATCCACTTCACAGGAAGACTCGCGGAGTCACCCGGCCCCGTGTCCCACGTGGGCTCATAAAACACCGTGCTCCATGGTCCCCACGGTTCCGGAGCATCGAACACGGCCAGTCCTCCGGAGAACCGCACATCCAGCCTGCCTGACTTGTCCCGCGCCTCTTCACTCGCGATCGGCTGCACAAGAAGGTAGCGCTTCGTCGACGCATGATACGAGACGCTGGTACGGTATGCTTTGCCAGGGTGCTTGAGCACGTGCTGCCTGTCCTTCACCTCACCGCTCCAGCGTGCAGTGCCATCCGCATGCAGCCCCGCAAAGAACTCCCATGCGCTCTGTTCTTTCAACTTCCCCTTCGGCACTCGCGCGAGCACCACACCATCTGCGACATTGTATGCAGAGTCGGCATCCTGCGAATAGGTGTACACGAACTCATCACGCGCGCCTGCATAGTTCTTTCCAAAATTCAGGAACGTCGGGCACCCAAAGCTGGTGGTGAACTTCCAGTCGCTCCACTGCCAGGTCACGCCATGATCTTCAGACCACGCGAGTTGCGCATTGCCCGCATTGCGTGCCCACAAATACAGCACGCCATCCACGCAGAGCATGCCGCTTGCCTTCTTTCCCGTGGGCCCGTGCCCAATCGTTTCACCACTGGATGAGCGTACATTCGTTCCTGTGAAGCCGCCGGGCCCGCCGGTGATCTTTGCGAAGCCCATGCTCAGCTTCTGCGGCACAAAGGGTTCGAAGCCATTCCCATCGCCATACGCCGTGTACTGGGCGTCATCGTCCGCCCATGTCATGGGCCAATTGTCACTGCCCCTGGCGCTGCGCACAATCGACTCGACGGGAGACCACTCCACTCCGGTGATCACGGTGCTACGTGGATAGGGCAGTGCGGCCCTTGCAGGCGCCATGGCGGAGGCAATCACACCCAGAAAGGGTTTCAGAGGCTCATAATGTGCGTCGCCCTCCTCCCGAGGCAGAGACTTCCCCGCTCGCACCACCACCAGATCCAGGCTCGGCACCACGACAATGAGGCTGTCATACATACCCCACGTCCAGCACGCGTCCTTGGGAAGATCAGAAATGGTGCCATCGATATTGTTCCACCACAGCATGGAGTAGTGTTTCGGAGCGAGCTCATGGAGCTCCGGTTCATGCTGGGGAAGTCCCGCGAGACCCGGTTCAGGATGGCGAATCGCATCAATGAAGGCCTTCGGAAGAATTTCCTGCCCGTTCCATTTTCCATCCCGCAGATACAGATATCCCAGACGCGCCATCGCCTGCACATTGGCGGTAAAGCCGGATCCAAACTCGCGTCTCGGAACCCCGTTGAACTCCTTCGGCCGGTAGGCATGTGTGCGCCAGCGGATGTCCCCCTGCTTGATGCCGATGGGTGTGAAGACCCTCTCCCACATCACCGCATCGAGATCGCGGCCATAGTCGAGCGTGAGGCATTCCGCCAGCCAGTTCGGGCCACCGTCGCTGTAGTGCCATTTGGTTCCCGGCTCGAAAAGCAGCGGCTCATACCCACCCTTCTTCGCGAAGCCTGCCGTCTGGTTCGCCAGCATGCGCAGGGTCACCTTGTCCGGCCAGCCCTGCTGTTTGTTCTCGTCCGGTGGCACACCGAAATCCGGATGATGTTTCTTCGCAAGGTCATCCAGGTTCGCCTTCCCATCCTTCATGGCGATGCCCAGCAGCGTCACGCCGATGCCCTTCGAAGACGACTTCAAGTCATACATCGCCTTCGGATCCCCCCACTCCATGACCACTTTTCCCCGATAGATGATGCGTCCGGATCCTTCTCCCGTGAGCGCATAGTCACGCGCCTGCGCCAGCTTGGCCTTGTCCACTCCCAGACTTTCCGGCGTCGCCGCCTCCCAGGAACCACCGGGATACTGGGCGGCTGCCTGGGACACCATGAAAAGCAACATGGCGCCCAAGCACGGAGCGATGCGGAAGAAACAGTGCATGCGCTATCAACGTGGCACGGCCTCCTCCGCTTGCACAGGGGACTTCGGCGCTTTGTCCACGCTGGTCGTCGCCGTGCCCGCGTTGCGAGCGACAGAGGCCCGCACCAGCACCAGGGCCGCGAGCACACCCACCGTGGCCGTCACCACCCACACGGCATTTGGACTCCACTGGTAGAGCGCCATCGCCCCCACCGAAGCAGTGATATTTCCGATGCTCCATGCCAGCCCCAGGAAGCCGCTGTACCGACCCCGCATGTCTTCAGGTGAGAGGCTGGCTGCATACGCCTGCTGCCGCGAGAAGGCCATCATCTCACCGGCCGTGAAGATCACCATGCACACCGTGAAGGCCGTGACGCTGTTGCCGAAGAGAAACACAATGAAGCTCAGGGCCATCCCCACATAACCCACAGCTATGGCATTCCGCACGGGCATCCACCGTGTGTACGAGGCCAGCGGCATTTCCATCAGGCAGATCATCACACCATTGATCGCGAGCACCCAGCCGAGCACCGAAGCCGGATTCCCGCTCTTCTCGAAGTGCAGTGTGAATGTCGTGTTCGTCTGCCGGAACATGAATGCCACCGCCACGCACGAGATGAAGAGCACGAGGAAAGGACGATTCACCCGAATGGAGGCCAGTGCGTGACTCCATCCGCTGGTGTGGCGGCATGAGCGCTTCCCCCGGGGCAGGAAGAACAAGGCCACCACCCCGAAGATCCCACTCGAAATCGCATCCCCAGCGAACAGCCAGAAAATCGACCTCTCCACGACAAATCCCGCCACAGCCGGACCGAAGGCCCATGCCAAGTTCACCACAAAGCGCTGTACTGCGTATGCCGCCAGGCGGTGTTCCGGGGGCACGATGTCCTGCACCAGGGCCACGCTGGCTGGTCCGCCGGCTTCACCCACAAATCCCGCCAGCAGCGTCAACAGCACCAGCCAGTGCAACTGCTCCGCCTGCGAAAGCAGGAGCATGCACACCGCTCCCAGGAGGCCAGCCGCTGCCATGGTCACATTTCTGCCGAACCGATCCGCCACCCAACCTCCGACAAGGGACGCACAAAAGCTGCCAGCCGAGTAGGCCGCCACCGTCCACCCAGCCTCCAGCGGCGAGAAACCACGCTTGGTCATCACCCATGTCAAGAAAGGGACCACGAATACCCCGAACCTCGTCACAAAGGTTGCGCCCATCAGCACCCAGAAGGGCGCAGGCAGGATGCGTATACTTTCTCTGAAGGAGGGAGGCATGGGAGCAGGAGCGGGGCGTGGATCGTTGAGAAGGCGGGAGAGGCGGCAACGAGCAGGCCACAAAAAAGCCCGCTCACGGTGGTGGCGGGCTTCGCAAAGGGGATGGGAAAACGAAATAGTTCCTCGATCATCCGGCCCTGGACCCGCCACGCGCAAACTTGCCACCGCCGACGTAAATTCGGTGTTCAGGCTTGGCGCAGAGCTGGAGGGACCAGGTCATCAATTGAGAAAGGGAATGTATGGGAGATTAAGTCGACGCGAAAATTTGTCAACTGGGTGCTGAATTCGCGGTCACCGGCTGCTCAGCCTCCCTTCTTGGAGATAGAGTCCAGGTTCTTGTAAAACTCCACTCCCTTCCTTGCATCCACGGCCTCCACCAGTTTCTCCATGTCATCCACATTCAGCTCCGTGTGCTGTTTCTTGAGCCTTTGGTAGAGTTCCGCCGTGACACCCATGCCAGCCGCAATCACCTCGTCGTCCGACTGGCTTTTCATCGACGCTTCCACGCCTCCCACGATGAAGGCTCTCAACAAATGCAGACGGCTGTCAGGAGCGACCTTTTCACAGACCCCTCCCCATTGCACGATCTCCAACGGGATGTTCAGCGACACGAAGGGTGACTCTTCTGCGTAGGCGGCCACGCTGCCAGCCGCCGTCACACCTTCATCCGAGAGCGGGTCCTGGTGATATTTCTTCAGCGCCTCCTCGACCTTTGGTCTCAGGAAAGGCTCCGAGATCGCCATGCGCACCTTCTTCACCCACACCACACTCGCCGGGTCGCCCTCGAGCTTGCGATCCGCAGGGTAGATATAGCGCACTTTCACGAAGTACCCACTCACCACGGTCACTCCCAGTCGTGAAGAAACCGGTCTCGCGGCCTTGCCAGCACTTTCGTGGACCACGCAGGAAAGGGGGACCTCTACAAACGCCGTCTTCTCATTGGGACCGGTGGAGACCTTCCAGGACTCGCCCTCGCCGTACTCCAGCTTGGAACAAGCACCCTCCTTCTCCATCTTTTTGAGGTCGCCGAGCACTGCCGCTGCCTCGCCACTGACCACCTTCAGTTTTTCCTCCTCGGTGCCGTGGGGTTGCTTGCAAGGGTACACGTTCACCTCCGCCCGGACACTCCCGTCTTCACTGGCGTAGCGTACGGACACTCCGAGATCAGGGGTGTCATGACGGCGACCGCCCTGCATGGTGAGACCTCCCAGTTTCTGAGGAAGCTGGATGCCGGACTCCTCATGCTTCCAGGGGCTGCCTTTGGCTGGCTTTGGGAAATCCCCCGGCGCCCCGGGGGACTTTTCCACTTCAGCTGCGATGCAGCAAAGGGAAGGAAGCAAAACGAGAGCGGCAAAGCGAAGCATGATGGCGCGGATGCTACCACAGGCACTTGGCAGAGCCCAAGCATCACTTTTGCCCCATGGCACCGAATGCGCTTTCGCTTATGCCCCGCAGATGCCCGCGCCTCATTTCCAGAGATCCCACGCCACGATCTCCGTGTCGCTCCGGGCATATACTGCACCCTTCGTAAAGGCGGGATGGGCCCAGGTCTTCCCGACAATCTGGTGACGCGTGATCTCCTCCATCTTCTCCGGCGTGAACTGCGCAAAGAACAGCTCACCATTCGCATTCAGGCCGCAGGCAATGTTGTTCTTCTCATCCGCCCACACGAGGCTGATCTGCGGATTGCGATCCTTCGGTGTGAGTTGGTGATCGTCCTTCCATTGAATGGAGCCGTCACTGAGCTTGAAGCAGATCACCCCCTGCGCCTTCGTCAGCAGGTAAACATAGCCCTCCTTGTACAGTGGCTGGCTCATGAGACCGCAGAGTGTCTTCTCATCACTCCACGCCAGACTCACATCCTCAGGTCCGCTTCCCAGCTTGAGCGCGCGCGTTCCATGCCAGTAGCCGGAGACAAGCAGGATGCCCTCATGATAGATGGGCTGCGCAATGGAGACACCATAGGTGATTTCATAGGGGAACTTCCAGTACTCCTGGCCATCCTTCGGCGACATTCCGGTGATGTTTTGTGGCCCCCACTGGATGAGCATGGGTCCTGACGGCGCATCAAACACCACCGGCGTGCAGTAGCCCGCCTTGTCACTACCGCCACGCCAGCGCAACTTTCCCGTAGCCGACTCCAGGGCGATGATGCTTCCCTTTGGTTCCGCGCCACAGTGCAAAAGCACCGCACCCTCCCACAGGAAGGGAGAAGCCGCGAACCCCCAGGTGGGAATCACCGCGCTGTGCTCCTGCACCAGATCTACCTGCCAGACCACCTTGCCCGTGGCGGCATCCAGACATGCAGCCACTCCTGTGGTGCCTAGGGTGTAGGCCCTGCCGTCGTGAATGACCACACTCGCGCGCGGACCATTGCCGTAGTCGATGGAGCCGTACGTCACAGGATAGCGATGCTCCCAGATCGTCTTCCCGGTCGCTTCGTCCAGGCACAGCACCCGCTCAGACTCGGGTTGCTTCTCGCGGTCCATCACATAGACGCGTCCTCCGCTCACGGTCACGCCACCGTATCCACCGCCGATCTTCACACTCCAGCGTTGTTGGGGATTGATGCCAGCGAGGTCCTTGGGCAGACCCGGCGGATTCCATGCTCCGTCCCCCTTGGGTCCGCGAAAACGCGGCCATTCATGCACATTGGCCTGGGCACAGACGTCCGCTGCGAGGATGATCAGAGCGAGGGTGACACATTTCATCGCGCAAGAATACGTGTCCAATCCACCAGCGTCTGGCGCTTTTTCGTCGCGGATCCTGATTGTTTTCTTCACCGTGACTTGGGCCAGCCCCACCTGTAGACCTCACCTTCCTCCCATGAACCGACGCTTCTTTCTCGCCCTGCTAGCCGCGCTCCTCGTGGGCACGGGCACTCTGACCGCGCAACAACCAGCCCGCTACGATGTGCTGGTGTATGGAGGCACACCTGCAGGCATCGCCGCCGCCTGCGCCGCCGCAGATGAGGGGCGTACCGTGGCCCTCGTGGAGCCCTTCTCCTTTGTAGGTGGCCTGGTGACGAATGGACTGAGCCATACCGACTTCCGATCCATGGAGTGCCACTCCGGCTTCTGGTGGGACTTCACCCAGCGTGTGTACGCTCACTACGTGAGAGAGTATGGCAAGGACTCACCACAGGCGAAGCTGAGTTTCCAGGGACAATTCGGCGAACCGAAGGTGAACCAGCAGCTCCTCGAAGCCATGCTGGCGGAGCGCAAAGGGGTGTCCGTGCTGACAAAGCACCGGCTGCTGAATGTGGCCAGCACTCGCAGCATGCCCTCGCGCATCATCTCGACTGTGTTTCGCAAAGGCGACGGAGAGCAAGTGAATCTCGCCGCAGGCATGTACATCGATGCCTCCTATGAAGGAGACCTCATGGCTAAGGCGGGTGTGGAATACACCGTCGGGCGTGAAGACCAGGCCAAGTATGGCGAGTCACTGGCGAAGGGTGTGCCGGCCGGCGGGGACAAGCAGGTGCAGGGCTACAACTTCCGCTGGTGCATGACCATTGACCCGGCTAACAAATTGCCCGCGCCGAAACCTGAAGGTTACAATCGCGAGGACTTCCTACCTGTGCTGGATCTCTACAGGAGCAAGAAGCTCACCCATGTCTTCGGCGTGGCCATCACCACCGGGCTGGAAGTTCCAGACAGCATGGGAGCCAAGACTTCCAAGGCCATCTACAAGGTCCAACCGCCTCTCCTGCCGAATGACAAGACGGACATCAACGATATGTCCCACGGCGTGGTGCGCCTCTCCATGCCGGATATCAACGACGGATATCCCGATGCGTCGGATGAAGAACGCACCCGGATCGTGCAGCAGCACCTTTCGTATGCTCTCGGCCTCCTCTACTTCCTGCAAAACGATCCGGAGGTGCCCGCCAACGTGCGCGAAGACGCCCATCGCTGGGGCTTTCCCAAGGACGAATTCGTGAAGAACAGCCACCTGCCAGAGCAGCTCTACGTGCGCGAAGCACGGCGCATGGTGGGCATGCATGTCTTCACGCAGAATGACACCGCCTTCGGCCCGGATGACGTTCGCATTCCCTTGAAGAAGGACAGCATCGCCATCGGCGACTATTCACACAACTGTCATGGCACCGGTCGCGAAGGCACGCGTTTCAATGGCAAGCACACCGGCGAGTTCTACCAGCGTGCAGCGCCGTATCAGGTGGCGTATGGCACGTTGGTTCCAAAATCGGTGAGCAACCTCCTCGTACCCGTCGCTGCCTCCTCCAGCCACGTGGGCTTCTGCGCGCTTCGCCTTGAGCCTATCTGGACCCAGATGGGCCATGCTGCTGGCTTCGCCGCGCATCTCGCACTGAAGGAAGATGCTGGCTCAGTGCAGAAGGTGGATGTAAAGTTGCTGCAACGCCTACTGCACTCCCATGGTGCTGCGACCATCTATGTGAATGACGTTCCGCAGAACTCCCCGGACTATGCCGCCGTCCAGTGGCTCGGCATGCTGGGTGGGTTGCATGGATTTCACAAACCTGAAGGCGAGAACAAGCCCCTCTGGCAACCGCTCTTCGGTCAGTATGCGAAGCCGTATCCGCTTCATGAGGTGGAGCTGGAGAAGCCGATTGATGAGGCATTGCTCCAGCGCTGGATTTCGCTGTTGCCGGAGAGTGTGCGAACGAAGGCGATAGCCCTTGCGCTGAAAGCAGATAGCAAGACCACTCGAGGTGATGTCATCCGTGCGTGGTACAAGCTTTCGGCGGAGTAGAACAAAAAAACGACGGAAACCCGCTGTACACAACTAATCCACCGCATTCGCGCCCTGAAGGCGCAGGAGTCCAGCCCAGGGTTAGGGAGCCTTAGCGACCGACACCCTGGGTCGCATGAAATTGCACTACCGCCCTGAAGGGGCGGAGGAGAATGCTCCACCCGAATGACGGATGGATACCCAGTCAAAACCATCGGTCATAGATAGCATGCGCTGGATCACACCGCCCGCTCCTCCACCCTTTCAGGGTGGGATGGATTCTTGCGTCTACCCAGAGTGTCGGTCGCTAAGGCTCCCTAACTCTGGGCTGGATTCCCGCTGCCCTTCAGGCAGCAACTTCGGTATGCAGTAGAAACAACAAACCGACGACCACCGTCCTACCGTCGCACTGCTTACCGTCGCACCGACTACCCCTTCACCCGCACCGCGTAGTTGTAGTTCCCAGCCTTTTCATCCGCCTTCAGTGTCACCAATCCTCTCCGCTGGGCCTCTTCCAGAAGGGCATTGAACGACTTGAAACCAAACGCCCGCTCATTGAATCCCGGGTCGCGGCGTTTCAACGCCTGCTTGATCATGGAACCCCAGATAGGATCGTCTGAATCCCGCTCCTCTGCCAGAAGCTCGATCGTCTCGCTCAGCTTCTGCAGTGCGTCCTCGGGATCCAGCTTCTTCACTGCCGGCCCATGCTCGGTTTCCTTGGGCGCTGCAGCATCCTTGGCATCCTTCTCCTTCACATGCTTCCGCACCTTGGAGGCTTCCTTGCGCACCAGGTCATCGTAGTAGATGAACTCATCGCAGTTCGAGATGAAAAGATTCGCGGTGGAGTTCTTCACCCCCATGCCGATCACCTTCTTGGCATTCTCACGCAGCTTGCTCACCAGCGGCGAGAAATCCGAGTCACCGCTCACGATGACGAACGTATCCACGTGGCTCTTTGTGTAACACAGATCCAGTGCATCCACGACCATGCGGATGTCCGCCGAGTTCTTCCCCGACTGCCGGAGGTGTGGCACCTCGATCATCTCAAACGCCGTCTCGTGCAAGCTGCGCTTGAATTCCTTGTACCGCTCCCAGTCGCAATACGCCTTCTTCGTCACGATGTGTCCCTTGAGCAGCAGTCGCTCGAGCACCTTCTGGATGTCGAACTTGGGATACCGCGCTTCCTGGATGCCGATGACGATGTTCTCCAGATCGAGATACACCGCCATCGTGGCGTTGGTGTCTGTGGCAGTCATGATTTTGGTAAATACACCCTATCACAGATGCCAGCAGGAAACAGGAAGATTCCTTCCCTCCTCACACCGGCACCGCTTCTCCACTACCCGGCAGCTTTTCCTTCTCTTCCTCGTTCTTCCCCTTCTTGCCACGCTTCAACCAGGCCTGGAAACGCTCCATGTAAATGTAGAACACGGGCGTGATGTACAGCGTGAGAAGCTGGGACAACAGCAGACCACCCACCACCGCAAGGCCGAGGGAGCGTCGCGACTCCGCGCCAGCACCAATGCCCATGGCGATCGGCAGCGCGCCCATCAGCGCCGCAAAGGTGGTCATCATGATGGGGCGAAAACGCACAAGGCATGCCTGGTAGATGGCATCCGCAGGGCTCTTGCCTTCGTTGCGCTGCGCCTCCAGGGCGAAGTCGATCATCATGATGGCGTTCTTCTTCACAATGCCGATCAGCATCAGAATGCCCACAAAGCCATACACGTTCAGCTCATAACCAAAGATCAGCAGCGTCAGAAGGGCGCCCACACCGGCGGAAGGCAGGCCGGAGAGAATCGTGATCGGGTGGATGAAGCTCTCGTAGAGGATGCCCAGGACGAGATAGATGAGCAGCACCGCCATCACGAGAAGCAGCCCTAGGCCTTGCAGAGAACTCTGGAACGCCTGTGCCTCCCCTTGGAAACTGGTGCTCACTGTCACAGGGAGCTGTCCTTGCACGGCATCCTGGATGGAATTCACTGCATCCCCCAGGGACACGCCCGGCTTCGTCGCGAAGGAGACCGTCACGGACGGAAGCTGACCCGCGTGATTCACCGTGAGCGGGCCCACCGTGCGGCGAATCTCCGCCACGGAACCCAGTGGCACCAGGTCGCCATTGCCACCGCGGATGTACAGCATGGAGAGCGCTTCAGGGTCGGCCCGGTACCTGGGATCCACCTCCATGATCACATAGTACTGGTTGCTCGGAGTGAAGATGGAGGAGATCTGGCGCGAGCCGTAGGCGTTGTAGAGCGCCGTCTCGATCTGGTTGGCGGTGAGGCCCACGGTGGAAGCCTTGTCGCGATTCACCTTCACGAAGATCTGTGGGCTGGTTACCTGCAGGTCACTGGTCACGTCCGTGAGACCCGGAAGTCCACTCATCAGTTTTTCAATCTTGGGTGCCACCGAGAAGAGTTCCTCGATGTCCGGGCTGGCCAGCGTGAACTGATATGGGCTCTTGCTCGCGCGTCCGCCAATGCGGATGGCCGCAGGTACCGAGGCATAGGCCCGGATGCCGGGAATCTTTGCGAACTGGGGACGCAACTCATCTACGATCTGCGCGGCTGAAGGACGCTCCTTGCGCGGCTTGAGCTGGATGAAGATACGACCGCTGTTACCCGTGGAACTCGACCCACTCGCGCCCACGGAGGAGCTGTAGGCCTGGATGTACGGATTCTTCTCCAGAATGGCCGCAACCGCCTGCTGGTGCCTGACCATGGATTCATACGAGGCATCCTGGGCGCCCTCCGTGCTCACCATAATCTGTCCGATGTCTTCCGGCGGGATGAATCCCTTGGGCAGATGCAGGAAGAGCCAAGCCGTCACGGCCACAGTGCCGGCTGTGAGGAGCATCATGGTGACACGATGTTTCAGGGAGAATCTCAGCGTGTGGTCATAGATGTCCCGCATCCAGTCAAAGAACCTCTCCGAAAGCTGGAAAATCTTCCCGGGCTTCTTCTCCTGGTGCTGCCCTCTCAGGAAGCGGCTGCACAACATCGGCGTGAGGGTCAACGAGACCACGCCGGATACAAGGATGGCCACGGCAATGGTGACGGCAAATTCATTGAGCAGTCTCCCCAAGATGCCTCCCATGAAGAGCACAGGCAGGAACACCGCCGCGAGAGAGATGGTCATGGAAATGACCGTGAAGCCGATCTCTCGCGAGCCCTTCAGTGCCGCGTCCCACACCTTCTCCCCATTCTCCACGTGACGCACGATGTTCTCCAACACCACGATGGCGTCGTCCACGATGAAGCCCACGCTCAGGGTCAGCGCCATGAGCGACAGGTTGTTGATGCTGAACCCGAGCAAGTACATCACGCCGAACGTGCCCACGATCGAGAGCGGAATGGCAATGCTGGGAATGACCGTTGCTGTCAGGTTCCGCAGGAAAAGGAAGATCACCATTACCACCAGCCCGATGGTTAGCAGAAGTGTGAGCTGCACGTCATGCACGGACTCACGGATCGTCTGCGCACGGTCGGTGAGAATCTTCACCTGCACCGCGGCGGGAAGCTGGGCATTGATGGAAGGCAGCAGCTCCTTGATGGCGTCAACGATCTGGACGGTATTGGTCCCGGGCTGGCGCTGGATGCTGAGCACGATGGCTCGCTCCGTCCCGAACCAGCTTGCCACCTTGTCGTTCTCCACACTGTCCGAAACCAAGGCCACCTGATCCAGCCGTACCGGAGCACCATCGCGATAGGCCACAATCACCGGTCGGAACTGCTTGGCATTCTCCAGCTGCCCGCTGGTTTGCACTGTGAAGTTCTGGTCGCGTCCCTGTAGAGTGCCCGTGGGCAGATTGCTGTTCCCTTGTGAGATCGCATTGCGCACTTCATCGAAACCAATGCCTCGCGAGGCCAGCTTCAGCGGATCCACCTGCACACGCACGGCATACTTTTGCGCACCACGCACTTCCACCTGGGCCACGCCTTCCACCATGGAGATGCGCTGGGCGATCGCCGTTTCCGCATACTCATCCACCTCAGAAAGCGGGAGCGTTGGAGACACCAGCGAGAGGTAGAGAACCGGGAAGTCCGCCGGGTTCACCTTGCGGAAGGAGGGCGGATTCGGCATGTCCGGCGGCAGATTGCGCAAAGCACTGGAGATCGCGGTCTGCACGTCCAGCGCCGCCCCATCGATATCGCGATCCAGTTTGAACTGGATGGTGATCGAAGTGGAGCCCAGCGCACTGACGGAGGTCATCGAATCAATGCCGGCAATCGTGGAGAACTGTTTCTCCAGCGGCGTCGCCACGGAAGAAGCCATTGTTTCCGGGCTCGCGCCCGGCAGACTCGCGCTCACCGAGATGGTGGGGAAGTCGACGTTGGGCAGGTCATTGACCGGCAGCTTGAAGTAGGCAAGCAGGCCAAAGCCCAGGATGCCAATCATGACCAGCGAGGTCATCACAGGTCGGCGGATGCAGAGTTCCGGCGTGGTCATGGCGTATGAAAATGAAGATTACTGAGCCGGACTGATCAGGGCACGGTGTTCGCCACCTGCTTGCCGGCGGCTTCTGCGGGAGGGGCTTCGCTGCCTACCGGCGGCTTGAGTTCCACCTTCGCGCCAGGGAAGAGGCGCAGATGCCCATCAATGACCACACTCTCGCCCGGATTGAGACCCTTTTGGATCACGCTTTCATCCGCCACTGTACGCTCCACCACGACCTCGCGTACCTCGACCGTTTTGTCGGCTTTCACCACAAACACATAAGGCCCCTTCTGCCCGATCTGCACAGCCACCGCTGGCGCCACCGTGGCATCTTTTTGTGTGGAGAGTGTCAGCATCACTTCGCCGAACTGCCCTGGCCAGAGGGTGAGGTCCTTGTTGGGAAACATGGCCTTCAGCTCGATGGTGCCCGTGGCGGGCTTCACCGCGTTGTCCACAAAGGTGAGTTCACCCGAGGTCTGCGCTGCGGCATTCTCATTCAGCGCAATGCCAGCCTTGAGCGGTCCCTTCGCCATCTCCTTTGAAATCACGCCGAGGTATTGCTCTGGTACCGAGAATACCACCTCAATCGGCTGGAGTTGGTTGATCACCACCAGTTCTGTCTCGTCCGCCTTCACCACGTTGCCCGCATCCATGACGCGGCGGCCCACACGACCAGCCATGGGCGAGTAGATCGTGCAATAGGAGAGCTGCAGCTCCGCAGCTTCCACGGCCGCTTCTTCCGCCTCGGCGTTCGCTTGGGCCACCTTCAGGTCACTCTGCACCTGGTCCACCTGCTCTTTTGCCACCGCGCCGGACTTCTGCAGCGCGACATAACGATCCGCCTGTTTCTGCGCGAGATTGAGCTGCGTGCCCACCTGGTTCTGCTTGGCCTTCGCCTGCGCGAGGGCGACCTGGAAAGGCTTCGGATCGATCGTCACCAGCAAGTCACCCTGCTTCACGAACTGCCCTTCCTTGTAATGAAGCTCCGCGATCTGGCCGGACACCCGCGGTTTCACCGACACCGTGGAAAAAGCCCGCACATTGCCGATGCCCGGCAGTATCACCGGCATGTCCTTCTTCACCACGTCCGCCGCAGTCACCGGCACCGCACCACCACCCCGGCCACCACCGCCCTTCTGGGCGCCTTCCGGCGATTTGGAACACGCGGCGAGCGCCAGGGACAGGACGCATCCCGCGAGTGCGAGCAGGCGGTGGTGGTGGTTGGGGGGAAACATGGAAAAGCTGCCTTTCTGGGACCGGTTGAGGAGGGTTTCTTTTGGCGCTGCCCCCGTGGTGATTTCGAAGGGAAGTAGTGAGATGGCGGGACGCATCAGGTGCGGGCCACCTCCATGGGCTGGCAAGGCTGGAAAATGCTGCGCAGGCTGCGCATGGCGGACAGGATCTCCGAACGCTGCGGCTCTCCGAGGTGCTCCACCTTGTGCGAGAGGAAGGCGCGGGCATGCGAGAGTATGGCCTGGTGCTTCGCTTCCCCCGAAGGGCTGAGCTTCAGAGAAATCTTGCGGCGGTCCGTGGGATCCTGGCGGCGAATCGCAAACTGCGCCACGACGAGGCCCTCCACCAGCTTCGAAGCGGCAGGCAGGCTCTGACCCAGAAAGTTGGCCACGTCAGAAAGCATGGCCCCCTCATTTCGGCCAATGAAGGCCAATGCTCGGAACTGGGGCATCGAGAGCTCCGGGGCACGATGCCCGCGCACCTCTGCCCTCATGGCGCGCATGACCATCGGCACCACCTCGAGCAACTCGGCGGCGCAGTCTTGGGGCATGGCGGGATTTCCTTCCATCTGGCAATAGTGTCGGACGTTAACTAATCGGATCTGAGAATTTGGACGGGCTGCTCGGAGGAATTGTTCAGGCCGTCGGGACTGTCCGGCCAGATACATACGCAGTCATCTCAGCAAGAATGACATGCATGCATCACTAAAGGAATTGCTTGGCGTCAATTCCAGCATGTCGCCACTCGCCTCCAGCCGAAAAAGCAGGGCCCCTCCCGCCGCCTCAATTCACGGATCAGCGCAAAAAATTGCCCCGCTACAGTATCAAGACCGCAGCGGGGCTGGATGGAAAACTCTTGAGGTTGAGAGACCCAAGTTGTGCCGCTTAGCTTCGGCGCAGAAGGGACTTGCCGGTCATTTCAGGAGGCTGCGGCACGCCCAGCATTTCCAGCAGCGTCGGCGCGACATCTGCCAGTTTGCCATCGCCCACGGAGAAGAGGTGGGCGTCCTTGGCCACATACACGCCATGCACCAGATTGGTGGTGTGCGCGGTGTGCGGCGAGCCATCCTCATTGCGCATCTGCTCGCAGTTTCCGTGGTCGGCGGTGATGAAGAGTTTGCCGCCCAATGCGAGGGTCTTTTCCACCAGGAGCTGCACACCGAGATCGATGGTCTCCACCGCATGCACGCCGGCTTCCACAATTCCCGTGTGGCCCACCATGTCCGGATTGGCGAAGTTTACGATCACGAGATCGTAGTTCTCGAGACGGCGATACACCTCGAAGGCCACATCCGGTCCGCTCATCTGCGGCTTCTGATCGTACGTAGGCACTTCCTTAGGGCTGATGGCGAGGTAGCGATCTTCGCCAGGGAAGGGTGTCTCCACGCCACCATTGAAGAAGAAGGTCACGTGCGGGTATTTCTCCGTCTCCGCGGATCGGAGCTGTTTCAGCCCGGCGGCGGACACCACCTGGCCGAGGATGTTGTTCATGCTTTCCGCCGTGAATACCACCTTGACGCCGAACGCCTCATAGGTGGCATCATATTCAGTGAGGGTGTAGTACTCCACCTTCGGCTGGACCTCGCGGTCGAAGCCCTTGAACTCGGGATCGAGGAAGGCCACGGAAAGCTGGCGCGCGCGGTCGGCACGGAAGTTGAACCAGAAGATCACATCGCCGTCGCGCACACGCTGCTCATTCGCATGGCTGAAGATGAGAGGCGGCAGGAATTCATCACCACGGGTTTCGGTGGCATATGCCTCCTGGATGGCCTGGCTCGGCTTGTTGGCCTTCACCTCACCGCGACCCAGCACAATGGCATCCCACGCGAGCTTGTTGCGCTCCCAGCGCTTGTCACGGTCCATGGCGAAGTAACGACCGATGACGGTGGCAATATTCGCCCCACTGGCCGCGAGATCCGCCTCCAGCTTGGCAAGGTATCCCGCACCACCCTTCGGCGAAGTGTCGCGGCCATCCGTGATCGCATGTACCATGATGTCATTCACCCCAGCCGCCTTCGCGGCATTGCAGAGGGCCACGAGATGGTCCTGGTGAGAATGCACCCCACCATCGCTGATGAGGCCGAGGAAGTGGATGCGCTTGCCCTGTGCCTTGCTCAGCGCCTCCTGCAGCACGGGATTTTTCACCAACTCGCCTTCGCGGATCGCCTTGTTGATACGGGTCAGGTCCTGATACACGACGCGGCCCGCGCCGAGATTCAGGTGGCCCACTTCGCTGTTGCCCATCTGGCCTTCCGGCAGGCCCACGTCCTCACCACTTCCGCTGACCTTGCCCCAGGGATAGGTGGCATACAGATGATCGTGGAAGGGCGTGCGCGCCAGCAGGGTCGCATCGCCATTGTCCACGGCCTTGGCTTTGCCGCCGGGGTTGATTCCCCAGCCATCGCGGATGATCAGAACAACGGGTTTCTTGGACATGATGATATGAAAAGGGTTAAGGACGCCGGGCGATCCTCGTGCAGGATGTGGCGAGCTGTTTCCATGCCTGCAAAGAGGCCGGAATCAAGGGGAACAAAAGCCAGCTGCACGCCTGACCTATGCGCTGGTGCCGAATGCCCATTTATGATATCACTCCTGCATGGGCGAAGAGCCGGCTCCACAGAAGACAACCACCACCACGATGTGGGCTGCCGTTTGCACCCTGGTGCTACTCGTGTATTTGCTATCTCCCGGCCTGCTTGTGGCGGCCTCCATCCGCTGGGGTTGGAAATCAAACGAAACGATGGAGAAGGCGGTCTCCATCGCCTACTCCCCCATTGGCCTTCTCGTGAAATGGCACCCGGCTGCCGAGTTCTACGCATGGTACTTCAGCTTGTGCAGCGGTCGGGACGTCAAGATCCCGCCTTGAAGCTCAGACCGCCCCCAGCGGAATAGAGCCGGAAGGCGAAGGACGACATCCTGGCATTTTTTCCCTCGCCAAGCTAGACCACCCGTGTATTCTGCGCGCCCCCTTTTCCACAACGCGCATGGCGGACAACAGCACCCAGAAGAACATCCTCCGGCTCGGACTGCCCAAAGGCAGCCTCCAGGAGCCGACCTTGGATCTCTTCAACCGTTCTGGATACAACATCGTCGTCAACAGCCGCTCCTACCGCCCCAGCGTGGATGATCCGGAACTGGAGATCCGCTTGCTGCGCGCCCAGGAAATCGGTCGCTACGTCGACCATGGGTTCCTCGACTGCGGCATCACCGGAAAGGACTGGATTGCGGAGAATGCTGCTGACGTTGAGGTGATTACAGACCTGCGTTACAGCAAGGCCACTTCCATGCCCACCCGCTGGGTGCTGGTTGTCCCCGAGGACTCCTCTATCCGGACCGTCAAAGACCTTCAGGGCAAGCGCATCGCAACCGAGGCCATCGGTCTCACCCGTGCCTACCTTGACCGCAACGGCGTTCAGGCGGAGCTCGAGTTCTCTTGGGGTGCTACCGAAGTGAAGGTCCCCGAAATGGTAGACGCCATCGTGGACATCACAGAGACCGGTTCCTCCCTGCGTGCGAACAAGTTGCGCATCGTGGACACGCTGATGGAGAGCTACCCGCAGTTCGTCAGCAGCAAGCCGGCCTACTCGGATCCCTGGAAGCGCGAAAAGATGCAGCGTCTCTCGATGCTGCTGAATGGAGCCCTCGAAGCCCGCTACAAGGTCGGCGTGAAGATGAACCTGCCAGAGCACAAGCTGGAGAACATGCTCCACGCTCTGCCCTCCCTGCGCCGTCCCACCATCTCCCAGCTCGCCGGCGGTGGCTGGGTGGCCATCGAAACCATCATTGATGAATCGGTGGTCCGTGAAATCATCCCCCAACTGAAGGCGCTCGGCGCGGAGGGGATCATCGAATACCCTCTGAACAAGGTCGTCCATTGACCTGCAGACCCCTTTCCCCTAACCAAACCAAAGACAAACACGAAACATGGGCTCGCTCAAGAAGCGTCGTAAGACGAAAATCAACAAACACAAACGCAAGAAGCGCATGAAGGCCAACCGCCACAAGAAGCGCTTGCGTTACAAGGCGTAGCCCGCCTGGGACGCACGCTTTTGCTGCAGTCCCGCGTGTTGCCCTCCCGACAGTTTTCCTTCAAAGCGTGCTGCCACACCGTGGGCGGCACGCTTTGTTGTGCCCGGATAGAAAGTAGTCCGCCGAGCCTCGGCGGTCAGTCCTCCGTGCTCCATGCGTGGCGGGAGCAGTCGTCTATCGCTGAATGCCCAGCGCGCCCAGCAGGCTGCTCACGGTGACACCATCGAGGTTCGGCAGGGCAACGTCCGCATCCGTGAGTGTATGGCGCGGGTGCGTGGTAGCCACGCCCACAACTTTCATGCCCGCACGCTTGCCTGCCTCGATGCCAACGTAGGCATCTTCGAATACAATGCAGTTCTTGGGCTCCCGCTGGATGCCTTCTGCCGCTTTCAAGAAGACCTGCGGATCCGGCTTACCGGCGGTGACGTCCTCTGCCGTGACGCTGGCGGTGAACATGCCGGACAGCCCGATCATATCCATGACGAAGTCGATGTTCACCCGGGGAGTGGACGAACCCACGGCCGCAGGGATTCCAAGGTTCTGCAGTTCCTCAAGGAGGTCGTGCACCCCCGGCAAGGCCTGAAGTCCATCCCGGCGCAGGATATCCCGATACAGCTCCTCCTTGCGGCCACCGAGGCGGGCAATAGTCTCGAGGTCGGACGCGTCTACGAAGTCGAACCACTCGGGGATGATCTGCTGATTCCGCATGCCGAAGGTGCGCTTGAAGAAGTCCTCCGGCATGTCGCGGCCCAACTCGTCGAAGAGAAGGCCCCAGCTTTCCTCATGCTGGGCGTGCGAATCGATGACCACGCCGTCCCAATCGAAGATGAATCCCAAATGCTGCATGTGGCATGGAGCACGCAGATGCGCGGGATGCAAGCGCCAGCGGTGATGCAGACGCGGCTATTCCGTCACCCTACCGGCGGACGAAACTTCCTTTCCCCCATCGATCGCATTGTGGGTCGCCGCACGACTGCGCAGCAATCCATGGGGGCCAAACAGCCACGCCAGGACGAACAATCCTGTCCCCGACACCACCACCGCGGCCGCCATGGAGCTGCCGATCCACAGACTGAGATGCAAACCAAGCACCGAGCTGATGGCCGCAAAGACCACACTCAGCCACAGACAGGCGGAAAGCCGGGAACTAATAAGCTGCGCCGTGGCACCCGGCAGGATGAGCGTGGCAATCACCAGGATGGCCCCCACGCTTTCAAACGCCGACACAATCACAATGGAAAGCACCGCCATGAGTGCGAGGTGGATGAGCTTGGGAGGGAAGCCCAGCGATGCCGACAGTGATGCATCGAACGAGCTGACAAGCAGTTCCTTGTAGAAGAGCGCGATCAAAAGTGCCACGACAATAGCCACCCCACCCATCACCAGCACTTCCTGCGGAGCGATTTCATCCGCACCACGGCTGAGATAGCTCAGCTCGCCGTACAACACGCAATCGGTGTCCAGGTGCACGCGCGAGGCAAAGACATTGATGATCACCACACCGAGCGCGAACAGGGTGCAGAACGTGATGCCGATGGCCGCGTCCGCCTTGATGCGGGAGCGCGTGTGGATGAATTCAATAAGCCCCGTGGTGAGAAGCCCGGCTCCCAGCGCCCCGGCAAACATGATGGGAATCGACAACGCGCCCGTGGCAAGATAAGCCACGGCCAGACCCGGAAGCACACTGTGGCTGATGGCGTCTCCCACCAACGCCATGCGACGCAGGATGAGATAATTCCCCACCAGGCCGCACGTGGCAGTGACGAGGAAGGCCATGAGCACCATCCACCCGTACACATCGATCGCATCCGTCCATGGCGAGACCACCATACGGTGAAAATCGAAAGCTGGGATCAACTGGCTCATGACTTGTAACCGGTGAGGTCCGAGGTTGGCTGCGGGGCCATGTCTGCCTCGCGCACGCCCGGAATCTTACGCCCGTGCGGATCGGTCTGCGGGAACGCCAGCTTGCGCTCGAGCTCGCGCACCGCGTCCGCACCGAGGATGTGCTCGATCTTCTCCGCCTCATCATGCACATGGTCCGACTCGAACTGCATGATGTTCGTGAGGTAAAGCTCCCACAGCCGGTGATTCCGCACAATGGCCTGCGCCTGCTGCCAGCCCTGCGGGGTGAAGTGCAATTCCTTGCCGCCCTCACTCAGGGTGGCCAGATGCGCACGCTGCAGCTCAAGCGCCCGAAGCCGGCTTTCCTCAAGCGTTTCACGGCGGAGCTGGGCCAGCTCCAGCAGCGACACGGACTCTCCGTGAAACTGGCGGTTCTCCAGAACACGATGCATTGCCTTGAGCGTATTCTCACGCTCGGTGCGAAGACGACGGGAACGCTGTCGCCACAGCCTCACCAGCCAGCCGTGACGGGGACTCAGGAAGAACGCCGCCAGGAAGAACACCGCTCCCGCGAGTACCATGAAAGGCCCCGTGGGCAGATTGTTTCCAAGGAACGAGAAGAAGGCTCCCAACGCCGCCGTGAGCACGCCCAGAACCGCCGCATACACCAGCAGCCGGTGCATGCGATCGGTGAGCAGATACGCCGTGGCCGCAGGAATGATGAGCATGGCGGAGACGAGCACGACTCCCACTGCCTGCATCGCGGTCACCACCGCGAACGAGGTGAGAAGCATGAGGACGTGATGCAGCCAGCTCATGGGCAGGCCGAGCGTCTCCCCATAACCGCGATGAAAACTCAGCGTGAGGAGGCCTCGATAACACACTGCGAGGAATGTGAGCGACACCAGCGAAGTGCCGGACAACAGCCACAGGTCACCCTCCGAGATCGCGGCCGCCTGGCCGAAGAAGAATTTGTCCAGGCCGCTTTTGTTCCCTGTGGGCAACTGCTGGATGATGGATACCAGACACAAGCCAATCGCGAAGAATGACGAGAGCACGAGACCCAGCGCCGTGTCCTGCTTCAGCTTCGTAGTGCGCGTGATGACATTCACCACCAGCATGGCCAGGCCGCCAACCAAGGTAGCGCCCACCAGGATGGCCACGGGGTGCTTGCTCATGTTCCACAGGAAACCCAGTGCCACCCCGGGGAGCACTGCATGTGAAAGTGTATCTCCCACGAGCGAGAGACGACGCACCACGATGAACCCGCCAAGCAGGCCGCAGTTCAACCCCAACAGCATGCAACCAGCCAACGCCACACGCAGGCCATCGTCACGGAAACTGAAGAAACGCAGGGCCTGCTCCCACGCATTGGTGTCCGTCACATCGCCAATCCGTGCAGCGTGCGCGGGACTTGCGACCACCAATGCCAGCAACAGCAGCATCAGGATCTTGCGCCCGTGCCTTGCGAACCTGGATATCATGCCCTGACGGTTCATCTCCAAGCGCGGGTCATCCCCGCTCCCCCCTTTCGCTACGCGCCAGTTCGCTCGTGACATCGCTCAGCAGGGTGAGCTTGCCACCGTAGGTTTTCTGCAACAGCTCCGCATTGAATATCTGCTCCGTGGGACCCGTGGCCACCACGCGCATGTTCAGCAACACCAGCCGGTCAAAGTATTCCCGCGCCGTCGTGAGATCATGATGGACCACCAGGATGGTCTTGCCTCGGGATTTCAGCTCCTGGAGCAACGCAATGATGGCGCGCTCCGTAGCCGCATCCACCCCGGCGAAGGGCTCATCCATGAGATACAGGTCACTTTCCTGCGCCAGCGCTCGTGCAAGGAACACCCGCTGCTGCTGGCCACCGCTGAGGTTGGAGATCTGTCTTCCAGCAAAAGGAAGCATGGAGACCTTGTCGAGCGCTTCACGGGCCTTTTCGCGGTCCTCCTTGCCCGGCCGCTTGAAGAGCCCCAACTTCCCGTACCTTCCCATGAGCACCACGTCCATGACGTTCACGGGAAAGTCCCAATCCACCTCCTCACGCTGCGGCACGTAGCCGACACGCTTGCGGGCATCCTTGAACGGCTGGCCGAAGACCTTCACCCAGCCACTCGAGAGCGGCAGCAGCCCCATCACGGCACGGATGAGCGTGCTCTTTCCCGCGCCATTGGGACCGATGAGTCCTACGAGCGACCCCTCCGGAATCTGAAGATCCACGCCATAGAGCACAGGCTTCTTCTGGTAAGAAACCGTGAGATCGTGAAGCTCCAGTGCCGGGGTCAGGGGTTCGCTCATTGAAAAATTGCTAATGCCTCCAAGAAAAGCCTACGAAAGCACCAAAGTCCTCCGCTGCATCATTCACGCCAACAGCAGCGCCGGCGTCCAATACGAAATCGTCCGAGACAGCAAAAGTGACACCGGCTTTCGCATAACCCTCCCACGAAGCTTCGGCCCGGGTGGTTGCCACGCTGATGAATTCCACAAAGGAACCCCAGCGCTCAGAGAGTTCGATGCCCAACACGATGGTGTTTACGAAATCCACTTCGTAACCATCACGCACGTCATCGTACACCCAGTCCACTTCGAACATGGTACCAAAGCTGAAGGTGTCGTTCAACGTCACCGCCAGTGGGAGGATCACACCCCCCTCCACCTTGTCATTGCCCAGGTCGTGGCTTGCCGTGGGCGCCTTGATGAAAGGCATGACAGCGAGCGCGATGTCACCCTGGTCATTACCCAGGAGATTCCACTTCCAGCGCACCTGCAAATCGCCAATGCCACCCTCATCCACACCATCCCCGCGCACGTGCTCATAGAAGGGAACCACCAGCTGGAGGTCGGTGTTGTTTGTGAGGCCTAGTTTGAAGTTGGATTCCGCAAACGTAAAGCCCTCCACACCGCCGTCCTTGGCAAAGCCGAACAACGTCGACTCCACCTGGAAGTGGCCCGCATCCACCGAGTACGCACTCTCCGTGGTGTCTGGCCGATCCGTACTCATCTCACGCATGAATTCGCGCGGCGTAGGATTCAGCAATGTGTAGCTGGATTTGTCAGGCGGCGAGGCCGGCTCGAGTGCCTGGCACACCACCGGGAAGAGCGAAAGGAACAAGATAGATACTCTCATGACCAAATGACTGATGACTAAAAACTGACACCCAATGACTACTTCAGCGCCTCCACGACGGTGTGCACGTTGCTCTTGATCATGCCGACATAGGTTCCCTGGTCGACCTTCTCGCCTCCGACGTCCTTCATGTCCCCCGGCGTGCCGAGCGCATCGGAGAAGAGTTCACCGCCGATCTTCGCACCGCTGTCCTTGCTGATGCGCTCAATGGTGGCATGCGGCACGGAGGACTCCACAAAGATGGCCTTCACATTCTTGCTCTTGATGAAATCCACCGCCTTGGCCACGTCCGCCAGGCCAGCTTCCGTGACCGTCGAGATGCCCTGCACCCCAACCACCTGGAACCCAAAGGCATCGCCAAAATAGGCAAAGGCATCATGGCTCGTGATGAGCACCCTCGACTCCGGCGGAATCTGCGAAACGCGCTGCTGACACCACTCAAAGGCGGCCGTGTAGCTGGCCTTGGTCTCAGCGCCTCGCTTGGCGTAGTCCGCGGCATGGGCGGGATCCGTCTCGCTCAGGCCCTTCACCACCACGTCCACGCAGAGCACCCACAGGCGAGGGTCGCCCCAGACGTGGGGATCATAGTGGTCGCCATCCGCGTGCTTGCGGTTCGCCTCGTTGATGGCGGAGCCGAGTTCATAGACCTTCCCGCCGTCCTTTTTGGACTTCTCAAAAAGCTCCTGCATCCGCCCCTCCAGCATCAGACCGTTGTAAAAAGTCGCCTTGGCCTCGCGGAGCTTGCGGGCGTCCTCCGCGGTGGGCTTGTACAGATGCGGGTCCACGCCCGGTCCCATGAGAGCCTCTACCCGAACCTGATCTCCGCCGATTTCCTTCACCATGTCCGTGATCATGGTCGTGGTAGTCACCACGGAGAGTTTGCCGTCAGACGGCTGCGGAGGGGTCGGTTTGCACGAGGCCAGCACCAGTCCGGCGAGGGCGGCCAGTGTTGGGACAAGAGAAAAGTATTTCATGATGTTAACAGAGTTAGACGAGGCTAACATTTTTGGCAAGGGCTTAGTTTGTTTCGTTCCTGTTGAACAAGCCGCCACTTTCGCCGAAGCTGTTGTCAGCCCCCGAAGCATGCCCGCCGCCCGCAAAACCACTCCAGCCAACGGACAATCCCGCGCCAGCGAGGATTGCCTGGAGCAGATTCATAACCTCATCGAAACCAAGGGCTACGCCCGCGTAGTGGACATCGCACGCAATCTCGGCATCTCCCAGGCCAGCGTGACGAACATGATCCAGAAACTGGACGCCGAGGGCTGCGTCATCTACGAGCGCTACCGCGGCGTGACCCTCACCCCCGAGGGAAAAAAAGTCGGCCAGGCCATCGCCCGCCGCCACGACGTCCTCTCGCGTCTGCTCACCGGCTTCGGCCTCGACGCGGAAACCGTGCACCGGGACGTGGAGGGCATGGAGCACCACATGAGCAAGAGCACACTGAAGGTGCTCACGTTGATCCTGGAGGAGCTCGAAGGAAATGCCGAGCTGCTGAAGAAGCTGAGAAGGAAGATGGAGTAGCGGCGAGCCGGTCGACTACAGGAGGTAGAGGTCGTCGGATTTGACGGAGCGTTATCGCAAAGCACGTGAAAGTCCGCCAGGACGCTCAACTTCTGAATACCCGACCGCCCTGTCCGATACCACCTCAATTCCTCTTCTCATGCTCAAAATGCTTTTTCAAAGAGAGAATGGGCTTTTCGAGGAGGTGATAAGAAAGAGAGGCGATCGCAAAGGTGGATAGAACCTTGATGGGGACACGATACACCCATTCCAGAGGCCTGAACGCATCGTTCACAAAGTAATAAATGGGATAATGGTAAAGGTACAGACCATATGATATTTTCCCACAGTAGGTAAGCACCCGATTCTCCAGAAGATTTCGGAACAACGAAAAGGGAGAGGCCACCAGGTCCAGAACCACTACACAAGCTGCCATTGCCGCCAGCGTAAATCCAAGGCGGCCCATCCAGGGGCTATACCATGAGAGAAACATCAGCCCAAGAGTTATCAGGATACTAATGGGGAGGGCGATTCTACTTACCCGTTTAAAGAAAACATCCAGCGCTTTCCGGTCCTCTATGCTGGATAGAAACTGCACCAAATAGGACAGGGAAGAGCCCAGGACCAAGCCATCCATGTGGGTATCAAGCCCGAAGTATATTCTTTCTGCGCCAAAAGTACCCACCATGGCCGCTCTGTAGAGGGCGAGAGCAAGGGCAAAGCTCAGCAAAACCAGAAACTTGTTCAAGTTTGTTTCCAGATGACGTTCCAGAGCAACTATCGCCAGCGGCCATACGAGGTAATATTGCTCTTCAATGGCCAGGGACCAGCAATGCCCCATGTGTTGCAGGTCGTATCCAAACAATGCCCGCGCAAAATTGCTTGTATATGTAAGGGAGATGATAAAAATATCCATTCTTACCGAACCCAACGAGACAAGGGAGAGGATAACGAAGAGGAGCACGCAGGCCACCAAGCAGGGACTCAACCGAAGAAGTCTTCGAATGTAGAAATTCTTTCGGCTGATGGAACCATATCGCTGAAATTCTCCAGAAAGAATCCCTGTGATCAGGAAACCGCTCAGCACAAAGAAAATGTCTACTCCTATGCCTCCGGTGAAGTGAGGCCAGCCTATTACGTGGGCCAGCATGACTATGCCCACCGCAATTGCCCTCAGACCATCAAGAGATTTCCAATATTGTTTCATTCTGGCTTGTCGAACTTCTGAGTCGGAGCGGTGACGGGATGACGAGCTGGAGTTACGTCAAGCATGCGTGAGAAAGCTGCCCGGGCTGTTGGAAGGACCACATCGTTAGCACCAAGTTGGCAGTTACTTCCAACTGATTTTTTGCGGCAGAACAGGGCAATGTCGTTCTATGGGCATGTATGTAGAGCCGTGGTAAGAATGACAACCCAGGCAAAGCCCCCCTCCGCCAATACCGTCTGTGGAGTGAGGGCTGCCATCCAACGAGTGGCTCCCTTCCCTCATTAAACCTTCACTTCACCACCTTCTTATCCAGCTCCTCCAGCTTGAAGCGCACGCTCACGATCCACGGCATTTCGCCTTCCGCCCAGTGGCCGTAGGTGGTGGTGACGAAAGTGCCGTCCGGTAGCAGTTCCACGCCGGGATAGGTGCAGTCTGCGCCCTTGGTATTGTCCATGAAACGGATGCGGTATTGCCCTTCGGTGCCTTTCACGATGTCATCATAGGTACCCACCCAACCGACCCAGTCTCCCTTGGTGGGGCTCACATGCGTGGTATCACGGAAGCTGATGAAGAGGCGGCCATCCGGCGCATACTTAGCCACATGGCGGTCTCCCGTGAGAGCGGCAGGCAGTTCTTTGGGCTCCGTCCACGTCAGGCCCTCGTCATCGGAGAAAATCACGAAGGAGTTGTACTTGCGACTGTTCTCGCGCAGCAGGACCGCAATCTGCTTTCCATCCGGTGAGCGCAGCACTCCTGGCTCGCAGAGGTTTGCATCCGGCAGCATGGCAATCGGTGCCGGCACGCTCCACGTCAGGCCGCCATCTTTGGAGAGAGTCGTGTACACCCAGAAGCGCCAGGGCTTGGCTGCGGACGAGGTGTGGTCACTGTGCGGACCTTTGACGGTAAACTTACCCTCCATGCCACCGCGAATGAAACGGCCGTCATCATGGAAGAAGGCAAGGTAGTACCCGGGCGTCTTCAACCCGATCACCGTCGCCATGGTCACGACTCCACCGAAGTCTCCAATCGGCTTGAGCTCGCTCCAGTTCACCCCGTCATCCTCCGTCACCGCCATGCGGATGGGATACAGCCCGCTGAACATGATGATGCGCTTCTTCCCCGCCGCATCCACCACGCGGTGCAGCGTAGGCACTTCCAGCGACGTCTCCCAATTCTTCGGTGTGGGAAGACGCTCGCTCCAAGTCAGACCTCCATCCGTGCTGCGCTTGTACACAATCGCGCCACGTCCATGCCCCTTCGGATACACGATGAGCATGGTTTTGTTGTCCTCCAGCAACAAAGTCGTCGGGTGTCCGAGATATTGTCCCGGCTCCTTGTCCACCACCACCTGCCGCTCCTTCTCCCCACTGATATCCACAATCGGGATCGTGTAGCCCGGCGGGAGCTTCGTCTTCAGGTTCTTCGGCGGCGCCAGTGTGGTGTCCTTCTTTTGCAACGGTGTCTGCTGGGCTACGGCGACGCCGGAAACAGAACAGACCACAGCCAGAAGTGAGGCGGAGAAGAGGAAGCGCTTCATGAAAAGACCTTACGTTGAGGCTTCTCCGTTTTGCTCAACCTCCACTGATTTTGCCTGAATCCAGTCCGTGTCTTTCTAGAGAAAAATTCACTCTTTAGTGCTGGCGATTTTCTCCGTCCCTGCGAGATCCCCGGCGCTTCCGGTCACGCCCTTATCATCAGGCACATCCCACGGATGCGGCATCTTTGCCGATGCCATCCCCGTCAAAATCATCTCCATGAAAACGAAAGTTTGTCTTCTGACCACCATGGTCGCCCTCTCCGTTTCTCTTGCAGCCTACCTTCAGGCCAAGGACCCGGCACCCTCGGAAGCCGCTCCCACGGTTACCGGTGCCGAAGCACTCAATCTTCTTAAAGAAGGGAATGTGCGCTTCGTGGCGGACAAGCTCAATCACCCGCACCAAGACCGCACCTCCCGCGCAGAGCTCGCCAAGGGCCAGCATCCCTTCGCCATCGTCCTCGGATGCGCGGATTCCCGTACTTCTCCCGAGCTCGTGTTTGATCAGGGTCTCGGTGACCTCTTCGTGATCCGTGTCGCGGGCAATGTGCTCAATGATGAAACGATAGGCAGCATCGAATACGCCGTGGAACACCTCGGCAGCCCGCTCATCGTGGTGCTGGCCCATGAGCGCTGCGGCGCCGTGAAGGCCGCTCGTGATACCATCGCCACCAATGGCAAAGCACCGGGCCACATCCAGTCGCTGGTCAAGGCCATCGAGCCCGCCGTGGCCACCACGTCCTCCGCCGATGCCGAAACGACCGCCAAGGCCAACGCCCTGCACGTGGCCAAAACCCTCCGCGAGTCCGAGCCCTTCCTGAAAGAAAAGGCCGCGGCTGGCAAGCTCACCGTCGTGGGCGCGCACTACGACCTCGACACGGGCAAGGTGGAGTTCCTCAGCGAAGGCGCCAAGTAAGCAGATTTAGCTTCGAGCGTTTCGCCGGGAGGGCCATGCTGGCCTTCCCGGCTTTCTATTGCTCAGCAGACGCCAGGTATCGGGAGCATTCCTCTCCAGAATGGATTCGGTGGGTGCTCGAATAGTCTGGCGCGAAGAGCCGTCCCTGTGTTGACTCTTCGCAATCGAGAATCCTGGATGTCATCCCATGATGCAGAACTGCACAGTCATCATCCTGCTCGCAGCCTGCTTGAGTGCCGCCACACCTGTGTGCGGTAAGGCTGAGGCGCAGCCCATCATGGAAGTACGGCAGCGCATCATCCGCGCCCCCGAATCCGCCATCATCGAAGCGGTAATGACCCACGGCCAGGGAGCTGCATTCGCGGCGGAAGTGCAACGAATGGTCACGGCGGGCGAAGCACATGAGGTGTCCTCACTCGCAGGCGCTACGCAGGGAGACTCGCGACTTCAGATGGAGACGGGCAAAACCATCCAGTGGCCATGGGTGTGCGATGAGAACGAGGACAATTTCACCTCAACTCCCACTGATTTCTTTAGCGTGCTGCTTGGCTCCTCGCTGGAGGTCGCCGCACGGAAGAGTTACGCGATCAGGAACGAGCCTGGGACAGAGGTAGCCTGGGCCATGCACTTTTCTCCGCGAGACCCAACTACACTAGAGTGGCCGCTCGTCTGGCCTGCCAAAAAAGAACCCGGCGCAGGCATCTTCAAGCAGCAGGACCTTTATGAGGAACGCCTGACTGTGATTGGTTGGGCTCCGGCGTCCGGTTCGTCAGTGTTGGGATTCATGCGTCCGGCGGACCATGTGGAGATGGGTTCACGAAGAGAGGCGGTGCTCGATGTGATCCTGGCGGAAGCACACCCCCAGAGTGCCCCAGCTTCCAGCAACCAACCTGCCACGGAGTCCCTCGCGAATGTGATGCTGCTGGGCCTCGGCGTGAGTTCAGAAGATGCGCAAACGCTGCTCGAGAGTCGTGACATTTTGTCCGATCACTCGTTGTTGAAGGACCTCCTGCAACGACAACGCGCTGGCAAAGCCACCTTGCGCGTGGTCGCAGGTCTTCAGGCCACCAGCCCCGTCTACGATTCCGATCTCGAATCGATCAGGCGGCACAGCAGGCCCGCTGACACCATCGTATTTCCCACCTCTTGGGAGTGCGACACGGGTGTCGGAACTCAGCTTCGCATCCAGCGGAAGGCTATTCGTACCCTCGTGCTGGACCTCATGCAATCTCCGTGCCCGCCTCGGCAGCAGACATGGCAGTGCGCGAAGAACTCCCCTGAGATGACCATCTGGCGTCCCCAGTTCTACGAGCAGTCGGTGAGGACCACCACCACTGTTCCAGCGGATGGTGTCTCCCTCATCGCCATCATCCGCACGCCTGAATGCCTGAAGGACGGAGAAGGACTGGCACCGGGTGAGACGATGCTCTTGTTCGCCAGGCTGGATGAGACGCCGGCAGGTACCAAAGACATCGCACCGGAGGCGGCAGCTCAGCTCGAAGGGGAGGCCATGGTCTTCGAGGTGCTGGCCAAGGAATTCGATTCGTGGAATACAATGGGGTCACCCACAGAAGACCAATCCCGCCTCGAAAAATTGCTATTCCGGGTCAAGGAAGGTACCGCCACCCTGGCAGGGCATGCCGTCGTGAAGACCTTGCCGGGGAAGGCAGCGACCGTACGCATGGTGTACCTCATGGAGTATTGCGCCGAAGGAGATCCTGTGGAGGAGATACCCGGACGCTTCTGGCCGGGAGCGATGGGGATGATCCCGGTCGGCACCGCTTGGGCGATCACCGCGGAGATACCGTCTCCCACAGGCCCGTTCGACTTCTCAGCACCACCATCAGTCACCCTGACCTACAAGCTCAGCCACGATGCCGCCTTTCCTCGCCTGCCCACCTTGGATGAGACTCTGAAACACTTTCCCAAGGTTGCGGGCACCGTAGAGGCAGGCAGTCCTCCCGATCCGGTGGAATTCAAAGCCACTTGGGAAGGCAAGAAACAGGTAAAATCGGGACAGGCCATCTGCCTCGGTGTCCGCAAGATCCCAGGCGGAGATGACAGCAAGGTGCATGTGGCCTTTGTCAGGCTGACGCTGAAACCCGTACGGTAGCCCGCCTGCGGACTCGCGAGTGCTTGCACGCCGAGCGATTCGCCCCATCTTACCCGCCCGCTCACCCACCCATTCCCCATGTCAGCCCGAACCAAATCCGCCGCCAAGTCCGACCTGCACCGCAAGCATTCCGCCATCGTGGTGGATGGAGTGGAGCGCGCCCCGAGCCGCGCCATGCTGCACGCCGTCGGATTCAGCCGCGCGGACTTCAAGAAGTCGCTCATCGGCGTGGCGTCCACCTGGAGCATGGTGACCCCCTGCAACATGCACATCGACCGCCTCGCTAAGGAAGCGGCGAAGGGCATCGACGCTGCCGGCGGGAAGTCGATGATCTTCAATACCATCACGATTTCGGATGGCATCAGCATGGGCACGGAGGGCATGAAGTACTCCCTCGTTTCCCGTGAAGTCATCGCCGACTCCATCGAGACCGTGGTGGGTTGCGAAGGCATGGATGGCTACGTGGCCATCGGCGGTTGCGACAAGAACATGCCGGGCTGCATCATGGCCATGGCCCGCCTGAACCGCCCCAGCGTCTTCGTGTATGGCGGCACCATCCTCCCCGGCTGCGTGGGCCCGGAGAAGAAGGACGCGGACATTGTGACCGTCTTCGAAGCGGTGGGCAAGCACGCCAACTGCCAGATTAACGACAAGGAACTTATCGACATCGAAGAGCACTCCATCCCGGGTGAAGGCTCCTGCGGTGGCATGTACACGGCGAACACCATGGCCAGCGCCATCGAAGCGCTCGGCATGAGCCTGCCGAACAGCGGCGCCCAGTCCGCCGTGGGTGATGACAAGCTGATTGACTGCTTCGACGCCGGCGCCGCCGTGCTGAACATGATCAAGCTGGGCATCACCCCGCGTGACATCATGACGAAGGAGGCGTTTGAGAATGCCATCACGCTCATCATCACGCTCGGTGGCTCCACGAATGCGGTGCTGCACCTCATCGCCATGGCGCACAGCGCGGGCGTCAAACTCACCATCGATGACTTCACCCGCATCGGCAAGAAGACTCCGGTGCTCGCCGACCTGAAGCCGAGCGGCAAGTACTTCATGAACGACCTCGTGAAGATCGGCGGCACCGTGCCGCTCATGCGCATGCTCGTGGAGGAAGGTCTCATGCACGGCGATTGCCTCACGGTGACCGGTCGCTCCATGAAGGAGAACCTGAAGAAGTCCAAGATCGTCTACCCGAAGGACCAGACCATCGTGCAGCCGCTCGACAAGCCGCTCAAGAAGGACAGCCACCTCGTCATCTTCCGTGGCAACCTCTGCGCCGAAGGCGCCGTGGGCAAGATCAGCGGCAAGGAAGGCCTCCTGTTCTCCGGCAAGGCCATCGTATTCGATAGTGAGGAGAAGGCGCTCCAGGCCATCCTCAATGACAAGGTGAAGAAGGGCCACGTCATCGTCATCCGCATGGAAGGACCGCAGGGCGGCCCCGGTATGCGCGAGATGCTCTCCCCCACCAGCGCCATCATGGGCAAGGGACTCGGCAAGGACGTGGCCCTCATCACGGACGGACGGTTCAGCGGTGGCAGCCACGGCTTCGTGGTGGGCCACGTGACTCCGGAAGCCTATGTGGGCGGCACCATCGCCATCGTGAAAAACGGCGACCCCATCACCATCGATGCTCAGAAGCGCGAGATCACCCTTGGCGTTCCTGCCAAGGAAATCGCCGCCCGCCTCAAGGCCTGGAAGAAGCCCAAGCCCCGCTACACCCGCGGCATCCTGGCGAAGTACGCCGCCACGGTGAAGAACGCCAGCCAGGGCGCGGTGACGGATCTGGATGTGGTGTAGTCTGCCCTCTCCTTCGAGAACTTCTGAAAACCAAGCATCGGCAACGGTGCTTGGTTTTTTGTTGGTCATGATCACCATGAAACAACCCGGAGGCTGTAACCGTCCCACGCCTGCAGCGTCACACCCCTCAATCACCCACCGCTCACGGCCATGCTTTTCTCCCAGCAATTCTTCTACCTCCTCATCGGGCTTGGGGTCCTTTTCGGGCTGCCGGCGTTCTGGCTCTTCTCCCGCGGCATGTGGCCCGTGATGACAGAAAAATCCCGCGCGGCAGCCTCGCGTGGTTTGCTGGTGAATTTCCTCATCGGCGTCCCCGTCTTCGCCATCGCCCTGACCATCCTCACGGTAGGAGGCAAGCGTGGCCAGGTGGGCGGTATCATCGGCATCGCCGTCGTCAGCCTCGTAGCCATCTGGGGTCTCGCAGGACTCACGGGCCTGGCACTGCACATCGGCTCCCGGTTGTGGCCGGGATGTACTGGTGACGAAGCCTGGCGTGCCCTCTGGCGCGGAGGCCTGGTGGTTGCCGGGGTGCTGGCCATTCCCTTCATCGGCTGGTATGTGCTCTTCGCCGTGCTGTTGACCATCGGCCTCGGAATTCGCGTGCGGATGTGGTTCATGCGCGTCCCGCAACCCGAAACACAACCCTTTCCTGCTCCAGTTCCATCACCCTTGGTGACCACTGGTACGGTGACGACCCCACCGCTTCCCGCAAACGCGCCGCCCCTTCCTCAGGCCGTCGCTTGATTTTTGGGTTCACCTCGCTGTCGCTGCCATGTCCACGGACGGCATCTCCACCTCACGGCGCTCGCTCTTCAAGGCAGCCCTGGCCGGCACTGCGGCAGCGCTCACAGGTTGCGAACGATCTACGGCATTCTTTGGCGACCAGATGGGCCAATCCATCCCGCCGAACCTGACTCCGGCACAGAGTGCAGACATCGATCCCGACTTCCATCTGGTCTCGCGCGCCGGCTTTGGTCCCTGGCCCGGAGACCTCGCCAAGGTGAAGCAGATGGGCCGCGACGCCTGGCTGGAGGAACAACTTCACCCGGAGCGCATCGATGACTCTGCCGCCGATCTGCGCGCCGAGTGGTTTGAGTCCCTCTACATGGATGCGGGAAATGCGTGGGAGTTCCGCAAGGATGTGCTGCGTGATGAACTCACGCGCCATGCTGTCTTGCGCGCCGTGTATTCCAAGCGGCAGCTCTTCGAGGCCATGGTCGAGTTCTGGGGCGACCACCTCAACATCGATCTGGAGAAGACGGACTGCATCTACCTGCGCCCTTCCGATGATCGCGATGTGATCCGCAAGCATGCGATGGGCAAGTTCCGCGATCTCATCCTCGCCTCCGCGAAGTCGCCTGCGATGCTCACCTACCTCGATGGCCGCGATAACAAGGTCACGAAGAAGAGCCCGGTGCCGAATGAGAACTACGCCCGCGAGCTCATGGAGCTGCACACCATGGGCGTGAACGGTGGCTACACGCAGAAGGACATCTATGAAGCCGCGCGCTGCCTCAGCGGTTGGACTGTGGACCTGAAGATGCGCATGGCGGATGCGCTGAATCCCTTCAAGGCCCAGCGCGGTACGACTCACTTCAAGAAGGAATGGCACGACGACGGCACCAAGGAAGTGCTCGGTCACACCATCGCGGCCAAAGGCGGCGAAGCCGATCTGGAGCGCGTGGTGGACATCGTGTGCGCCCATCCTTCCACGGCGAAATACATCTCCCAGAAGCTGTGCCGACGCTTCATCAGCCATGAACCGCCACAGAGCGCGGTGGACAAAGTGACTGCTGAGTTCACCCGAACGTCGGGCGATATCAAGAGCACGCTGCGCGTGCTGTTCCAGAGTGAGGAGTTTGCAAATGCCCGCGGACAGCTCTTGAAGCGACCTTTCCGTTTCATCGTTTCTTCACTGCGCGCCGTCGCTGCCGATGTGGAGACCAGCTATGTGGGTCGTCGCGACAATCCTGCCGCAGCCGCCACTCAAGCTATCCAGGGCAAGCCACCGCGCATTCCTCTGGTGAGCTATCTCCATCCACTGGGTCAGCCGCTCTTCCGCCATCCCACCCCGGACGGCTATCCCGATGAGGAAACGCCGTGGCTCGGCACGCTGTTGTGGCGCTGGAACTTCGCCTTCGCACTAGGCGGAAGTTTTGTGCCTGACGTGAAGACGGAGGGCAACGCGCTGCGCAAGGCATTGGGCCTGCGCAAGGACTCCAAAGACAAGGCGTCGCGGCTCTTCGCCCACTGCATCGGTCGCAAACCTGCCGAGGCCGAACTCACTGCCTTGCAGTCTGTGGAAGATGATGCGGACCTGCTCGCACTCGTCCTCGCGTCTCCCGCTTTTCAACGCTGTTAATCCAGCCTGTATCCATTTCCATCATGCCCTCCTTCACCCGACGCGCCCTGCTTTCCAAGCTTGCCGTGGCTGCTGCTCCGCCGGTGGAGGATGCTGGTCGCCACACGCTCATCGTCGTCTTCCTTCGCGGTGGTGCGGACACGATGAATCTCGTGGTGCCGTACGCCGACGACAGCTACTACAAAGCGCGGCCTACCATCGCCATCAAGGCACCTACTGGCGATTCCGACAAGGGACGCGCACTGCGCCTGGATGATCGCTACGGCTTCCATCCGGCGCTGCAGCCCCTGCACGAGAAGTTCAACGAAGGCCGCCTCGCCATCGTGCAGGCCGTGGGCACAGACAACACCACTGGTTCCCACTTTGAGTGCCAGGACCAGATGGAACACGGTGATTCCATGGCTGCCTCCGCTGCAGGCGGAGGCTGGCTGGGGCGCTACCTCCGCACGCGTGCGAATTCCAAGCTCGGCCCGTTGAGCGCTGTGGCTCTCGGCACCACTCTGCCAGAGAGCTTGCGCGGCGCGCCGGTAGCCAGCGTGATGCAGTCGCTGGAAGAAATCGCCATCCGCACACCTTCCGGCAAACCCGATGCCGCTGCGGCTGTGCTCGCCGCGATGTACGGCGCGGATGTCACCCTGCTGGGAGCCCAGGGACGCGAAACACTCGACCTCTTCAAACGTGTCAGCGCCCTTCAGGAAGGCGGCTACAAGCCTGCCAACGATGCCAAGTATCCCAAGGACGGCTTCGGCAATGGCATGCGGGAGATCGCGCGCTTGATCAAAGCTCGGGTCGGTCTCGAAGTCGCCTGCATCGATGTGGGAGGCTGGGACACCCACTTCTTCCAAGGAACCACGGACAGCTTCCAGGCCGAGCGGGCCCGCATTCTCGCCGAAGGTCTCGCCGCCTTCGATGCGGATCTCAAGGATCAGCGCGGCAGCTTCACGGTGATGGTCACCACCGAGTTCGGTCGCCGTATTTACGAGAACGCCTCCCTCGGCACCGACCACGGTCGCGGCTTCGCTCTCATGACTTTGAGCAATCAGATCCAAGGCGGTCGCATCCTCGGCAAATGGCCCTGCGTCGTGGAAAACGATTCGCCCGCCGGCCCCGGCGGCATGCAGATCCAGCATGACTATCGCAGCGTGTTTGCAGAAGTGTTGCGTGGTTCGCTTGGGCTTGATTCTACAGCGGCGAGCACCGTATTTCCCAAGTGTGAGTTCGGCAAGGTGGGATTGGTGGCGTAGCCGATAAAGGGAAACTTGTGTGGCGAAGCCACCTTGGACTGCGTGCAGCCCTGCTGCCGCTTTCCTCAAGTGCAGCCTGCTGCACGCTTCACCGCGACGAAGTCGCCAACCTTCTCTGGACGCATCACCCTGCGAGCGAGTATCACCATCGCCACAGCAGGCTGTGGACTCTGGAAAGCGGCAGCAAGGCTGCGCACAGTCCAAGGACGCTTCGCGTCACAGCGTCTGGATCAGTCGCGTGTATCACGATGCCTTCCAATCTTGACGCACATTCGCAGAACGGGACCCATGAGAATCTCGCACGGCCTCTGCATTCCACACCATAACGGAAAAACGGGAAGCCGTCTCCAGCTTCCCGTTTCACAAAGTGTGATATTGATACTGCTCTTCGCAGCTCTGCCTAGCTCGCAGCCTTCACCACAGCCTCAGCAGTCATGCCGAGTTCCTTCATGACGGTATTGCCAGGGGCGCTGATGCCGAAGCGGTCGATGCCGAGTACCTTGCCGGCGGTGCCGACGTACTTCCACCAGAGGGCGGACACACCGGCCTCGATGGCGACGCGCTTCGTGCAGGAGGGCGGGAGCACTTCGTCACGATAGGCCTGCGTCTGGCGATCGAAGCGCTCAAAGCAGGGCACGCTGACGACGCGGACGCCGTCACCGAGCTGCTTCGCAGCTTCCACCACGTGCTGCACTTCGGAACCGCTCGCGAGGAGGATGGTCTTCAGGTCGCCCTTTTCCTTCACCAGCACGTAGCCACCCTTGAGGGTGCCTTCGCGGCGTGCGGCGGCGCTGGCGCTGCCCTGGTGCGGGATGTCCTGGCGGGTAAGAGCAAGGAGCGTGGGGCCATCTGGACGGCTGAACGCAGCGGCGAAGGCAGCGGCACACTCTTCGGCATCGCCAGGGCGGATGACGTCGAGGTTCGGAATAAGGCGGAGGCCGCTCACCGTTTCCACCGGCTGGTGGGTCGGGCCGTCTTCACCCACACCCACGGAGTCGTGCGTGAAGATGTAGGTTGCGGGAAGCTTGGCCAGGGCGGCGATACGCATGGACGCGCGGCAGTAGTCAGCAAACACCAGGAAGGTGGCGCTGCTGGCGCGGAAGAGACCGTCGTATTTGATGCCGTTCACCATCGCAGCCATGGCGTGTTCACGAATGCCAAACCACAGGTTGCGGCCGGTGGGCGTGTTCTTGGAGAAGTCGCCGCCGTCCTTGATGTAGTTCTTCGTGGAGCCGAAGAGGTCAGCGCTGCCCGTGATCATGTGCGGGATCGCCTTCGCCAGATGGTTCAGGATCTCGCCACCGCTGTTGCGGGTCGCGGCCTTGCCTTCGGCGGGATACTCAGGGATGAGCTTCAGCAGCTCTTCCGCGGTGTAGTCGTGATTGAGGGCGTCATCGAGCTGGGCCTTGAGCTCAGGGTTGGCCTTGCCCCAGGCTTCGAAGCGCTTCTGCCAGTCAGCCTTCGCGGCGACGCGCTTGTCCTTGAGCTCGGAGAAGTGGGCCTTCACTTCCTCGCTCACGAAGAAGTGCTGGTCAGCAGGGAGGCCGAGCGCCGCGCGGGCAGCGTCCACAAACTTCGCGCCACCTTCGCCGTGGGCCTTGGCGGTGCCGGCCACTTCGGGGATACCGCGACCGATCTCGGTCTTGGCGATGATGATCTTCGGCTTGTTGTTGTTGCTGGTCTTCGCCCGGTCGATGGCGCTGTAGATGTCGCCGAAGCTGTGACCGTCGATGGTGATGACATCCCAGCCCATGCCTTCGTACACCTTGGCGGTGTCTTCGCTCTGGGTGAGCTTGGCCATCGCGTCGAGGGTGACGTCGTTGGAATCGTAAATGAGGATCAGGTTGTCGAGGCCGTTGTGGCCGGCAAAAGCCACCGCTTCGCGGGCCACGCCTTCCTGAAGGCAGCCGTCACCGGCGAGCACGAAAATGTGGTTGTCGAGCAGCTTGAAGTCGGCGGTGTTGTACTTCGCCGCGGCCATCTTGCCGCTGATGGCGAAACCGACTGCATTGGCCACGCCCTGGCCGAGGGGGCCGGTGGTGCACTCCACGCCCACGGTCTCAAAGGACTCCGGGTGGCCGGGGGTATGGCTGTGAAGCTGGCGGAAGTTTTCCAGCTCCCTCATCGGCAGGTCATAGCCCGCGAGGTGCAGCCAGGTGTAGATGAACATCGAACCGTGGCCTGCGCTCAGGATGAAGCGGTCGCGATTGAGCCATTTCGGGTCGGTCGGGTCGCACTGGAGCATTTCTCCGAAAAGGACGGCGCCGATTTCCGCTGCGCCGAGGGGCAGACCAAGGTGTCCGGACTGGCACTTGTGCACCGCGTCCATGGCAATGCCACGGGCTTCATTGGCGGCTTTCTGAAGGATAGCTTTGTTCATTTACTTTGAGTATTGGGTGGGTGCGAGGAATGCCGGAAGGTGCGGAAAAAGGGCTGGCTACCTACCGCAACGGGGCCGATCTGCAAGGGCGAAGTGGACCCCTGCCCACCCCTCCGGCAAGGGGCTTCTGGTGAAGGGTTGGTCACAGAGACAGGAGGCTAAGGGCGGCTGCGGGTCGCCACGCCACAGAACGGCGGACAAGAGTGTCCACGCTCCTTTGGGCCGCCTCCGCATCTCTGCCTCCTCCAACTCGAGACACACCACCCCGAAGCATCCACAACCTACCCCACGCAGAGAATCTCCAATCCTCTGCGTCCTTTGCGCCTCTGCCCCTTTGCGGTTAACCCGAAATCACCCAGCACGCTCCACCTCTCCTAGCCACTCACCGCCAGCTTCTCGAGATCCGCGCGCGTGGTCTCGTACGTGGTGTTGTACACCATCGCCTCCGGATCCGGCTGCAGACCATGAAGCGAGCAGAACTCGGCGTACAGGTCCGGCCACCAGTTGTAGTGGTCCGTCTTGCCTTCATCCTTCCACTCACGCCAGCCGATGAGCACCTTGCTCCAGCAGTTGCTGCCGTACTCGATCGCCTGCTTCTGGTCACCAAAAGCGCTCACGTACCACTGCTTCCCGATGCTCGCGTGCAGGACTTCGTCCGCCCAGTCATAGTCCTGGAAGAGGCGGGCCAGCGGATCTCCAGACTCGGTTCCCACTTCCCACTCGAAGCGCTTGCCCGTCTTCGTCATCAAGCCCTGCTCGATGAAATACAACACGGCGTGCCGCTCCCAAGGTTTGAGCTGGGTGTTCAGGCCAAGCGCCCACGTGTGATTCACCAATACGAGGCGCGGCCAGTCGATGCCATTCGCCACGAAACCTATCTCACCCATCATCGCGTGTCTCGCTTCATCCCAAAGCTGGCGCGTCATGTCGCGGTAGTAGCCCCACGGCTTGTCCGTCGTTTCCGAGAGAATGGAGGCCATCATCTCCGGCACGTCGATTTCACGAAGCCGCTTGTAGTACATCATGAGCGTCTTGTCCCGTGCGCGAAACTTGGCGTCATAGAGGAATTCCTCTGCATGCACGCCCATGTTGTACGGATCGGGGAAACGCTCATCGCGTTGCGGCACCCCATCATACTTGAAGGGAGTCGCACTGTGGATCGGCGTCAGGTCTTCGGCGATACGCGGCTCTTGCGAACCATCGAGATCGCCGGCGGCATGCAGGAGATTCTCCAGCAGCTTCTGCCACTTCAACACCGCGTCACTGCGGATATCCTCCACGAGGCTACGCACCGCCTCCATCCCATACCGTTCCGCCTCCTCCATCTCCATGAGGGCAAACTTCAGGATCCGCACCGTGGGATGATCCGCAATCGGATGCGTCACATCCAGATGGCGCCGCATGCCCCAGATCAAAGCAGGGATCGCATACTCATAAACTCCGATGACCAACTCCTCCGTGGTGGGAGCATTCTGGATCTCATCAAAGAACACCTTGAGATGTTCATTCGGTATCTTCTCCAGCCCGAGCGGCGGCGTGCGCATCTCCGCCACACGCTCGCGCATGGCGCTGCAATGTTCCGCACAGTAGTGTGAGTGCAGGCTGAAAGCCATCTTCAGCTCATACACCGGCTCAGCTGTGAGGCGGGATTGGAAGATCTGCATGAGCCGCTTCAGCGCAAAGTGATAGCGCTTCACGCGATCCACGCAGTCATCGATGGAAAGCCCGGGCTTCATCGCATCTCCGAACGAAGCCAGCCCGGCCAGCGGGGGAAGGTTCTTGTACGGGCGATAGTTCGCCTTGAAGGATTCAATGGCAGTCATGCCCTGATTTTACCGGCATAGCCCTTTTCCAGCCACCCTGCCGTTTGCCGATATTCCCCGGATTTTGACCGCCGGGGCACCCAAAACTTGCCAGATCGGACAGAATGCTGGCAAAATAGCCCCCATGCGGGCGCAGTTCGAAGATGTGCATTGGACCGGTCACGAGTCGTTCCTCGTCCGGACGTTCGACCTGCCTCGCTTCACCGTGCCGTGGCACTTCCATCCTGAGCCGGAGCTCACTCTCATTCTGGAGGGCAGCGGAGATCGGTGCGTGGGAGATCACCTGGAATCCTTCCGCGCGGGTGACCTGGTACTGCTCGCGGGGAACCTTCCGCATTACTGGCACAGCCACGCGCATGCCCCATCCAGCAAAGCCAGGCCTTCTCGGGAACGTGCCCGTGCTGTGGTAGTGCATCTGCGCGAGGAGAACTTTGGTAGATCCCTGCTTTCGCTACCGGAGGCTGTTTCATGGAAAAAACTCCTGGAGCGTGCACGGCGTGGGCTGGCCTTCGAAGGAAGGACCGCTTCGCACGCCGCGAAGGACCTTGAGCGCCTCCCTGACAAGGAAGGTTCCCATCAGTTGCTCGCACTGCTCGGCATTCTGCAAACGCTGTGTGATGGCACAGCCGACACACGACCACTCGCCGGCGAGCACTACCTTCCAGCCTGTGATGATCACGCCGCGGATCGTGTACGGCGCGTGTATCAATTCATCTACGCTCATCTCGCCGATCCCATCGGGCTCGATGATCTCGCTCGCGCTGCCGGCATGAGCAGCGCCGCCTTCTGCCGCTATTGCAAACGGGTCACGGGACGCACGCCCACACGCCTGCTGAGCGAGTTGCGCATTACGCAGGCATGCAAACTTCTCACGGATACTTCGCAAAGTGTGAGCGAGATCGCCTTCGCGAGTGGATTCCAGTCCATCTCGAATTTCAATCGCGTCTTCCAGCAGATCAAAGCCACGAGCCCACAGACGTTTCGCAGGCAGCACGGGAGAACACATTGATATAGGATGTGTCGGTGTCGCGCTTCAGTCTCACACGTCTGACCTCGTTTGCGCACATCATCATTGAAGAGGAATTCAGATGGGAAGGTCTCGACGAGGCCTGAGAGTGGGCTTCCAGATATTTTTTGCTCGTGATGGCTAACCAGTGAGCAGAGAAGCCGAACTCTCCCTCGTCACCAGATTGTTCTCACTCACTCCGCAGATGTCTGAAATCCGTCAACATGCCAACGATCTTCTCCGTCTCATCCAGGAGTCACTTCCCATGGAGGGAGAAGCAGCTATCGAGTGGGACGAGAGCAACCAGTGCTGCCTTACCTTCGACGAAGACATCACCGTCATCATCACGCTCAATGAAACGGCGGAGACCATCTTCATGAACTGGATCCTCGGCGCCCTGCCGACCGCGCCCGGAGAGGTGACCAGCGCCATGCAGGAACTCCTGGAGGCGAATCACGAATGGAACCATACCGAAGGCGGCGCACTGGGTCTCGATTCCGAGACCGGCTTGGTGACACTCTCTTACCGCGTCGATCTCCCGTTGGAGGATGCCGCAGTGATTCAAGACATCATTGCCAGACTCTACAGCGTCTCCAGTCATTGGCAGAAGAGTCTCAACCTGGGCTATCCAGACGAGGCCGCGGCGTCGACACGCTCCGCCCACGTTCCTCCGTAAATCCACGCCAGGAAGCATCAATGACGGCACCGCGAAAAGCATTCCATCACACGATGCTGGCGGGGATCGGTCGAGCTGACTGAGGCGGCAACCAAGCCATCAGAGTTCGGATTACCGCCCGGTGGAGAATTGCATGGAGATGCCCACCCCATCTTTTGTGCCTGAGCAGCGATTCCTAAAAGAGGATCCAGCCACAAGATGAAGGGGCATGGGTGCAGTTTTATTAGGTCATTCAGATGTTTTGAACATCTTTAAAATCTGCTTTGTCTAACGTATGCAGAAACAACAAATATTGTTGTGAAATTATGGAAATTAGAGTAAACTGCCTTCGTTATGCCGCCCAAGTCTTCCGCCGCCTTTGCCCACCAGCCTGTTGCGAAGATGATTCTTCGTGAGCATCTCGCTCAGTTGGAGTCCTCTCTGGAAGAAACTCGCGGTCGGGTGCTCAGCGCCTTGGATGAAGAGCTGGCCTCCATCCGCCAGTGGATGGAATCGCTGAAGGATTTCGATACCGCCCTCACGGTCTACCGTCCCGAGGCTGAAACTTCAGCCGAAGGTTCAGAAAAAACCCCCTCGAAGTTCAAACCCTCCAAACCGAGCAATATCGTGGAACTCACCGCCCAGGACTTTGCCATGACCCCGGAACCGCTGCGCGAACCAGCGCTGGATCCCACTCTTGAGCAGGCGACGATGGACGAGCTGAACGCCGCCCTCGCTGCCGTGTTTGAGCACATGGGTCACAAACCCGCCTAAGTTCTCCTCCTTCTTCAAGCGTTCACGGCCCGTCGTCGCACCGCGATGCAGAAAGGCGTCGAGGATCGGAAGTTGAGGAAGCCGATGCGCTGAGCCTCAAACTCCATGGATGGCAGTGCCGTGATCAGGCACTCCACCGAGCTCGCCTCCTCCCTGCCACCCTCGTGACCAGGATATAGCACGACGGTCATGATGCCGTCCTCAGCGAGCCACTCCAGCGCAATGCGCACGGCTGCAAGTGAGGTTGCCTCTTGCGTGATGACTTTCTTGTCTCCGCCAGGCAGGTAACCAAAGTTGAACATCACCGTGCGCAGACGTCCGCGCGCCTCAGCCGGCAACAGCTCCGCCATGCGCTCGTGTCCGGCATGGTGCAGGGACACCTCCGCCAGCTGCTGAATGGTCAGATGGCTCGCCAGATTCTCACGCGTCTTTTCAATCGCCTGCGCTTGCAGATCGAACGTGAACACACGTCCGCCGGGAAGCACTCGTTGCGCCAGGAAGAGTGAGTCATGGCCGTTTCCCGCCGTGGCATCGACCACCCAATCGCCCGCACGCAGACGTGGCCCCACGATCTGATGCGACCACTGCACAGCAGTGGGAAGAGCGGTGAAGGAAGATGGAGATTCGGAAGGCATGGAGCAGCGGGGCCTACTCTATCACTCATAGTTCAACGCGATGCACTCACAGATCACCATGGCTCCCTGGCATCATGTCATCACGACGAGCGCGAGGTTCACCCATTCGCCCGCACATCCACCTCCGCTTCGATGGGCTTTCCGTCCCAAAAATGCTCCATCAGCATCCGCGAGAAGAACGGCGCACGCAGCACCCCCTTGGAGCCAAGTCCATTCAGGATCAACACGCGCTCATGCACGGGATGCCGGCCCACAATCAACTGCTGCCGCTTCACAATCGGTCTGAGACCGGTCTGTGAAGAGAGAATCTCAAATGGCACCTTCAACAACACGTGCAGCTTCCCTCGCAACTCTTCGGTGGATTCCTCAAGGCTCCGCGTGAAATCGAACTCATAGGTCGAGCCCGCGCGGTAGATCCCGCCATCACCCCGCGGCTGCATCCACCCGCCCCGCTGCACCATCCGGTGGTCGCGATAGTCCGCGCGCACATCCGCAATCACGCCGCGCGCGCAATCCCATTGCAGCCAGGGAAAGAATCGCGAGGCATGGCGTTCGTCAGCACCGCGGCAGAACACCGCGGCAGCATACCTCTCACCCTGCCATGTGACCATATCACTGGAAACATCCAGCTCGTCATCCTTGAAGGCGCCGGTAATCCACCTTCCCTTCGCAGAAAAGAATTCCTTGGATGCCTCCAGATACGCCACGGTATCGAGCCATGCCGCATCGGGCTGGCCGAAGCCGCCCAGCTCGTTGTGGAAGATGGACGCATCCACCTGCGCGTCCGCGGTGGTCGTATCCGCCCATCGCTGGATGTCAGGCTCGTCTCTGCGCAGCCCCCAGAACTTCAGTTCCCGCTCATTGCTGAAAAGCCGCACCATCGGCGAGGGATGGTAAAACGTTCCCCCCACCGCCTGCTCCATGCGCTGATAAAATACACGTGCCTCGGGCAGCAGTTCCTCCAGCCTCCAGCTCACCTTGAGCCTTTGGCCGGTGATGGGAGTCACCAGACCAGCAGCCACCTTTGAGGTGGTCCCTGGCTCACCCGGATCAAGTACCAGAAACGGCACTGCGCGCGCCCAGCATTGCCAGGCCACCGCAGTCCCCGCGAGCCCACCGCCCACAATCAACACGGGCAGTGCACTCGAACTCGCGGCGGACATGGCGTTTGCAGCCAGGCACTCCGCCCGGCTGCCATTCACTGAATTTACATGCCCATGATCTGGTAGCCGCCGTCCACGTAGAGCACCTGGCCGGTGATGGACGCTGCGCCATCGCTGGCGAGGAAGACACCCGTGGCGCCCAGTTCGGAAGGCTCGCAGCTGCGGCCAATCGGAGCATGCGCATCATAGTGCTTCAGCATTGCGCCAAAGCCGGCAATGCCACGCGCCGCGAGGGTATTCACCGGGCCAGCGCTGATACAATTCACACGGATCTTCTTCTTGCCCAGGTCGTACGCGAGGTAGCGCGTGCTGGCTTCCAGGGAGGCCTTGGCCACACCCATCACGTTGTAGTGGGGCACCACCTTCTCCGCGCCGTAGTAGCTCATGGCAATGATGCTGCCGCCGTCCGTCATGAGGGGAGCAGACTTGCGGGCGAGATGCACCAGCGAGTAGGCGCTGATGTTGTGCGCGGTCGCGTACGCTTCGCGGGAGGTGTTGATGAAGTCGCCTTCCAGAGCTTCCTTCGGGGCGAAGGCGATGCTGTGCAGGAGCAGGTCCACCTTGGGGGTGATCTCACTCACCTTGTTGAAGAAGGTATCGACTTCCTCGTCCTTGGTCACATCGCAGGGGAAGAGGGGGGTGTCCGAGCCAAAGGTGCCCGCCAGTTCTTCCACATTGTCCTTCAGGCGTTCGCCCTGGTAGTTGAAAATCAGCTTCGCACCCGCTTCCGCCCAGGCCTGTGCAATGGCCCACGCAATGCTGCGTTTGTTGGCGACTCCGAAGACGAGTCCGACTTTTCCTTCGAGTGGTTTGGCGTTCATGGGACGGCTTGCATAGGCTGAGTTCCGCCAAAGATCAACTTCAGGTCAGAAATGCAGAATGCCCAGACCGATTCTCGGAAGCGGCAAAGAGCACTCCCAAAGTAGCTTCGGCTTCAGCCGAAGTGGACGTTACCACTCGCTGGGCCATCCCGAGTTCGGCTGAAGCCGAAGCTACTTTAAGGACTCGTCTGAAAACAAAAAACCGTCCGGAGCACTCAGCTGCGGACGGTTGAAAATGAGGCGCTCGTGTCGCTCTCGCTACCCTTAGTTACCCGAAGGGGCAGGAGCGGGAGGTGCCGGAGGCGTGCTGGGCACGGGTGCGGGAGCCACCGGAAGCTCGCTTGCGGGCTTGTTCTCGGGAGCAGGCGCAGGGGCTGTAGGAGCAGGCGCAGGGGTGCTGGCCGGGGCAGCGGAAGGTGCGGGCGCAGGCGTCGGAGCCGGGGTAGGAGTGCTGGCTGGAGCAGCAGGAACAGCGTCGGCGGGCTTCACGGGCTCGGTCGGCTTGGTTTCAGGAGCAGGAGCCGCAGGCGCGGGAGCCGTAGCAGGCTTGTTTTCCGCAGGGGCAGGGACTGCAGGAGCGCCCGGAACGGGTGCCGGGGTCTCAGGCGCGGCAGGAGCCACCACGGGAGCGGGAGCGCTGCCTTCACCCGCCAGGGAAGCCTTGGGCTTCGGAGCGTTGTGCGCCAGAAGCGCCGCCAGGACGAAGGTCAGCAAGAACATCAAACCGCCAAGCCACGCCGTGCCCTTCTGCAGCACATTGGTCGCTTGCGCACCGGCCAGAGAGTCCATCATGCCAGCGCCGAAAGTCGCACCAAGACCCTCCTGACGCGGGCGCTGCATCAGGACGATGAGGACGAGGAGCAGACAGACGATCGCCGTCAGCACCATGAGGAAACCGATAAGAATGGACATAAGGGGTCGCAGTATGGCACCGTGCGCCCTCTTGGCAAGGGAAACCGCGTCCCCGGCGGAGCTCCTGCCACGCCACCCTATTGGCCCATGCTTGCGGAGTGCTGCCCGGCCAGCTTTTTCCCGTTGCAGCCGCAGATCTCGCTCCGTATTCAACCTGAACCGCAAGAGATGAAAGCCCCGCACCTCCTCGCCTCCACTCTTTTCGCCGCTGCCGCCACCCTCCTCACGCCCTCCCCTTCCCGGGCGGACGAGGCAGCTTTTTTGACCGGCATCCGCCAGCTCACCTTTGAAGGCAAACGCGCCGGGGAGGGCTACTTCAGCGCGGACGGGAAGAAGATGATCTTCCAGAGTGAGCGTGAGGCGGACAACCCCTTCTACCAAATCTACCTGATGGATCTGGAAACCGGCGACCAGCGCCGCGTTTCCCCCGGCTTTGGAAAGACCACCTGCGCCTGGATCTACCCGGATGACAATCGCATCCTCTTCGCCTCCACCCACCTCGACCCGGAAGCAAAGGCCAAGCAGGACGCCGAGTTCAAGGAACGCCAGAGCAATCGCGTGCGGAAGTACTCGTGGGACTACGACGAGCACTTTGACCTCTTCTCCTATTCACTGTCCGACAACAAGCTCACGCAGCTCACCAGCTCCGTCGGCTACGATGCGGAGGGTGCCGTCTCCCCGGATGGACGCCAGATCGTCTTCGCCAGCAATCGCGCCGCCTATGAAGGCCAGCTCAGCGCCTCCGACGCAGAGCGCCTGAAGATCGACAAGCAGTACTTCATGGACATCTACGTGATGAATGCGGACGGCACGAACGCGCGCCGCCTCACGGATGTACCCGGCTATGATGGCGGCCCCTTCTTCAGCGCGGATGGCTCGCGCATCTGCTGGCGGCGCTTTGATGAGAAAGGCATGACTGCCGAGATCCACACCATGAAGACAGATGGCTCCGACCAGCGCCAGATCACCAAGGTGGGCGCCATGTCCTGGGCACCGTATTTCCACCCCAGTGGTGACTACCTGATCTTCACAAACAACGTGAACGGCTTCGCCAACTTCGAGCTCTACATCGTGGACGCGCTGGGCAAACACGACCCGGTGCGCATCACCGGGACGGATGGCTTCGATGGACTGCCGGTCTTCTCTCCCGATGGCAAGAAGCTGAGCTGGACCAGCGGCCGCACGGCGAACAGCAACTCGCAAATCTTCATCGCCGACTGGAATGATGCCGCGGCACGCAAGACCCTGGGACTGGACAAGCCCAGCACGGGCGCCGTCGCTGAGAAAGGCACGGCACCCAAACCCGGCACTGTGGAGCCACCCCCGGGCGCACCGGATCTCTCCACCACCAGTGCAGAGATCACACCCGCGGACATGAAACAGCACATCACCTACCTCGCGAGTGATGCACTGCAGGGCCGCCTCACGGGCACACCCGGCGAAAAACTCGCCACCGAGTACATGGCCAGCGTCTTCCAACAACTCGGCCTGGTTCCCTTCGGTGATGACAACACCTACTACTCAAATTTCGAATTCACCGCCGGCGTGGCCCTTGGTGAGGGAAACAAGATGGAACTCACCAGTGCCTCGCAGAAGATGCATCTGACGAGCGATCAGGACTGGCGCCCCCTATCCTTCTCCCAGACGGGCGATATCGCCGCCTCGGAGATCGTCTTCGCGGGCTATGGCATCGAAACGCCGGACAACTGGACGGACAGCAACGGCAAGAAACTCGAGCCGTACAGCAGCTACTTCCATCTCGACGTAAAAGACAAGTGGGTGCTTGTGCTGCGCTACCTGCCGGAGAATCTTTCCCAGGATCGTCGCAACGAACTGCTCCGCTTCACCAGCCTGCGGCACAAGGCCCTCACAGCACGACAGAAAGGCGCGCGCGGCATCATTGTTGCCAGCGGCCCCAACAGCAAAGTCGTGGAGCAGCTTGTGCCACTCACCTTCGATGCCTCACTCGCCTCCTCCGGCATTGCGGCAGTGAGCGTTACCGATGCGACAGCGGATCGAATTCTCGCCGCTGCGGAAATCGGAAAGACACTGGTCCAGCTCCAGTCCGATCTGGACAAAGGCGATCCCATCCAGGGCATTCCCCTCGGCAAGCTGAAGCTGTCCGCACACATCGCCATCGCCCAGGAAAAGAAGAAGGGCCGCAACGTGCTGGCCGTCCTCTGCAAGGGCACGGAGCCCGACTTCCACACCGCGCCCATCATCATCGGTGCGCACATCGATCACCTCGGCACCAATGGCGGCTCCAGCTCGCGCGCGAAAGGCGGCGACGTGCACAAGATTCACCATGGCGCGGATGACAACGCCTCAGGAAGCGCCGGTGTGCTGGAAATTGCCCAGTGGCTGGTGGACATGAAGAAGCAGGGCAAGCTAGACCAAAAGCGCGACATCCTCTTCGCCGCATGGTCCGGGGAAGAGCTCGGCCTGCTGGGCTCCACCCACTTCTGCGAGAGCCTGGCGAAGATGATCAAAGGCGATCCCAACGCCAAACTCACCGGCATGCTCGCCGCCGTGCTGAACATGGACATGATCGGCCGCTTCAACAAAAACCTCGTCCTGCAGGGCGTGGGCAGCAGCTCCTGGTGGCCGCGTGAGATCGAGCAGCGCAATGCGCCGCTGGGCATTCCCATCACCACACAGAATGACGCGCATCTCGCCACGGACTCCACCACCTTCTACACACGCGGCATCCCCACGTTGAATGCCTTCACCGGCGCACATGAGGACTACCACATGCCCTCCGATACAGCAGACAAGATCAACTACGAGAAGGCCGCGCAGGTGGCGAAGTTCATGGGGCTCGTCACGCGTTCACTGTCCACCACCTTTGATGCGCCGGACTACATCGCCATGGAAGCGCCGAAGAATCAGGGCACACGCACGGGATTGCGTGTCTACCTTGGCACCATCCCCGACTACGCGCAGGGTGACATCAAGGGCGTGAAGCTCAGCGGCGTGTCTCCCGTGGGCCCGGCTGCGAAGGCAGGCGTGAAGGCGGGCGACATCATCACCAAGCTCGGGGACAAGGATATCCAGAACATCTATGACTACACCTACGTCATGGGTGAGATGAAGATCGGCAAGGAGACCACCATCATCGTCCAGCGGGAGGGCAAGCCCGTGGAGTTGAAAATCGTTCCGGGCTCGCGAGACTGAGCGCCGCATGGCACTCACGTGGCAGGTCACCCAGCAGGACACGCTTCGCATTCAGGACCGCGCCAACGGTGGCCCGGTGATCTGGGTGTGTGCCGGGATTCTCCTGTTGGTAGGCGCGAAGTTTGGGTGGTGGCTGCTGCTGGCCCTGGGTGAAATGGCGCGGGCCGTACTCCATGCGGACTTCGGCTACATGTTCACCTACATCTTTGGCCTCATCCTCCTGGTGGTGATGACCGCCGCCTTTGTGCTTCCCGGACTCTGGATGCTCTTCGCCCGGAGTGTGGTGGAGGTGCATCCTGCGGAAGGCTACATCTCTGAGATGCGCGACTACGTGGCGTGGCGGAAGACGAAGCGGCATGAGATTTCTGAAGTGTCTGCGGTGCGGGGCACTCACGAAGTGAGCCAGAATAGAAGCAACTCCACCGTCGAGAAGTACCGGCTCGATGTCACTTTGAAGGGAAAAGGTACGAACGAATTCCTCGCCGCTCAGCCCGACACTCGCGAGCGTGCACAGGAGCTTGGCGCACTCATTGCTGCAAAGATAGGCGTGCCCTTCTTGGATCACACCCTTAAGCGCGACAGCTACGAAGACTTTCGGTATGAGCGCTAGGTCTGACACAACAATGCCTTGAAATAGGTAAAAGTCGTGACTCGCCTGTCACACTCCCGGATTTTTTGCCATTCCACTACGAAGTCCCATTCCATGAAAGCATCCCTCGTCCTCTCCGCCGTCGCGGCCCTTGTCGCCCTCGCCCCCCTCGCACCCGCACGTGAATCCCAGGTGTGGGGTCGCTCCCCCTCCAAGTACATCACCTGGAGCGTGGACCCCGCCACCAACGGCCTCTACTTCACCAATCAGGAAGGTTCCTCCTCCAAGCTCTGCGACGTTTCCGCGCCCACCGCACTGAAGCTCACCTTCTCGCCAGATGAAAAGTACGTCTTCGTGACAGATGGCTCCAGCATCGGCACCCGCGTCTCATTGTACAAGCGCAACTCGGGCGTGAAGTACTCGAAGGTCACCGCGTATGACTTCGACCTCGCCACCCAACGCCTCGCCCTCCAAGTGGAAACTGGCAAGGAGATCAGCAGCACCGTGCTGAAGAATTCCCGCTACCTCGACTGCGCCGGCTGGTCCAAGGATGGCCAGTGGGCTCACCTGACCCTGAGCGGCTCAGGATCGCTGAATGGTCGCAAGGTGGAGATTGATGGCTTCAAATGCTCGTTCAACCCGGCGCGCGGAGAATTCACCAACCGCTAAGCAAACAGGGTACACCTTCCATCATTCAAGGAAAGGGGGCTTCGTGCCCCCTTTTTCGTTGCGTGAAATGGGTCTGCCAGAGGTGTCAGTAACCGAACACGCGTTGTTCGACCACCGACATCGCTGACACCATGCGCAACACCTGCGGCAGGCAAAGCAAGCCGCCTAGATGCAGCAGGATGAATGGCTTCAAGCAGGTCTCCCGATGTTCCAGAGCCAATCGAATGGCGAGCATCGGAAGAAATCGCGACCAGCGCGCCATGTGGGCATCTGCCCGATAACTCGCAAAGAGAAACCATACCCAGCCGACAACACCCACCACCAATCCGGTGACAAAGAGCGGCGCCGTCCATGAATGGAAAAATTGCGGAATCATGAGTTCAGAGAATGAAGCATCCAGTCAAATCCACCGCGCCACCTGCGCAATCAACATGGCCGCTGGCACCAGGAGCAACTGCGCGAGAAGCACCCCAGCAAGACGCGCGCCCACCAATGACGTGACCGCCGCCCGGAACTGCCCCTGCCCCACCCGCTGCCGCGCGGCATCATCAGTCATCAGCGAGAGCTGTGGATCGAGTACCAGGAACATGATGATGGTCGCGAGGCCATTGATGATGGCGGAGAGGTTGCTGCAGGTCACCCGGAACTGGGGCTCCAAGGCACCGGCATACAGGGCAGCGAAAACACCCACCGTCCAAAGTGCGACCGCCACCACGTTGAGCACGATAAAATTCCACGAGAGCCCGCCACGCGTCTGCATGGCCCGGAGATTTCCACGTGAAGGCAGAGTGAGATAGCGCCGCATGAGCAGCAACCGGCGCGGATGCATGCCGTGGCACACCAGCCGGAACATCGAACGATGCACCTGCAACAACGCGACCGCACGCGAGAGAGCGCGTTGCGCCGTGGGTACCAGAATCGCGCCCACAGCGGTCGCCAACGCGGCAGCGCCGAGAATCCACTGAAAGTCTGCAAACAACGGAGCCATGGATTCCGCGAGGGAAACTTCGATGCGCTTCGCAAGGAAGGGTGCCTGAAAGGAATTCGAGGTCCGCGAGATCAGCACCAGCACATTGAAGAGCGTCAACGCTGTGGCGATGTGCCCCGTCCGGATTCCCGCAATACGGGCGGCATAAGCCAGGGTCCCGATGAGGTGGATGACAAACGTCAGACCGCAGATCACGAGCAGGTTGGTATCCATGCGACAGGCGCACTCTACCGCACCTCGTGCGCGCTGACATGCGATTTCCGGCAATCAAGTTGGAACCCCTCCCCACTTGCCCCACCTTCCAGACTGGCCTACAGCCTTCACCCGCCAATCCCCCCCCAGAACCCCTTCTGCATGCTCTCCGCCAACGAACTCACCCTCAGCTATGGCAATCACCGACTGCTGGACGGGATCACGCTGGCAGTGAACGAAGGCGAAAAGGTGGGCCTCGTAGGGCGCAACGGCACCGGCAAGACCAGCCTGCTGAAGATCCTCGCCGGCACGGAGCGCGCGGATACGGGCGACCTTTCCATTCGTCGCGGACTGCGCATCGGCTACCTGCCGCAGGAGTTTGAATTGGATGGGAGTCTGACGGTGCTGGAGAACATCCGCAACGGAGCCGCTGACCTCATCGACATGATCGCGCGGTATGAGGCGGGCGAAGGCAGCGAAGCCGAGCATGCGGACCTGCTGCATCACATCGAGGCGGCCGATGGCTGGAATCTTGATTCACGCATCAAGTCCATCGTCACGGCACTCTCTGCACCTCCGCTGGATGCCCCGGTGGGTCCACTCTCCGGGGGGGAGAAGCGTCGCGTGGCCCTGAGCCGTGCTCTCGTCTCACAGCCGGATCTGCTGCTGCTGGATGAGCCGACGAACCACCTCGACTCCGAATCCATCCGCTGGCTGGAAGATTACCTGCGCAGCTTTCCCGGCGCGGTGATCTTCGTCACGCACGATCGCTATTTCCTGGATGTCATCGCCACACGCATCCTCGAGCTCGCAGATGGGAAATGCTTCTCCCACGAAGGAAACTACACCGCCTATCTCGAGTCCAAGGCCGCACGCCAGGCCATCGCGGAGCAAACAGAACGCCGCCGTCAGCGTTTTCTGCGTACTGAGCTGGAATGGGTCCGCGCTGGCGTGAAGGCCCGCGGCACGAAATCGCGCCACCGGCTCGACATGTTCTATCAGATCGAAGGCCTGCAAGCCCCACCTGAGGAGCGCGAGATGGACCTCCTCCTGCCACCTCCGGCAGAAATCGGCAACGTGGCTGTGGAACTGGATGGCGCAGGCGCGATGGTCGTGGATGAGATGGGCCAGGAGCGCTGGCTGTTCCGCAACCTCACCGCTTCACTGAAGCCCGGACAATGCACCGGCATCGTCGGTCGCAATGGAGCGGGCAAGACCACTTTGCTGCGTCTCTGCATGGGCACACGCCAGCCCGATGAAGGCACCGTGGCCATTGGCAAGAAGGCCGCGTTCAACTACATCGACCAGGCGCGCATGCAGCTCAATGGCAACGGCACCGTGCTCGCAGAGGTGGTGGACCACGATGAGATTGTCTTCTTCGGAACGCAGAAGCTCGGCGCGCGCGGCTACCTGCGCCGTTTCCTCTTCAACGATGACCGCATCAATGAGAAAGTGGAGCTCCTCTCCGGCGGCGAGCGAGCACGATTGATGCTCGCCAAGGTGTTGAAGCGCGGCGGCAACATCATCGTGCTGGACGAGCCCACCAACGACTTGGACCTGCAAAGCCTGCGCATCCTTGAAGAAGCCCTGAGCGACTTCGATGGCACCAGCATCGTGGTGAGTCACGATCGCTACTTCCTCGATCGTGTGTGCGATCAAATCATCGCCTTCGAAGACGCCGGCGTGCACGTACAGGTTGGCAACTACAGCTACTACCTGGAGAAGCGTCGCGAACGTGAACAGCGCGACAAGGCCTACATCCAGGCCGCGAAGGTGGACAAGCAGCCCGCTGCGAACGCTGCTGCTGCATCGAAGACTTCAACGAAGCCTCGCAAACTGAGCTTCAAGGAAACGCGTGAACTCGAAGGCATCGAAGAAGCCATCCTCGCCGCCGAGGAGAAGGTGCAGACGCTCGACACGACGCTGAACGATCCCAGCTTCTACATCACCCGCTCCGCCGAAGCCCCTGCGATGATCGCGGAACTGGAAACGGCGAAAGCCGAAGTCGCACGGCTCTATGCCCGCTGGGAAGAGCTGGAAGGGATCAAGGCGGCGGCACAAGGAGCTTAGGCGTCCCGCCTGACAGCGGATGTTAGACCTCCGGTCTGACCGTCATGAAACGTAGCCCGCGTTAGCGGAGCCCACGAAGGAGGAATCCCTTCACAACGTGTCTTTGTTTCAGTGCGTGATGCCACCATTTCTTGGTATGGATATACACGTCATGCCACAACTCAAAGTAGCTGTGGGTAAGGAGAGGGTGAGTGACGGTCAGACCGGAGGTCTAACGCCCACTGTCAGGCCAGAAGGCCTAACCTCCAATCTCCTCCTCGCTACTTCACCATCTCCATCAGTTTCGCGAGCATCACCTCCGCAATGGCCGCATTCCCTGACACATCAGGATGCACGCCATCCTTTGTTAGAGCGTTTGCAGGCACCACGCCGTACAAGGTCACAAACTCCGCGTTCATCTCCTTCGCCTGTTTCTCAAACGCCGCACCGAGTTCCACCAGCTTCCCATCTCGCTCATTCGCAATCGGTTTCGTGGGGCCAAGCGCGTTCTTGTTGATGTTCGGAGGTCCCACCAGAAGCACGGCCAGCTTCGCACCATAAGCCGTGCGCCCTTTCTCCACCATGCTCTTCACATTCGCCACGGCCTTGGGGACACACTTGTCCGTGATGTCGCGGGAATCATTCGTGCCCAGCGCAATCACCAGGATGTCTGCCTTCGGTTGACGCTGCAACATCGCCTCAAACTCCTTCACGGAATCCGTCGGCCTGCCGCCCTTGCCTTCATTGATCATCTCCAGCCTTCCCCTGGAGTCGCCTTGCACCGTAGTCACCCAGACCTTCGGTTTGTCCTCCTTCGGCATCGCACTTCCCTGCGTAATGGAGTCGCCAAAGACGACCACCTTCTTCGGCGCATCTGCGGCGAAGGTTGCATGCACAGCTACAAGCAGTGAGAAAGCGATGAGGAATTTCATTGGAGCGGATTATGCTTAAAGTACATCAGACAAGCCGGAGGCTCTCTATTCCGTACCAGGATGAAAAGCGCTCCTTCACATGTTGAGTGCTTTCCACACCATGGATTCATCGGCGCGCGGTTCCCGAAGGGTTTCATAGATCACCACTCACTTCCACGCATCCCGCCACTGATCCGAATACCAGCGGCCTTCATCCTTCTCAATGAGGTCGAAGTCCGTCACCAGCGTGCCGTCATCCGCAAAGCCATAGTCACGAATACATTCCGGGATGTAGCTGTCCGTTTCATCGTCACGCCAGCCGCGCTTGCTCATGAAGCTGTTGAAGAAAAGAATCTCCTCATCATTGAGCCGGCGTCCTGTGCTCTGGCACCACTCCAGCACTTCCCCATCCGACTTCCCGGCGAGCACCTGGGCCTTCACGTCTTCGTAGTTCACCTTCAGGTAACGGCAGGTGCGACCATCAAAGCCCGTACCGAGATACGCGTGATGCCCCTCCGGAAGCTTGCCTTCCGCGTGCAGGCGAATTTTTGAGCACATGCGCGGGAAATAGAAGAGCCCGCCCGTCTTTTCATAGCAGCCTTTGATGCCTTCAATCTTCATGGCAGGGGCATGCTAGGCATGGCATCGGCCCTTGTCGAGCAATCACGTGTCGGTCCACATTTTGTACGGTTTCTTGGATAGACTCGAATTGTAATAGCGAACATCGCCTGAGACCTCTTTGCCCGCCCAATCCGGCATCTCCACATGCGCGTCTTCGCTCTGCAATTCCACCTCCGCCATGATGAGACCTTCGTTGTCTCCATGGAAGACATCCACCTCCCACGTGTGACCGGCATACGGAATCTTGTGCCTCGTCTTCTCCACCAAAGGTCCCTCGCACAGATTCAGGAGTTCCTCTGCATCCTTCAGCGGGATCTCATACTCATACTCCGCGCGGCTCGTGCCACTCGTGCGGCCTTTGATGGTGAGATACGCCTTCGCACCCGCCACACGCACGCGCACGGTGCGCTCCTTGTCCTTGGCGAGGTAGCCCTGGCGATACAGCGTGCCCTCGGCGCCTTCGCGCCAGCCATCGCCCGTCACCAGAAATTTGCGTTCGATCTCCTGTCCCATGATTGAACCTCGCATCAATCCTCCAGCAATGCCTGAAGCAAATGCCGATGGCAGTGTTTTTCATCGGGCGCACAGGAACAGATGAGCGTGACGGTCTGGCCCTTCGCGAGCAACTTCAGCAATTTCAGCGTGTGCTTCTGACCGGAGTTCCTCATGTGCGCATTCTTCCCATCCTCATCACCATAACCCTTCGTCATTTCCTTCTTGTACTCTTTCGAGAAGGCAGCCCACGTGATCTGGTCGGCGAGAAAGGCACGCAGCAGCTTCTCACTGGGCGCGAGATTCGGCAGCCACGCATCGCATTCATCGCGACCGTGGCCACGTGGCCAGAAGCGGGTCACGTACAGGCGCACACCATCCTGCTTCGAAGGTTTCTCTTCGGCGGACTTCGTACGGATCATGGGAAGCTTGAAGTATGGTCAGGATTTCCGCTTGAGTCCGATCACCGTCAGTACCGCTCCACTCAGGAGCAGCCCGGCCACCATACCGCATATGGCACCGGCAATGAACCCACCAGGCCAGCCGCCTTTGAACAAACCAACAAGCGAACCGACAGCCACGAATGCGCCAATGGCGAGCGCCTGGTACAGATTGTCCTCCATCCGCACATTGGGCACACCACCAATCTTGTCCGCAAACACGTGGTAGCCCTCCTTGTTCTTGTCTCGAAGCGGCTCGGCGGCGGCGGACACCGGTGGTGGCACCTGCGAAGGAATGGGCGGTGGCTGGGCGTCACTCATGGCGCTTCAAGGTGCATGGAGTTCTCTTTCGAGCCTCACCGTAGCGAGAGCATTGTCAACCAACCGCGACCCTCCAGGACCAAGTTGCGACTTGCTTTACTTGTAGACACCCTTCTCAATCCTCTCCGCCACCTCTCCCACTTTATCCGTACCGAGGATGCAGCCGCTCATCACCTTGATTGCCGTCTTCGAGTTTTTGAACTTGGGCAGTGCTTGGGTAAAGGCCTTGTCATCGCTGAGTTTCAAGCCCAGCAACCCGTACAGCTGCCCTTCGACTGTGGCATTGGCCACCAGCTTCTGACAGGTCGCCACCGCATCAGGCTGTTTCAACACTTCGCGGAGCGCCAGCTCGGGACCCGACGTCGTGCCTGCGAAACCCACTCCGCCGATCGCGAAGGTACTGGTGCTCATCAAGGAGGTATAAGCCTCGTAGGCGGAGTAACCGCCACCCTTCGGTTCATCAGCCCGAATCACGAGTGGCCACAAGAGCGCCAGGACCAGAATCGAAAAGACCTTCTTCATGCTGTGTCGTTGGGACTGCATTCCATCTGCTTTCGTTCGAATGTCGGGCTTGGTGGCGCGCGAGCACTCCCTGCTACCTCCCCTTCCGCTTGCCCCGGAAATCAAACCAATGGTCCATGACCATGAAGAAACCGACCAGCACCATGCCATAAAAAATCGCGTAGCCACCTCCCTCGGACCGGGCATGCAAATAGGAGAAGATGGTCGTACCGGCCCCAATCAGAATCATTCCCACTCCCAACCACAAAAACGGTGTGGCCTTTGCTTGCTTCTGCTCCACCGCGATTTGCGCACGCGTGGCTTCTGGATTGGGAACTGTGAGAGTCCCCTGGCACTTGGGACACTTCACCGGATTGCCGCGATCGATCCAGCGCGACTTCACCATCTGCTTGCACGCGCCGCAGGGAAAGAGCAGCGGCTTCGTCGGCGCATCCCCCATGAGCTCCGCCAGCGGATACCAGAAATCCTGGTGCTCCAGCGTCACCAGCGCTGTGCCTGGGATGTTGCCATCCGCATACGCATTCTTCAACTTGGCAAACTCCATCTGCGCCGGCGCCTGCTGGCCGGGGATGCGGACGGTGTAGGTGAGTGAACTCATCGCAGCAGCCCTCTACGGCTGTAGATCACTGAAACTTCCGAATCCTCGTGCGCACATCTTCCTTCAGACGATCCACAAACCCCAGTGCAAACGCTTCCGGGTCCAGCTTGTCATCCAGGATCAACGGCGTGAGATCCATGGCGAATGTAAGAGAGTTCGTGTTGTCCGTGGTGTGCGAGTCAAAGTAGGTCGCATTCGCGCGACGCAGGCCTTCCTCGGCGAGATCGTAGCGTTTGCCCCCACTGATTTGCGAATCAAACACCGCGATCAGTGCACTGATGAGGTGGGGGAACTGGTCCACCCAGAGCATCACCTTGTCATCCGTGAGCAGCCAGTCGAGCTTGCGCCATACTTCGCAGCCGTAGACCTTCTGCGGGCGCGCTTCCTTGGGCAGGGAGCGCAGCGCTTCCAGACAGCGCAGGAATGTCGCCACGTGCGTATCATGACGGTCCGCCGGATTGTGCAGATACACAAACTGCGGCTGCGTCATCTTCAGGATGCTCAGGATGTCAGCGCTCACATCTTCACGACGCGTGTGCTTCACCTCATCACTGGGGTAGCCGAGCTGCACCATCACACTGTACTCACCTACGAAGGCCGCCTTGCGCTGCTCCTGCTTCCGCACTTCCTGCATGCCTTCATCCGTGTACTCCGCGTACGGACCTTTGCGCGGACTGCCGGATCCATTCGTCACTACGACACCGCCGAACCATTTGTCCTCACGACGGAAGCACTCAGTAATGCCGTGATAGGCCGCAATTTCCAGGTCATCCTGATGGCTCACAATGCCCAGGTGCGTCACACGGGCAAAGGCTTGGGCGGGGTCGCTTTGATCGGGAACGAAAAGGTCGGCTTTGGGATGACGAAAGAGCATGAGGAAGGCACTCAATGTGGCGGGGAACACAAGGCGGGCAAGCAAATGTCCCGAACCCAGCCGCGACTTCCATTGTGCGCTGCCTTACGGTTTCAACATGGCAGGTGAGCACTCAAGAAATTCAAGTGCTTCACATTTCCGTAATGCCCATGCCTGCTGGCATGCTTTACGCATGCAACGAACTTGTCACTCCCAAGAGCCTCATTTTTCAGAGATTCCGGATTTTTGTGCTTGCTATACCAGCCAGGGATGAAGAATACTTCGGGCAACTTAAAGAACTCGGATGCCCGTCTCATCCGCACTCCAAAAACCACCCGAGGACGCACGACGTCTCCCGATGGTGGAATACTCTCAGCACCAAGGCTGAAGCAGTTGATACCAACCCGCAACCAAACCCACACCCGCACCTCCATGCTCCATGAAGCCGCCTCTCCTGCCGATGTGTCCCTTTTCTCAGAAGAAGAAACCCGGCAGTGGAACGGAAATGGAAATGGGCACGGCCATTTCCCCGAGCACGCTCCCAATGGCAACGGTTCCACCAAAGTCGGATTGAGACGACGAAGAGGAACCCAGGGCCGCAACGGCACTGCCAAGCCCACGCAGGTGAAGACCTTCGTGCTGGATACGAATGTCCTGCTGCATGACCCCGCGTGTCTGCATCGCTTCGAGGAAAACGATGTGTGCATCCCCGTGGAAGTCCTCGGCGAACTGGATCGCTTCAAAGGCGAGCCCAGCGAGCGTGGTGCGAATGCACGTGAAGTGCACCGCACACTCTCGAAGTTCTTCGCGCAGCCGGAGATCAATGTGATGGAAGGTGTGCCCACCGCTGGTGGCGGACGCGTGCGCCTCATCGTGTTCGATACCGAGGAGGCGAAATGCTCCCTCGCGGTTCAGCGATTCCAGCGCATTTTCCACGACCTGGACAAACCAGATCACCGCATCCTCGCCTGTGCATTGTGGATGGCCGAGCGCACCGCAGGCCCTGTCATTCTGGTGACGAAGGATCTGAACATGCAGCTCAAGGCCCGCGCTACCGGCGTGGTGTGTGAAGACTATCTGCATGACAAGGTCGAGGCTCGTGATGCCACGCATCATGAGATTGCCCGCATCGAAGTCACGGCGCATGAACTCCAGCGCTTCGCCAGCAGCGGAACACTTGAGCTTCCACCGGCACGCACGGCCGGACTCGCGCTCAATGAATACGTGCTCCTCATGGCAGGTGAAAAACAATCCATGCCCGCGCGCTGGATCGGGCAAATGGGCTTCACCCGCCTGCTCGTGCCGGAAAGCATGCGCATCATGCAGGGACGCACCATCAAGCCCATGAACCTGGGCCAGGCCTGCTTTCTGGATGCGCTGATGAATCCGGACATCTCGCTGGTGACCTGCTTCGGCCAGGCAGGCACGGGCAAGACGCTCCTTGCCTGCGCCGCGGGTCTCTCGCAGGTACTGGGCAATGCCTACACCGGCATCACCGTGAGCCGCCCGATCGTGGCCATGGGCCAGGGCATCGGTTTCCTCCCCGGCAGTCTGCAGGAAAAGATGCGCCCCTGGCTCCAGCCGGTATACGACGCGCTCGACCTGCTCACCCGCCCCTCCGCGAATCCCACCTTCAGCAAGAAGAAGGCGGCGCGTCATGGCAACCCCAGCCCTGCTCCCATGTCCACGGTAGCCGGCGGTGCCTCCGCTCCCTACGACCCACTGATCCAGGCCGGCATGGTGGAGATTGAAGCGCTCTGCTACATCCGCGGACGCAGCATTCCGGATCGCTTCTTCATTCTGGATGAAGCTCAGCAGCTCACACCACTCGAGGCCAAGACGGTCGTCACCCGCATGAGCCGCGGTAGCAAGCTGGTGCTCATCGGCGACCCAGCCCAGATCGACAACCCGTATGTGGACAGCCGCAGCAACGGCCTCGTGTACACCCGCCAGCGACTGCGTGGCCAGCCCTTCGCGGCCCACGTTCCCCTCAGCAAGGGCGAACGCAGCCCGCTGGCAGAGGCGGGAGCGAGGTTGTTGTAGTCGCTGCCGCCAGGAGCATTCACCCTATCAAGCTGCCGAAGGCCCTGGACCGCCGTCCAGGGCCTTCGACTTTTTCGGATCATGAGGCCGCAGTCACCTCGCCTTCGAAGAGAATACACATTCCCGCGCAACCCTGAGCATTGTCGGAGGTTGAAGCACAACACGCCCCAATCGGCTTACCGGTGCGAGGCGCCTTATCAACCATAGCCAAACCATCCACGACGATGAAGATCATCCTGACCCTTGGAGCCATGCTCCTGAGCGCCACCCTCGCCCTCGCCGCTGAAGGCGACAAGCCCGGCAAGCCCCCTGGTGGCGGTGACCGCCCCCGCGGCAATCCCGAAGAATTCTTCAAGAAGCTCGACACCAACAGTGACGGCGCCATCAGCAAGGAAGAGTACCTGGCCTCTCCTCGCGCCAAGGAAAACGCGGAACGCGCTGAGAAGGGCTTCGCCGCCAAGGACAAGGACAAGGACGGCAAGCTCACGAAGGAAGAGTTTCTTGCCCGTCCTGAAGGTGGCCGCAAGCCCGGTGAAGGTGGCGACCGCCCCGGCAAGAAGCCGGAAGGCGACAAGAAGCCCTGATCCCCTGGGCTAAGAAGCAAATCAGTAGGGTCCGAGTCATACCCGCCCCTGCTCCGGCTGCGCCGGGGCAGGGGTTCTTTTTTCCCGGGGATCCTACGGTAAAGAATTCAGAAGATTCCGAAGCAAAAGGTCCCTGCCCAGTGCGATATAAAAAAATCCTGCAATGTCCTGCAAGACTCAGCGTTACCCCCGCCCGCGCTGAGCGTTTCGCGTGACGGTGCGTGACAATCCAAACTTAAAACATCATCAGAATCAGAATATGAAAATCACTGCAGTTCTTTTCGCGCTTATCATGAGCGCCTCCGTCTCTTTCGCCGCTGACGAGAAGAAGCCCGCCGAAGGCGCCAAGCCTGCTGAGGGTGCCAAGCCCAAGCCCGATCTGGCCGCCCAGTTCGCCAAGAAAGACGCGAATGGCGACGGCAAGGTGACCAAGGAAGAATTCCTCAAGGGTCAGAAGGACGCTGCCAAGGCTGAAACCGCCTTTGGCCGGAAGGACAAGGACAAGGACGGTTCCCTGACCAAGGAAGAATTCACCGCCGTTGGCAAGAAGAAGGAAGCCAAGTAAGCCTTCCTCCCCGACGACTGGCTTTCCTGTCATCAACCGCCGCGCCTGCCACAAGCAGGCGCGGCGTTTTGCTTTTTGTGTGACGTCCCGCAGGAAGATGCACCCACCTTGAGTCCGCCTTTCGATTTCGGGAGTATTCCCTGCAATGTCTCCTCCCGACCTGCCCGCCACGCTGAACGTTTTCACGGACATTCAAGTCGAGCCCGCGCTCTTGGAGCGGCTGCGCACCGGCATTGAACCTCATCGATTGCTCGTGCCCTCAGCGGGTGGCACCTCGGTGTTGGAGGATGCGCCAATTGATGCCCAGCTTGCGGAAGCGCACATCGCCCTCGGACAGCCTGCCGTGGCTGGGGTGCTGGGCTCCAAAAATCTCCGCTGGTTGCAAGTGAGCACGGCCAGCATCACACGGTATGATACTCCCGAATTCCGCAGTGGGGTGGGAGAGAAGCAGCTGGTCGTGACCAACAGCTCGCCGGTCTATGACCAGGCATGCGCGGAGCACTTACTCGCCTTCATGCTGGCACAGGCCCGCCAGCTCCCGCGTGCTTTGGCGACCGTGACACCGAGCGGCACCGACACCTGGTACCAGCTCCGCGCCAGCTGCCGCCTTCTGCGTGGGCAGACAGTGTTGATTGTGGGGTACGGTTCCATTGCAGAGAAGCTGGTCGGCATGCTCGCCCCCTTCGCGATGCGCGTGCGGGCCGTGCGCCGCGAGCCCCGCGGGACGGAGAGCGTGAATGTCCTCACCCCGGACCAAATCTATCCTGCACTGGCCACAGCCGATCATGTCATCAACATCCTGCCGGACAGCGAGAGCACTCGCGACTTCTTTTCCACCAAGGAATTCGCCGTCATGAAGCACGGCGCCACCTTCTACAACATCGGCCGTGGCACGACAGTGGACCAGAATGCCCTGGCGCAAGCGCTGCAGGAGGGACTGCTCAGTGCCGCCTGGCTCGATGTGACCGAGCCTGAGCCGCTGCCCGCAGACCATCCGCTTTTTGCCCTGGAAAACTGCCACATCACCCCGCACACCGGAGGCGGTCAGAAGGATGACATGCGCGACATGGTGGAGCATTTCCTCGAAAACTTCGCGCGCTTCCTGAAAGGTGATGAACTGCTGAGCCGGGTGATGTGAAGCAGGTCGCGGTGGGAGGAGTCATTCCCTGCAAAACGGTTGACCAACGACCGTTGACCTCTTGACTCCTCTCCATGCCCGCTCCTGTCCCCAAGCCCATCGATCCCGCGGAACTTCCCGCGCTCGCCGAAGCGACCATGCGCGCCGCGAAGTTTCCCATGCTCGCGAGCATGGATGGCGATCAGGCGCGTGTGCGCCCTGTATCTCCCGTCCGCACGGATGGATTCACGGTGTATGTCGCGAACCTCAAGAGCTACCACAAGACTGGAGAGATCGCCGTAAACCCGAAGGTCGAGCTGTGCTATCTCGATCCGGATCATAACCAGGTCCGCATCACGGGCCGCGCCGAAGTGGTGACCGACCGCATGCTCATCGATGACATCTGGCAGGAGAATGCACTGCTGAGGGTGTATCTTGGCTCACCAGACAATCCGGTGTTCATGCTCTATCGCATCGTACCGGACCAGGTGCGCTACATGCGCGAATGGGCACTGGAGTATCATGTGGTGCCGGTGTGAGGGATTTTGAGTTCTTGGTTCTTGGTGAAAGAGGGAACCGGCATCCGGCTTTGATCCCGGGCACATGCACATTTTCCGCGCCATGAGACTTCACACTCTGCTCAGCTTTGTCTGCCTCGGCCTGGCCTCTGTCTCCCAAGCACAAGAGAAACCCACCCTCACTCTTGCAAGGGAACAGAACTGGCTGGTCATCAAAGGCGCTCACCTGCCGAAGGGAGAGATTCGCATCAACTATCTGGAAGCCTACTGCCGTGCCGGCTCCACCGATGCGGACTGGATGAAGCACACCTACGTGGGCCACACCACGGAACACCTCTCCACCAGCGCGGATGGCAAGGACATGAAACTCCGATGCAAGGTGAAGGACGGGCTCGTGGTGGATCACGATATCAAGGCCGGTGATGACGAAATCACCTTTGACCTCACGGTGCACAACCCCACGGACAAAGTGAATGAAGCCCACTGGGCACAGCCTTGCGTGCGGCTCGGTGACTTCGCTGGCGCAGAGACGAGTGATCCGAAGTGCGTGGACATCAAGCTTTCCAACAGCTTCATCTTTCTCGACGGCAAACTGACACGCATGCCCACTCAACCATGGGCCACCAAGGCGCGCTACGTACCGGGCCAGGTGTGGTGCCCGAAGGATGTCCCCCGCACTGATGTGAATCCACGCCCGCTGAGTACGCTTGTGCCCAGCAATGGATTGATTGGCTGCTTCAGCCAGGATGGAAAATGGCTCTATGCCATGGCCTTCGAACCCTACCAGGAGCTTTTCCAAGGCGTCGCAAAATGCCTGCACAGTGACTTCCGCATCGGTGAAGTGAAGCCGGGGGAGACGAAGAAGATCCACGGCAAGATCTATCTCATGACCAATGATGTGAATGCGCTGGTGAAACGATATGAGAAGGACTTCCCGCGGTAAAGAGGTGAAACGCAAAGCAGCGAAGCAGCAAAAGGGGTTTTGGTTCCCACTGGACCACCATTTGCGACGGGGCCTGTTGATGGCTGCCTGCGTGCCACGACACTGTGATTCATCCAGGCACAACACTGTTCGCATCAGACTCCATCTCATATCCTCTTCGTTGCTTCGCTGCTTTGCGTTTCACCTTGGGAAAATCAAAAGCGCCAGCCGGTGAGGGCTGGCGCCTTGGGAGGGCCGGATGGAACGTTTTGTTTTTGGATCGTCCGGCGGGTTCCGTGAACTCCGCGTTCTTCTTCGCTTGTTAGCCAGTCTGCAACTTAGTTGGAGTAGCTGTGCGGAGGAGCGACTGCGGAGAAGCTTTCAGGCGCGCTGTACACATTCGTGTTGTAGCTGCCGCTCACACCAGCGGGCTTGTAGGAGGGCTCCACATAACGCGTGCGGGTGTGGTAGTGGTGCACATGCGCGGGGGGCGGATCGCTCGCGCAGCTGGCAAGGGCAAGGGCGGAAAGAGCAAGGCTCAGGGAGGTGACAATGCGTTTCATGGCAAATGATGACGATGGGTTATGACAAACTTGAAGTTTCTTGAGACCCAAACCCCGCCACCGGAGTGACGGGGCTTTGGTACATCTTTCGAGGCATTAGTTGGCCGAGACAGCCGTCTCAACGATGGGATTCTGGCTGCCGCTGGTGAGCGTCGTTCCGCTGATGCCACCCTTGGCAGCGCCGCGACGACCGACAAGCACGTAGTAGCTGGCGAGACCGTTGGCGCGGGCCATGTTCAGGTACACCATCGCGGTGCCGTTGTAGCTGGCGCGGAATTGCACACCGGCAAGACGGGTGCTGCGGCGGTCGTCGAGAATCAGGTTGCCCACTTCATCATAGACATACACATCCACGTCGAGAGCGCTCTGGTCTGCACCGGCCAGGAACACATAGTCAAGGCCCTTGGTCACGGGAATGAGGAAGCGGATGGCCTGCCCACCGCCGAGCACACCAGAGTGGTCGGTCGGAGCCATGGAGAAGCCCTTGGCGACGTAGCTGGTGGCCATGCGGTAAGCGACGTCTTCCGCTTCGCGGGGGTCAGCCTTGAGGGCTGTGGTGGAGGCGATCATGAGAGCGCCGGTGATGATGAGGTTTTTGATGCTGATTTTCATGGTCTTTGACTTTTGAATTGTAGAAGGTTGCACTGGCAAAATGAGATTTGGTTTTGCCATATTCATGTAGCGCCCCAAAACGACGTGACAGGTTTTTTGAATTTTTTTGGAGGCGTTCACGTCTATGCGCGGTTCGCGAACATACCTGATTCAAATCGCAGCAGGAATACGGCCACCGACCGTTTTTCACAAACACTTCCGTCACGCGGCGGCCATGACGGATCTGTGGAGAATATGATGCGGATTGCGTCTGCGATGTTTACACAGACAATGGCAAAACAAAACCAGCCAGCCTATCGCTTGCCCTTGAATACTTCCTTCAGGTCTCGTCCACCGAGGATGTTGCGCTCGATGAATTTGCGAGCCGCAGTCTTTTCGCTCTCAGGGGTGCGATCGTCGCCTGAGCGTCTGCTGCTCCCACCACCACTGCGCTGAGGTGGAGACCAGTCGGGCTTGTCCGGCTGGTTTGCCAGTTCGAGAGCGGAGATGGTCGGGCCATCGAGCTGACCAGTGGGTTGCAGTGCGTTTGCGGTTTGGAACTTCTGAATGGCCTTGTGCGTGCCGGGCCCGACTTTGCCGTCCGCGCCAATCCCAAGACCTTGTTGTGCCTTGTACAGCAGATAACGTCGCCCGGCCTCCGAGTAACCTGCATACGTGGAGCTGGAGAAGATTTCGTCCAGCTGCCAATGCCCATCTGAGGGGTCTCCCACGGTCGGCTGAACCCCAGGAGGACCAGCCATGTTTGGACCGACAGGCGCCCCTCCCTCCGTTGGCGTGCTGGCATTGGGGGCAGGCGCAGAAGGCGAAGCGGAGGGCTCTACTTGCCCCCCTGCAGAAGCGGAAGCCATGGCGGCGGCATTTGGCGCAGGCGCCGGAGGAGTATCCGCCACGTCGAGCTGTGGCTGTGGCTGTGGCGGGACCTGAGGTTGCGGGGGCGCAGGTGCGGGGGGATTGCTTCCGGCCGAACTGGAGGGACTTGCACTGCTCTCAGGCGGCGGACCGTCCGAGGAGGAAGGCATGGGAGGTGTCTGCGGGGGCGTGTTCGCCGCTACCACAGGCGTCGGGGCAGGAGGTGGAGGCGGCTCAGGCTTCTCAAACTTCAAGGTCTTCGGCACATCAATGTTCCGGACGACCTGCACCACCGAGTGCTTGGTCTCGCCATCGTGCTCCATGGACACCTCATAGGTGCCCACGGGCAGGCGCAAGACGCGCGGTGTCACGCCAATTTCCTGCGGTTGCTTGTCATTCGTGGTGGATTTCACCACAAATTCCACGCCATCAGGATCGCTGGAAACCGTCAGGCTTCCTGTGCTGCGCTCCAAGCTCACGGTGCCGATGTCCACGGGTTTCCCCGGGGAGACACGGAATGCCACCGTGCGGGGTTCAAACCCGTCCTTGGTGACCGTGGCCCGGTAGTCGTCAGGCTTCAGCCCTTGGATCGTGGCAGGAGACTTCACCGTGTACCCGTTCATGGTGACCGTCGCGCCGGGAGGTTCTGTCTCCACGGCCCACTCACCTGGGCGGTTCAGCCACCACCAGATGCCGCCAGCACCCAGACCAGCGAGCAACAGCACAATGGCACAGGTGATGAGAATCCACCGCGCCAGGGGAGATACGGGTGCCTTTTCCCGCTTCTCAGTCGGCGGAGACTGCACCTCAATCGGACGAAGTCCCACCGAGTTGGTCTTCACCTGCAGCGAGGGTTTCGTGTCATTGCGGAGGGAGACTCCCAACATCTGGGCCAGATCCCCGGCGGTCTGTGGCCTGCGGGCCGGATCTTTGTCGAGGCACGCGGCAATCGCATCTTCCCACTCCCTGGGAATATCGTCGGCGGCCGAAATCTGCAATTCTTCGCGACGATCCTTCAGCCGGGGAGCGATCTTGCCGGTGATCTGCGTGGTGATGTCCCCACGATAGAAAGGCGGCTTCCCGGTGAGCAGCTCAAACAAGGTCGCGCCCACCGCATAGATGTCATCCGTGGGACGCGGGAGATCTCCCATGGCCTGCTGCGGGCTCATGTAGAGCAGGGTGCCGCTGGTGCCCGTATGCTGCTGCATCCGGCTCAGGCGGCTCATGGTATCAGAGAGGCTGCAGGAGATGCCGAAGTCGGTAATCTTCACCTGCGAGTCCGAGTTCACCATGAGGTTCGCCGGCTTCAAATCGCGGTGCACAATCCGCTTCTGCAAGTGCGCGTAGTCCAGGGCATCACACATCTGCCCCACCAGGGGACCAATCTGATCGACCGTGAAGATGTGATGCGGGAGGGAGATGCGACGCTCGGAGAGGCTCTTGCCATCCACAAACTCCATGCTGATGGCGGCCGCCCCCTCGTCGTCATCGATGAAGTCGTAAATGCGGACAATGTTCGGATGCGCGAGATCGAGACCGCGGCGGGTTTCTTCCTTCAGCTCTTTGAGGGCCATGGGGTCGAGGCCCACGGCATCCGGCAAAAATTTCAGGGCCACTGCGCGCTCCAGCTTGGTGTCCACGGCGAGCCACACCACGCCCATGCCACCACGGCCCAGTACCCGTTGCAACCGGTAGCGACCAAACGTCAGGGTGCCCGCGCCGGGCATGCGCACCGTCTGCTGGAGATCCAGATCCGTCTCCAAGATGCTGCTGCTCGCGCTGGCAGAAGGCTCCTCAGCCTGCGACGACTGCCGCGGCAGAGTAGGACCGATGTTCAGCGTGTCATCCAAGGGGTTCATGGCGGGTCTACCGCATTCCGAATCTTCGAGCCCCTCAGCATACGGGATGCTGCTCATCTGTCACGCAGAAAGGCGCTCAGGTTCACACTGGAAAACCTGCTGGCGAGAGAAGCGTACCACCCGCAAGAACTGTTCAACAGCATCTGCATACAAATGAAGCTCCTTGATCGTCCGCTGATAGGCCCGTTATAGCTGTGGACTCCGGCGCCAAAGGCTCCAGCATCCCCCGACTCTTCTCTATGCCTGATCTTCCTGAACGAATCCACTTTCTGGGGATTCATGGGCGCATGGTCGGCGGTCTCGCTCTGGCTCTCAAGGAGCTGGGCGTGAAGGTTTCAGGCACAGATCCCGTCGGATTCCCTCCCATGCCGGGCATTCTGGAAAGGGCTGGAATCAAGGTCACACCTCACGGCCAGAATGGGCGGCTCCCCTCCCATGTGAACGCCGTGGTGACCGGCTCCATGGTGAATCGGGGGGAGCCTCTTCTGGAATCCGCCCTCAAGCGCGGGCTCCCCGTTTGGAATGCGGCAGCTTTCCTCCAGCACCACTTCCTGCGGGCGACGGACAACCTCGTCGTCGCAGGCACCAAGGGCAAGACCAGCACGACCGCAATGCTCCTGTGGATCCTCCTGGCCGCGGGAAAGCCCCCGTCTTTCCTCCTCGGAGGCGGCATACGAGGCCGTGAACAGCGGGTCTCGCTCTCCCGTTCCAAGGTTTTTGTGCTGGAAGGTGACGAGTACCCATGTGGACTGGGCGATCCCCTGCCCAAGTTCCTGCGCTACCATCCCCGCCACCTGGGACTGACCACCCTGCAGCAGGACCATCTCGAGGTGTATCCCACTCCAGACGCGTATCGGCAGGCCTTTGTGCACCTGGTCCATCAGGTGCCGGGGAATGGAAGCATCACCATCAACACAGACGATCCCGGAGTCGCCACCCTGGCTGGTCTGACGCCGACTCCCATCACGTCCGTGGGCTTCGCCAAGGGTGCGGACATCCGGATCGAAGAATTTCACGAAACCGCTTCCGGCATCACGTTTCGGCTGGGTACGGTTCCATTTGCCCTGTCCCTCCCCGGAAAAATGAACGCGCGCAATGCCGCCCTGGCGACTGTGATGGCGCAGCATGCCGGAGTCACTCCGAAGAAAGCTGCACAGGCGCTGCGGACCTTTCCCGGCGTGGAAGGCCGCCTTGACTTGGTGGCCCAAGGAATGCGCTCCCGCATCTACACGGACGAGGCGTATCATCCCCTGGCACTCCGGGCAACCCTGGACGCCCTGCGCAGCCGCCACCCCTCACGCCGGATCGTCCTGCTCTTCGAACCGAGGTACACAGGGGGTGCTCGCGGCCCCTGGATTCAAGCACTTCCGGGGAGCGTGGCGGCCAGCGCAAACCTGGTCATCGCGAGCCCCCCCGTGGAGTTGCACTCCTACGCCCGGCCTTTCTCCACCACGGGCTTTTGCCGTCGGCTGAGAACCCTGGGGGTGCAAGCTGTCGCAGCCCCGAGTCTGCCGGCCATGGAAGCGTCCATCCGTCGCTGGTGCCAGCCTGGTGACGTGGTGGTCATTTCCTTCTCGATGATTCGCCAGGACGAAACGGCCCACCTCACTCGTGTTCTGCGAGAGGTGCTGGAGATCCGGGACGAGCACGGCACGTTGCCCACATGAAACTCCTGCTCACCAATGACGAGCTTCATGAAGTGCGCGGTGGCACGCAGGTGTTCATCAGCGATCTGGCCATAGCCCTTCAGGAACGCGGCCATACGGTGGCGGTCTACGCCTGGCTGCGCGGGTCCGTGAGCGCCGCGCTGGAGGCTCAAGGTGTCGCCGTGCTGGAGTCTCCCCAAGCCTGTGCGTTCGTGCCGGAGGTGATTCATGGCCAGCATCACCTCGCCACCATGACGGCGCTCTGCGCCTTTCCCTCTGCTCCCGCCATCTACCACTGCCACGGCTACGGCCCCTGGCAGGAGCGGCCTCCCCGGCATCCCCGCATCGCCAGATATGTGGGCATGGCGGAAGCAATGAGGCACTGGCTCGCCGTGGAAGCAGGAAGGCCTCAAGAAGACATCTGCATCCTGCCCAACTCGGTGCACCTGGGCAGATTTCGCAACGTCCGACAGCTCTGTCAGAGGCCCCGCCGTGCCCTGCTGTATGGGAACGCGTTCATCCCCGCACATCATGTGAGCCGGATCCAGCAGGCCTGTGAGCGCGCAGGCACTCACCTGGACAAACTGGGCGCACCTTTCGGGAACGCCATTACCGCTCCCGAAGACGTGCTTCCCGAGTACGATCTGGTATTTGCCATTGGTCGCTCCGCACTGGAAGCGATGGCATGTGGTTGCGCCGTGATGCCGTGCAGCGTGCGTGGCTGTGGGCCTATCATCAATCCAGAATCACTCGAGGCATGGGGTCGCAGGAACTTCACCGTTCCCGGAGACATCTTTCCCATGGAGGTGAAGCGCGTGGAGAAAGAGATTCGGAGCTTTGATCCTGGCAAAGCCAGCGAGGTGACACGACGCGTGAGAGCACGGTACAGCTTCGATGGAACCTGCACGCAACTTGAGGCACTCTACACAGAAGTCCTCGCCACCTGGACCACTGCCCCGCCACCGGACGCCCTTGCCGAAAACAGAGCCATCAGCAGTTATCTCGCGACCTTGGGTCCATTGATCAAAGGTGCCGAGGGACGTGTGAAACAACTCCGTGAACAGGCGCAAACGTCCCGCGGAAGGGTGGCAAAACTCAAACTGCGTTTGCAGGAGGAACAACGACGTTGGAAGCAACTGACCCAACGCATGCCTTCCTTTCTGAAGCGCTGGTGGCTCCGCGAACCCTGAGGCGAATTCCCCTGGCTGCGCAGTTCATTTTCAGAAAATGACAGTCCCGTTGTGCATGCACACAACGGGACTGCCGGGAGTCTAAAGTCTTTAGCGGATCACCAATTTACGGCACCGGAGGTGGCGGAATCGGCGGAGGGGGGGGCGGAGGTACAGTGGACATGTGTGTTCAATGTTGGGGTTAAGTGCGCCGTTCGTACCACAAGAGGCCCATTCCTCTTGCAGCCAGCTTGGCGGGGATTTTTGCTTCCAGACCCGTCTCGCGCAACCCATTTTGTAAAGGTTTGTTGCAAAACGCCCAGTGCCAGGGTGGAGAGCGTCCTCAGTCTGGAAATTTTGACAGGCGGAAGTTTGTTCGATGCACCTCAGTCTCATTGCCTTGCGTGTCGACGCCTTGGAAGTAGTCCTTTTGCCAGCCACCGCGCTTTTGCACCTCCGAATTCATGAATTCGCTCCGGCTTTTCCGCCACTCACAAAACCGCTTTTCAATTTCCGGATCATTCTTCACCGGCATACGGTGCGCTTCGAGCTTCTCCGGCAGGTCCATGTCAAAGGGCTGGATGAAACAGACAGGAGTGGCCGGATCAAAACGCACCTCGCGCCCCGGCTCCAGAATCTTCCAATTCATCGTGAAGGTGGAGGAACTCCAGTCCGTCTCCACCAGGCCTTCGAGCGGATGGAAATTCACCAGCGGCCAATTCGGCGCGCCACGAACGAGCAGTCCGACTCCGGGAGGCGTGCGGAACAAGAAGGGAAGCCGGAAAGTGATGATGCCGCAGCCAAAGTGCGAAAGGATTGAGGCAGAGGCCTTCTCCCGAGTCTCCTCGGGAAAGTCCAACGTGATCCCACTGGAGTCGACTTCTCCATTCCACACTGCGGTGAAGCCGAACGCACAGTGGACAAACCATCCGGCTTGGTTTGCCATGCTGAGCGGCAGGCAGCGATAGGCACCACGCCCGGGCGTATCATCCATCAGCTGGCGCTGGTACGAGGCCGGAGTGATGGTCCAGCCAGCCATTTCCGCACCGACTTCATATGCGGTGATTCTGGGGCGCAACGTGTCCTGGTTCTCAATAGACATAAAAATGCGGGAGAGGTGATACCGCACCCAACAACTTCCTGATGCCTGTGCAAGTCAAGGGTCGCAAAGGCGAAGCGGGATTTTGTCCCCCGATGAGCTGATTCCTGAGTTTCTTGCTGACAGGCGGATTTTGTGCAAAGCGAGGCAGATTCCAGACTCCATTCCATCATGGAACCTCCCTCCCATTCGCCCCAACCGTTCCTGCTCCGCCTGGCGAGGCACTCAAGTCTTGTGCTGTCATGATGGCATTCACCGGCACCAGTGGTGGCAGCCTTGATTGCCCGACCGTGGAGAAGCACGCTGTCCCCCGCTGGCTGGTATGGGCAAGCCTGAGTTACCTGACACTGCCGGTGTTGCTGTTCCTCTCCGGCTGGCTGCAGCCGCTCTGGGCGTGCCTCGGCACCATCTCTGCCTTTGCCATGGTGGCGACACTCGGATATGGGCACAAGGTCTGCCGGATGCCGTCAGGATGGCGCTGGTGGCATGGCGCACTCCTGGTGGTGACCATCGCTTTGGTGGTGTCCACCCAGGGCGCCGGCGGGTTCGGCATCCAGAACTGGGATTGGGCCAAACACCTCGCCATTCTCCGGGATCTCATGGATCATCCGTGGCCCGTGATGTATCACACCACGAAGGATACAGTGTCGCTGACCTACTACGTGGCATACTACCTGCCTGCGGCCCTGGTGGGCCATGCGTTTGGGTGGACCGCTGCCAACACCACTCTCTGGCTGTGGACCATCGCCGGATGCGCCCTGGCGTGTTTCTGGCTCGTGGCGCTTTCAGGGGCGCGCTGGTGGATTGTCCTGCTGGTGCTGTTGCTCTTCTCCGGTGGCGATCTGATCGGCGCCATGGTGTCGCCTGGCGCTCTGAACGCCCGTCCGTGGCAGGGGAATTTTGACATGGAATGGTGGTCCAAGCGCTGGGTGTTTCCCGCCAACCTCACCCTCATCGCCTATGTGCCTCATCAAGCAATCGCGGGATGGCTGCTCACAGCGCTCTTGATTCACGGTTTGCACAAGGATGCGGAAGCCTATCACGCCGCGGGTCTGATGGTGCTCAGCATGCTTTGGTCACCTTTCATCACCATTGGTCTGGCTCTGGTCTATGCCGGATGGCTTGTCTGGCATCGCAACCTTTGGCGGGCATGGCTGGCGGCCCAATGCACCTGGCGGAATGGACCCACACTTTTCCTGGGATTGATTCTGGTGCTCTACTTCGCCTCGAAGTTCACACCTTACGAATTGCCTTCTGAGTTCTACCCGTCGCGGAAGATCACTGCCAAGGGGGACTTCTACTTCGCGCTAAGCCACGGTTCCAGGGACGAGTTCGCGGTGCTGTACCTCCTCACGCTGCTGCTGGAGTTTGGCCTACTGGCATTTCTTCTTTTCAAAACACTGCCTGACAGGCACCGGACCGACGTGGCCCTTCTGGCAAGCGCAAGTGCGTGTCTCCTGCTGCTGCCCTGGGTTCACTACGGGCACTTCAATGATCTGGTCATGCGGGTGTGCATTCCAGCGCTCTTCGTGCTGCAGGTGCTGGTGCTCCACGTCTTGAGCGCTCCGAGGGCGGCAATAAAAAGTCCCGCCTCCGCCTGGGCCAGACCTGCCTTGATCGGGTTGCTCATCATTGGCGCCCTCAACCCCGTCAACATGTTGCGCGTCACCGGCCAGCGTCTGGCGCAACGACAGTGGCACCTGTATTACCTTTCGGATTACAAGCTGCACCCCGATCTCTTCCAGCAACAACTTGATGGAAAAAAGCAGTTTTATTTGATCGGGCAATACATGGGCGCCTCTGACTCGTTCTTTTTCCGCCATCTGGCCAGGAGCGCCCCTCCATGGTCGGGAACCGCCATAGGAAAAAAATCAAAGCCCGCCCCATGATCCACGGCGCAGAGAACACTTCCCCTTCCTCTCCCGGCCACAGGAAGCCGTGGCTGGGCGGTCGCATCTCCGTGTGGAATCTCGCCCTGCTGCTGCTGGCCCTGGTGTCAGCCACCCTCTTTGTCGTGCGCTGCCTGCGCTTTGAAGGTCTCTGGTATGACGAGTCTGTCCAATACTGGATCTCCAGAGGCATCGACGCGTTCTCTCCTCCCTTTCAGAAACCCGGGAATGTGGCGGACGTGATGCACCACAATGCGCGCGGCAACCTGGATCCGGGTGGCTACAGCATCCTGCTGCATTTCTGGCTCATGATGTCTCGCACCTTGGAATGGCAGCGCCTGCTTCCGCTGCTGTTCTTTGCACTCGGGTCCGGATGTCTGGCATGGCTCGGCTGGCGGTGGAGGCGCAGTTTCAAGTTTGCCCTCCTAGCGGGACTGGTGCCGGCAGTTTATCCCGTGCTACGCGACCATGCCAATGAAGCACGAGCATACAGCATGGAGCTCGCCGCCATTGTCATCGCGTGTCTGACGCTGGACGTCGTGCTCACACATAGGCGGCGGAATGCCCTGCTCATCGGCGGACTGGTGATCGGCCTCTTCTTCTGGTCGAGATACAGTTTCGTCCTTGTAGCGATGGCCGTGACCGGTGCGTTCGCGACGTATTGCCTGCTGGAGAAAAAAACGCTCAGCGCGCGATTGGCGCCCATCGCGTGGTTCGTCCTCCCCATGGTGGTGCTGGGTGTGCTGGTGCTCTGGCTTGGCTTCTACCCACAATACCGTGACCGCATCTCCTGGGAGAACGGTGCTCTGGTGCGGTATCTGGATGTGTTCAAGGCATCACATGCCACGACTGAAAAGGTGATGACCAACCTGTTTCATCCCATCGCCTGGCCTCTTACTGTCATTCCCCTGCTGGTGCTCTCACGCAAGATCTGGCGCCGACGGGGCCAGCGTGCCCCACTTGGAAGCGAGCAACCACTGGCACCGCAGTACCTGGTGGCTCTTTTCACCATCATCATCACGGCGGCCGTTTGGAAATGGCATCCCTGGGCCGTGGCCATGAAGTGGGGCAACTACCTGCAGGCTCTTTCCGCGGTCACTCTCGTACGCGTTGCCGCTGATTTGCTGGCGCTGGTTGAGCGCAAGGACACCTCCCGTGTGCGTTTCGCACGTTTCGAACCCCTGGCTCTCACCTGCGCCATCACCGTGGCCTGCGTGCTGATGATCAGGCACGATCGGAAACCGTGGACTCATGTGCCCGAACTCATCCGTTTTCTCGACAAGCTGAATCCCAAGCGTGAGGAGGTCAGTGTCATCCCCAACTACTACCCCACCCTGCGGTACTACTATGAAGATGGACCGGCACGGGGGAGCAAAGACTTTCCGCGCATCTATCGCCTGCCCTACTGGGGTGCCAATACTCCGCTCATCTGGAAGAGAACCAGGTATCTCGTCAGCGATCTGCCACTGCAGACAACCCAGAGCCACTACCTGGAAACGACCATCCTCTCCAAGGAAGGATTGCCCAAGAACTTGTACCTCGTGGAAAAGCCTACCGCGCCCGATTCCAGTAGTGCCGCACCACCGCCATCGCCATCGACACCAGAACGCTGACTCGTGGCATTTGCCCAACCCAGTGCTCAGGCAGCCTGGGACGCATCCGACGCGTTGGCTGTCGTCAGGTTGTAGGTCTGCACTGTGTAGCCGTATGGCCCCAGCCGGACCTTCGCCCCATCGGTAAGCAAAATCAGTTCGTTTGTTTTGCTGCGCAAATCCGCACCTGTGGCCACCGCCACCACGCTGGCCTCCACTGGCTCAAACCAGAACTGCCCGGCGAAGCGCTGGATTCTGGCCACCGGATGAGCGGCAGAATCAGCCCGCAACCAGGGGCGGCCCGACTTGGAGAAATGGATGCCTACGTCGCTCAGTACCATGGCCGCCTCGCACAAGAGCACCCCGCTTCCGCCGGGTCGCAGAATCACTGCGCCGTGGAGCTTGCCGTCTTCACCCTCAGGCGCTGACCAATCCTGCACCTCGCGCCCCAGGACAAATTCCGTGGCAATGGCGCGGACCTCGATAGGAAACTCACCGGCCAACAGGAAATTTACCGGGAGTTCCACTTCGGCGAATCCGGGAATGGGAGCATCCTGCAGCACCGTGGGATTCACCGCATCGCTCTCCTCGACGATCAGCTTGCCATCCTGGAGCTGTACGCGTGCCTGCGCACGGCTGACGCGGCGTGAGCGGGCGTCATTCATGTTGGAACGCGGACGGAACTGCGCGATGAAGTCCGCATCGCTCGCCGAACGGCCCAGTACCACATTTTCCTCACCCACAAGGGCAAAGATGGGTGCCTCTTCACTGTCCGGCACGAGGCGGATGCGGAGCGTCGGGCTCAGGGACAGGGCTTTCTCGCGGTCCGCCGCAGTCACGGCAAGGACGGCCACGCTGGGACCTGCTGGCTTGGCGGCGGGCAGCGGGGGCGGTCCGGTGCGCTTCACCGTCACGGCATCGAAACTCACCGGCTGCTCCGCACTAGTGGATGCTGGACCCGCCACCGGAGGCGGCGACGAGGAAGCGGGACTGCTGGAAGTGGAGATGAGGGCCGTGAGGAATGAGCCTGGGGCATGCGAGCCCGTGGTGAAGGCGCCGGACATCCCGGCAGGGGGAGGCGGTGCCGCGGGCACAGGACCGGTGGCAGAGCGATGTGAAGGGACGGTGAGGGTCCGCAAGCGCTCGGTATGCGCGGCGATGCTGGGCTGCATCGACACCCCGAAGAACTCGTCCATGAACGCCTTGGCCGAGCCAAATCCGGCGCGGCCCTCGCTGGTGAGCGCACGGCGCAGGAGGACATTCTGCTGGGAGGTGAGCTGGGGCACCGGCTGGTAACGGGCATTCCCCCCACGCATGTGCTGGGGCTGGCCGAGCAGGTCACAGGCGAGCGCTGCCAAGGGCAGCACATACTCGTGCGTGTCCTTCGGCACGGGATCGACCAGGGCAGCGCGCAAGGCGGCGGCGCTGAACTGCATGGTCGCCATGGGATCCATATCCGTCACGTCCGAGCCGGCATTTTCAAACGCCGGCACGTCTGGCGCGGGGATGCGGGGCAGGCCCAAGCGAGCATCCAGATACAGGTGCCCGGCCTCCAGTTGCAGGCGAGGCCAACCCAGCGCGGTAGCGGCCTCACAAGCCTCCGTGAGCAGGCGCAGGAAGGCCTCCACCTCCTCCATGGTGAGGGACTGACGCTGCTGGAGCAACTCCCGCAGGCTGTAGTCGCCCGGGTACTCAGAGACCGTCCATTGGTGGTCCGGCTTGAGCTGGAAGTCCGTCACCCGGCAGAGCAATCCCACAGGCGGGCGCATCATCACCTCCACCGCCCGGCGCTGTTGGGCCAGGGAATCCATGCTCAGCGGCTTGGCATAGTCACAGTAACTCAGCACCAGGTAGTCCGGCGTGCCATTCGACGCCTGCACCGCATAGCGCTGGTGCGTGGCACCAAGCGCGGGAAGGCGCGCAATGAGGCGGTAGCGGTTACCGAGGAACTGTTCGAGCGTCATGGAAAAGGGTCGGTCAGAACGATAGGCGCACCCGCGACAATGTCGAGCATTGGAGGAAGCACCTGAATCGCAACTGGATGTCTGGTGCTAACGGGGTGTGACAGATTCGTTTTGCGGATCCGGCCGAAGATGGTGTGAAAGCAGGGATATTTTACAGGGTTTTGACGGTGCCTTCCCCCCTCCCACGCTAGCATCCCAGCCGAATCGCCATGCCCATGAGCCTCCCGAACAAACCAATCACGGGCGTTGCCGCCGCATGGCTGGTGTGGTCGCTGGCCTGCTGCTCCGTCAGCCAGGCAGAGCCCCCGCCCACCCCCATCCCCGCGCCGAAGGATGCCTGCGAGGATATGATAGCCGCAAAGGTTCAGGTAGCCCCGGAGCTCACATTCAAATTCTTCACCTCCCTGGAGACCTCCCGTCCGTGGCACATCACGGGAAATCCGGATGAAGGACTCGAAGACACCATGGATGGCAGCATCGACGAAGAGGATTTGATTCTTCTGGAGCACACCTCCGCGTGTACCTCGACCCATCAGGGAGAGCACCTCATGTCCTTCTGCGAAACCAAATCCACCGAGCACGGCGGTGTGGCGCTCTTCATCCACGGTGGTGTCCCTGCCCACGCCAGCTCCCTGACGGTGGATGTGGACCCAAAGACCGCCAACTTCACCTGTTCCTTCAACGCGGTGTACCCTTCGCCAACTCCTCCACTCACCTGGCGCATCACAAAAAAATCCATGCGGGCCAAGTCCCTTGAGGTCCATCCCGGACGCAGGTTCTACGCCTGGATTTCCGTCGAGTTCGACGAGGTCTGGATGGAAAATGGCAAGGAACGGAAGCACTCCTACAAGATCGAAGGCCCGGTCAAACCGGTTATTCAGCACCCGCCCCAGAAGGAATGACCCTCACACACCTCGCAATTCAGCTTGCGCGAAGCTCATCGACACGCACTGTAGGCACCCATCCAGATACCGCGCGGGTAGCTCAGCGGTAGAGCGGCTCGTTTACACCGAGTTGGTCGGGGGTTCGATCCCCTCCCCGCGCACCATCTTGCTGAACTCAGTTCCGAAGTTCGCAGATGCGCATCAAAGCAAAAACGACCACTCCCCTTTTTTGAATTCGGGGACGGTGGTCGAGGTTGGGTAGGCAGGGCGGGGAAACGTGAGGATCACGCGTGCCGATCTGCAGGTTGGCTGGCTGCTTCCCTCAGGATGCCTCAGCAAGGCGATGGCTGTGGCTGTGACGCCAGTGGTGCATCCGCAGACGCACGCGCCCCACGCTGCTCACGCCCAGCCAGCACATGTAGAAGGACCAGGCCAGGAGCATCCATCCGGCGCGGGCCGTGAGGGTGGGGCCCGCAGGGACTGCCTGGGCAAAGGGTGAAGGTGTCGATTTCATGACTTCGCAATGATACCGGAAGCCCCATGGATGAAACAATCGTGCCAAGGTGAACAAGATGTTGCATACTCATGGCACGACGTAAGCGGCCAGGAGGGATTGCAACATTTGCCGACATCCGGGTGGCTCCGTCGGCGCAATCAGGGCCGGAAGGTCCGCAGCTTGCCGCTGGTAGGGTGGACCTGGATGGTCACAAAATTCGCCGGTGCATTCTGTTGCGAGGCATGCTTCGCCTCCAGAATCGTGAGGAACCAGGCCTGTGTGGACGGCAAATCGGTCGAGCCATCTGGGAAAAAGTGGAAGGAGACGTACCTGCCCTCTTCATTTGTGCCCGCTGACTTGAAGGCTCTCCCAAGCAGTGACGTGAGTTGCGTCTCGCTGCTGATGGCCATCGAGTCGTCGAGTTTCAATGCCACGCCCTCAGGCTTGTAGTCTCCCTCGACACCAATGTCGCTGGTGCGCAATACGAGAGTCCGCAGCGTACGCACACGCGGGGTGTCATCCACCGCGGTGCCGCTGACGGATTCGTAGAGCCGCACCTCCACCTCCACATTCTGCGCCACGGCGAGTTGCTGGGCACTGGAGAGAAAGTTGCGGACGTCATCGGCAGCCGCACTCAGCCGTGTCGAGCGCAGAATGCCATCAATCCCCGGGGCGCTGATCGCAATGAGCAAGCCGAGGATGACGATGACCACGAGCATTTCGATCAGGGTGAATCCTGCCGTGCCGGTGGTCTTGAATGCGCGATGGGTCTTCATGAAGTGGCTTGGGCTATTCGCGTCCATCCCAGCGCGCGTTGCGCATGGCGACGGCGGCGGTGAAGACGCGGTAATTCAGCCGCTGGGCGGAGAGGTGGTCCTTCAACCTTCCGAGATCCCTCTCGTAGAAAGCCGCTTCCGTGAAGGTGGACTTGGCTTCGGCCAGAAGATCCACGGGCTTGTCACGGTGCTGCTCTGCCAGACGTTGTGCCGAGGGCTCGTCCAGCGCCACGAGAGTCACCTGCACGAGGGGTGGCAACAGGTGTTGTGTGCCTTGTTTCGCCGAGCCGTCCTCATTGAGCTGGACGGGCTCCACCGTGGTCGTGCTGTTGTCTGTATCGAGTGAGTTATACCGGTAGCTGGGGGCGACCCATGACACATTCCGATTGGCAGCCTTTGCGGTGGCCTCCGATACACGCGGAGACACGAGCAGGAGGATGATGTTGTCCGCCAGTGGCTCCGATGAAGTCGCGAGATCCTGGCGGAACCATTCATCCGGCTTCACGTACACCGTGTTCCCCTGCTCAGTGGATGCAGGCGCGCTGGTAGCGCGCTCGGAAGGCGGGCGGTATTCGATGAGGCGGTAACGAAATTTTTCTGCGATGCCACGCTGACCGAGAAACGGAGGGCGATCCTTCACATCACTGCCGAACTCGATGAAATAGCCACGCGCATTCAGCAGGGTGCCCAACTCCCGATGCTGCTGCGAAAGTCCGAGAGGCGCCTGGAAGAAAACGGCATGTCCCGGGTGATCCGCGGGGGTGGTGGTCGCTCCGAGGAGGTTGATGGTTTGATCGGTGCGGAATTGAAGCTCGGAAAAGCGCACGTACGCGCTGGGCTGCACGGCGGCATCAGGCGGCGCCTCATTCGTGCCTGTTTCCGCATAGTGATAGTCCCAGTACGTGTTCAATGTCGCCTGTGAGATGTGTCGGGTGATGGCTTCAAAGGCGAGGCGGGCTTCACGGAACTGCTCCACTTTCGCCTGCGAATACTTCCAGGTGCGTTGTGTCTGATCCAGCGCGGTGACGCACACCAGCATGATCACGGACACGATCACGGTGGAGATCATGATTTCCAGCAGGGTGAAGCCGGAAGCTTTCGCACGATGGAATGGCTGCGCTCTCATTTTCCTGAACGCGAAACCACGGATGCGTAGGTGCGGAAGGTCGACGCCGGCGCATCGTCAAAGCTGAACTGGGTGCTGTTGGCATTACCCACCTTCACCACCACACGACGCAGGTAGGGATCGGAATCACCATTGTTCGGGACCGGGCTCGTGGCAGGAAGCGAGATGTCTGACTGCGGGACTTCCACCTCAGCGACATAGGACACCCAGTCACCGGGATTCTTGGAGTCGAGCTCCACGGCGAGGTCGTCAAAGTAGTACCGCTTGCCCTGGTATTCATTCGTGAGCACGTCGTTGCCAGAGGCATCCACCCATTCGGAATTGGAGATGCTGGAGAGGATCTGCTCGGTGATACGGGTCTCCGTGGCGATGTCTCCTGCCTGCTTGAGGGTGTGCATGCTCTGCGGCAAAAAGCCCAGCAGGGAGGTCAGCCCCAGCGCCGCTATGGCGATGGAGATGGTGGCTTCAGGCAGGGAGAAGCCCTGGAGCAAGCGGGACTTCAGTCGGTTCAGGTTCGATTGCATGTCTTGTCGTTGGGGGATGAAGGCTTTTGTTTTTCGATTTCGTTACGACCCAAACTTCTTGGTCTCGATGACGCGGAACTGGTGGTACTGGTCGAGTGTGTCTGTGGTGACTCCGGAGGTGAAGTCGGGCAGGTTCTTTTGCGCGGGGTCGAGGTAGCGCTCGATCACGGTGGAACCGCGGTGCTCGCTGGTGATCTTGTCCACTTCGTTGTCCACCACATCAGGGGCGGTGGAGCGCGCCTTCACCATGGACTGTGCGACGTAGTGCACCTTGAAGGTGTTGGAGCGCGTGGTGAGGCGTGGATAGATATTCGCGTAGGGGCGCTCGCGGGTGTTGTCACCCGTAAGACGATGGTCCGCCCAGAAGTCCGGCATGTCCTCCGCGCTCTCCACACCCACCGGGATGAGGTGGATATCGCAGATCTCGCTCGGGGTGATGAAGGCCCTGCCGACATTGAAGCGCTGATCGAACTGCTTGAGCGTGGCTTCGATGTCCAGCTTGCGATGCCAGGTCTTCCCATCCTGCTCCTTCCAGAATGTTTCGTTGTTCCCCGCGACAGGCCATGCCTTGTAGTCGGACATGTCCCCCTTGTTCACGGCTGTGAGACGTTCCTTTTCCAACACAGCGTGCAGCCCGCTCGCGCGACGGATGTTTGTGAAAGGGAAGATCTGGTAGTTGAGATTGATCTTGCCCGCCGTGCTGAAGGGTTCGCTGATCGCGTAGGGCTCGACCACCGGCATCCAGAAGAACTCAAGGAAGAGATGATCCGGAGGATCCTGCCCGCCATTTGCTTGCGAGCCACCGGGATGTCCCTCCTGCGGACGGAAGAGCAAGGTGCGCCACGGCTTGCCTGCTTTCACTCCCGTGGGCAGGGATCCGAGGACCGCCGGGGAAGGGATCTGCCGGTTCGGCGAGAAGAAGTTCTCCCCCATGGATTGCTGCTTCCCGGCATCTACAAAATAGGCGAGTCCATTCTTGCTGTTCAGATTGCCTTCATCGGGTTTGTTGATGTAGGGACCGTCACGCGCGGGGCCAGTGCCATTGTCGAAATCCCAGGTGCTGTGCGCCGCGCTCGCCGCTTCGGTAAAGAAAGGGAAATCGGGAATCCGGTTGTTCGCATATTTCTGTCCAGCATCTCCGGCCTTGTTTGGCACGAGGCGGTTTTCGTAATCCGTGTTTCCACCATAGTCATAACCCGGCATCTGCTGGGAGACGAAGTTGCTGAAGTTATGCGCAAGCCTGCGCGAGCCCCAGTTGCGGTGAGGCTTCCACTGGCTGGCGTCCACCACGGGCGAGGCCGCGGTGAGACGGTAGTCGCCGTGCTTGATAAGCATGGTCTGCACGACATCGCTGCCCTCGGCCTCTTCACCCACCGCCGGCTTGTTCGGCGTGAGCTTTGGACGGAAGGGACGCGGCGCCCCGGCGATGTCCGGATCAAAGCCATAAAAGAATGCCCCCCGGCGAAGCTGGTTGCTGGCCTGGGGCTCGGAGTTGGATCCCCAGAAGCGCCCGCCGATCACCTGGGCAGTACCTTTCTTCAGGCTGTCGACATCGAAGCCCATGCAACCTTTGCCGTAGAAGGTCCACCAATACGGCGCCTCGACCTCGGGGTCCGTGACCTTGCCCTTCGCATTGGTGATGGCCTCGATGGGCACACGCACCAGCGTCGGAGCTTTCACCGTGTTCGAGGGGAAATTGAGCTGCAGCGTCTGCACACGTGTGGCGGCGATCTCAGGAAGCGCCACGATCTTGCCCAGGTGCCCGCTGTAGATCTCAAGTTCGACATTGGCTCCGGTGATTAGCATCGGGATGGAGCCATCCTCACCCACTTCGATGTCGACGAAATTGCTGATGAGATCGTAGTTCAGCACGCTGAGAGGAGCTGGCGTGTCCGAGGAGGGCTTCACCTGCCAGGGCACCGCGCCCCACTGGTTGTCCGCGGGCATCGGCGCACGCGCAGGTGCCTCGCGCTCACGGAGGAATCCTTTCAGCCCAAGTCCATAGCCGCCGGTTTCCTGGTTTCCCACATGGGTGGCGCGGCGACCGGTGCGCACGACGAGATCCTCATTGGGGAAGAGCTGCGTCTGCGTGCCATTGGGATGCACGATCTTGAAGTTCTTCAGCCCCTTCACCTTCACGGAAAACTCCGGCTCAATGATGGTGTACCCCGCAGCCGGAATGAAAAACTCCAACAGGAAGCGGGCCTGGATACGGCGCTTGCCCGGAGGCAGTGGCTTGTTCGGCTCCAACTGCCAGTTCCAGTTTGGTTTCTGGTATCCGGGATGATTCACATCCGGACCGTAGGGTTTGCCAACAGGATTGGGCGGGAAGTTGGAATACCACCGATCGGTGGGATCATTCGCCTTCGGCCGGAGCTTGGGAGCGCTGCCGCCACCCGGCTTGCCAATGGCTGCCGACACCTTGGCGAAGGGATTGTTGGGATCGTTGGTGTTGTCCGCAGCGCAGATGAAGTGCAGACCAGCCTCCGTGATGGTGGGAAAGCGCGCGATGCCTTCATAGCTCTTTCCATTGCGCGTCCACACGGAGGGGGTGACCTGGCCGTGACCGGGAAAGGCCAGGAACTCGTGCTCCACCGGCTCGCCCGTTTCCGCATCCGCGCCTGTATGGATGAACCGCGGATCGGTGAAGGTCTTGAACTTGATCGGGCGTGTGTACGAACCCTGATATCCGAGCATGAAGTTCGCGGTGGTATTCGCCGGCTTGTCGCTGGGATCGGCCAGGTATCCGTCATGAAGATTGACGGAACGGATGTAGTCGAAGATCTCCACGAGGATCTGAGGCAGGTCTTCGCCGTACTTGGTGTTGAAGTTCTTTTTCGCGTCGTCGGAGAACCCGGGCACCGGCTTTTGCCATTGGTTCAGCAGGTAGTTCAGCAGCGCCTGGTTATCCGCCTGGGTCACATCCATGGTCGGAGAGTCCGCATAGCCGCGCTGGAACATGTATTGCCTCTTCCCACCGAGCTTCGCGAGGGTGGCGCAGAAGGCGATCACCGTGTCGTACTTGCTGCGATACTCCGGGCCACGATAGTTCCCCGGCCATGTAGCGATCTTCGGAAGGCCGAATGGATTCGACTCCGGCGCGCGACTGCGCGCCGTGAGGAAGAAGCCCGTGCGTTGCAGCTTGTCAGGCCCCACATCTGCAGCACCGAAGTCATTCTGCGTGCGATCTTCCTTCAGGAGGAATTCATCGAGGCTCGCATACAGGCGCTCCTTGCGGAACTGGCTGAGGTTCACGGCTTCGATCTTGGGATCGTCATAGGAGACGGTACCGCCCTTGGTGCCTCCCGGTCCGATCTTGGGCACAAGGCCGTAGATGAGTTCCTTGTCCTCCCACTCGATTTGCTTTTCCGGGAAAAGGATTGGGCTCAGCGCGGTGGTGGCCGGGTGGCCGGGGTACCGCTGGAACTCGCCATTCACCGGCTGATAGCGTGCCCATGATGCATCCTCATCATGGAAGAAAGTGGGAGGCGCCCAGAAGGTGGGCTCGGACGCGGTGTTGATGTTCACCTTGCTGCTTTCATCATCCGTCCAGAAGGCCACGCGACCCACGATGGGATTCTCCTTGGTGGCAGGAACGCGACCGGTGAATCGCTTGTCTGGATCCAACGTTCCCAGACTTCCGTCCTTCAACACATAGATCCACTCGACCGGCATGGGCAGGCGCTGTCCGTCTCCCGCCTGGGTGACCACTCCCTGGATCTTGCTGCCACCGATGAAGGTGTCGGTGTATTTGAAACCGTGCACCGCGTCGTCCGCACCGGACATCGCGCGCGGATCGATCACTGGAAACAGGAGGCGCGGCTGGCCCAGGTGATTCGTCCGCACCACCGGCTGGTTGAGATCCACATAGCGCTCTGGCGTTGCGGTCCAGTCGGACGGAGGGACATCTTTGAGCAGCTTGTCCTCCAGCTTGGGTTCATCTGCCAGGGCCATCTGCGAGCTCGAGTAGAGCTTGTAGGCGGCCTGCAACTTTCCAGTGGTGGCATAGCGCCGCACCAGACCGGGCTGGGAGGTCCAGATTTCTCGGCCGTTGGCCGTGTCGCTTTGCGTGGTGCTCTTGCGAAGCTGGGAAATGACGATGTCCACGGCCACATCAGAGATCTGCCGGGACTGCTGGCCGCTGGAATAGTGGCGGGCGCCTTTCAGTTCGGACTCCGCAAGCGAATACAGCGCGAGCACCAGCACGGTGATGAGGCCCAGCATGGCCACCACCATCACGAGGGCAACGCCCCGGCGGCTGGCTGAGATGAGAGGTCTGATTTTCACGAGAGAACGAAGGGGGCAGACGACAAAGGCACGAAGGCCTGTGCGTGGGGGGGTGCCTGCTCCTTCCCTTCTCGGGATCAGTGCCTGGCTGATGTCTGACGACGCCGTCCGTGATGCGGATGGGCTGTAATCATCGAGCAACGCTGGTCACTCGCGTTTATCACACTAATTCAATGTAGATTAAGATCAAGCAGAAGGTCGGCTTTTTTGCCTCCAATTTGCGCGCCGCCCACAAAATGAACGAACTGCGCCGGGCACAAAAAACCAGTGTCCGGCTCGGGACACTGGCTGAAGGGGGGTGAACAGCGAATCTGAGGGACTTAGAGCGGTTTAAGTTACAGTGTAGCCATTTTCGTATTGGGGCGCGCCACCCCAACCGCGACCAGCGGTCGCAGCCACGGCCACGGCCTGAACCATCCGCCACGGCAGTAAGTCTTGGTACTACTGTGGCTGCGACCGCTGGTCGCGGTACGGCAAGTCACCTCCGCGCTCCTGTGGGGTGCGGGACGGCTTTATCTTTTTGCGAGGATGGTGGCCCCACCTGACCGCCGAGGCTCGGCGGACTACTTTCTGAAGAGAGTCTGAGGTTGCACCGCTGCACGGGCTCCACTACCGCATGAGCATGTGGTCCCGCATCGCACGCATGCTGATTCATCCCGTCATGATGATGGTGGTGCTCGTTTTGCTGTGCCGGGTGGTGAAGAATGCGTACCCCTTCAACAGCTTCCCGATGTATGCGGATCCCAGCCCGCACCCTTCCGACTACCTGATCGTGGCGGATGGCGCTGGCAATCCGATCAATGTGAAGCACATGACCGGACTGAGTTCCGCGAAGGTGAAGAAGATCTACACCGAGCGTCTCAACCGCACCTGCAGCAAGCTGGACATCGAACCCACGGAAGCGACGCCAGAGATCCGCGCGAAGGTGTTCGCGGAAACTATGCGGCAGTTGCGTGAGCTCGCAGACAAGCGCAAGCGTCCGCTGCCGGACAAGGTGCGCATCACGAATGTGTTGATCTATCAGGACTACAAGGACGGCGCGGCCTTCCGCGAGGAACCCCAGGTGCTTGGCGAAGGATGATCAAGCTTTCTCCCCAGGCATTCCGCCCCGTGAACGTGGGACCTTGGGAGGCGCGGCTCATGCGCCTCCTCTTTGCCATCACCGCCGTGTGGTGCATGTGGAAGGTGCTTCCCTTTGAGAAGATGGAGGTACCCAACGGGTTGGCCCGCATCATACCGCTGGAGTTCCTGGGTGGTGAGGATGCCATGCTGTGGTTCCGCCCGCTCATCATCGGCGCGGCCATCTTATACGTACTTGAGTGGCTGAATCCCCTTGGCCTCGTGGTGCTGACACTGGCTCACCTGGGCTACAACACGCTCCAGAATTCCCAGGGCTTCACCTACCACGGGTACAACATCATCGGCCTTGTGTTGATCGCCCAATGCGTCGCCGAGCTGTGGTGGAGGATCCGGCCGCTGTTGGAGAAGGGGGGCGCCGTGGCGGATGCAGTGCGCCATGGGTATCAGCTCTACTTCGCACAGTGCGCCATCGCCGCGGTGTACGTGACCTCCGCCATCACGAAACTGAGCAAGTCCGATGGGCTCTGGCTTTTCCGTAGCCACTACCTCGCGAAGTCGATCGTCAAGACCCACCGGCAGACCTTCTATGACAACCCAGAGGGTCTCGCAGTGCCACAGGTATCAGCCATCGCCCAGTGGCTGGCAGAGCACCACGTCGTCACCCGCCTCGCGTTTGGCGCCGGGTTCATGCTGGAGCTGTTTGCCTTCCTTGCCCTCTGGAACCGTGCATGGGCGCTTTTCATCGGACTGAGCATCATTGCCTTCCACTTCGGAGTGGAGTTGATCATGCAGCTCGACTTCCGGGTGAACCAGATGATGTGCTTCATCTTTCTGGTGAATATCCCCTTCTGGATGTGGTGGTTGGCGAAGGGTAGGAAGTCCGGGGCACTCTCCCTCAGGAAGGAGCCGACTTTGTGACTCGAAAGAAGAATTTGACTGAGAGTCAAAAACCTGCCAATGTGGGTACTGTGACCGCTACCCGCAAAGAACGCGAGCGCCAGGCAAGGGAGGAACTCATCCTCGACCACGCCCAGCGTTTGTTCCGGCGTGACGGGTATCAGGACGTGAACCTGGACGAGCTGGCCCAAGCGGTGGAGTACTCCAAGGGGACCATCTACCTCCACTTCCAGTCCAAGGAGGACCTGGCCTTGGCCGTGGCCACCAGAGCGCTACGGCATCGGGCGGACCTCTTTGAGCGTGCGCTGAAGTTCACAGGTGGCAGTCGGGAACGCATCCGCGCCATCGGCTATGCCTGTGTGGAGTTCATGCTCACGTATCCGAACTACTTCAGCGCGGAGCTCATGCTGAAGAGTGATTCCTTCTGGGAAAAGGCCTCGGAGGCCCAGCGGCAAAAGCACGCCGTCGAGGGGGGGCGGTGCTTTCGCACGGTGCACAAGGCCATCATCGATGGCCAGACCAGCGGTGACCTGCCTCCCTCACCCCACATGACCACGGAGTTACAGGCCTTCTCCCTGATTGCCATGACCATGGGCAGTCACATCATGACCCAGGTACATGACCTGCGGGTGCTGGCCGGGATCGAGGACGCCGCGACGATTGTCCGGGTGAACCAGGACCTCGTACTGGATGGCATGGGTTGGAAACCGCTCTTCCGCGACTTCGACTACGCCTCCTCTGACAAGCGCATCCATGACGAGATCTTTCCCGAGTCGAACTGGTTCAAAGCCAAGTAGTCCCTTTTTTTGGCCCAAAACTGACTTCCAGTCATTTATTGAATCTCATTCATCGATTTAGACATGAACTTCGTCGCCTTTCGCATGCTGGTGGGAGATCGGGCCAAGTACATCGGGCTCATCTTCGCGATCGCCTTCTCCACCTTCCTGCTGCAGAACCAGACGTCGATCTTCGCAGGGCTGATGAAGCGGACGGGCCACCAGATACTGGATGTGGCGGATGCGGACGTGTGGGTCATGGATCCCCGCACCCGTTACTTTGACGAAACCAAACCCCTGAAGGACACCGACCTCGCCCGCGTGCGCGGTGTGGAAGGCGTGGACTATGCGGTGCGCCTCTTCAAAGGGACGCCGGTGGCACGCACGGTGGATGGCACCTTCGCCGCCTGCACCGTGCTGGGCATCGACGAAGCGACGCTCCTCGGTGCACCGCGCAACATGTTGCTGGGCAAGTGGGAGGACCTTCGCAATCCGAACTCCATCATCATCGACAAAGCCGGGTACCTCATGCTCTTCCCCGGTCGTCCGCTGGAGCTGGGACAGACACTGGAGCTCAATGACAATCGCGTGGAGATCGTGGGCATCTCGGATGCACTACCTGCCTTTGTCTCCTTCCCCATCATCCACGCGCGCTACAGCGAGGCGTTGAACTTCCAGGGACGCCAGCGCCAGCAACTCTCCTATGTGCTCGTGGGCGCCAAGCCAGGCGTGACCCCCGAAGAGCTCGCCACTCGCATCAGCACCGCCACGGGACTGAAGGCGCGGACCACGCTGCAGTTCATGTGGGACTGTGTGGGCTACTACATGAAGAACACCGGCATCCCGGTGAATTTCGGCATCACCATCGGTGTGGGCATCCTGGTGGGACTCGTGGTGGCAGGGCAGACCTTCTACCTTTTCACGGTTGAAAACCTCAAGCAGTTCGGTGCGCTCAAGGCCATCGGGGTAACGAATGCACGGCTGCTCGGCATGATCCTGCTGCAGGCCTTCATCGTGTGGTTCGTCGGCTTTGCGATTGGCACCGCGCTTGGTGCCACGTTCTTCGAAATCACCAGCCACAAGGTCGCCACCCGTCACTTCGTGCTGCTGTGGCAGAGCGCTGCGGGCGTGGGCGTGCTGATGCTCACCGTGGTGCTGCTGGCCAGCATTGCCAGCCTCCGCCGCGTGCTCGTGCTGGAGCCCGCCACCGTCTTCCGGGGATGAATGAATGCGACCATGACCATGCACATGCCTTCACAAACCTTTATGCACTCATTGGTGGAAACCGAACCTGCCGTCCGTTGCGAAGGAATCCGCAAGTCCTTCGGCACGGGCGAGGCGAAGGTCGATGTCCTGCGTGGCGTCGACTTCACTGCCGCCCCTGGTGAAATGACTTTTCTCGTAGGACCAAGCGGCTGTGGAAAGACCACGCTCATCTCCGTGATCGCGGGCCTGCTGGATTTCAGCGACGGCGAAGTCACCTTGTTTGGAGAACGCTGGTCCGCCCTCAGTCCGCGCGATCAGATCGTGTTCCGCCGGCAGAACCTTGGCTTCGTCTTCCAGCAGTACAATCTCCTCCCCGCCCTCACCGCCGCGGAGAATGCCGCCGTCCCTCTGCTGGCCGCGGGTGTGAACCGCTCCAAGGCCGTGCGCCGTGCGACCGAACTGCTGGATCAACTGGGCCTGGGTCATCGCGCCAACGCGTATCCGCGCACGCTCTCCGGTGGCCAGCAGCAGCGTGTGGCCCTGGCACGCGCACTCGTGCATGAGCCACGCCTTTTGATCTGCGATGAACCCACCGCCGCTCTCGACCACCACACGGGTGAAGCCGTGATGGATCTCCTCGCGAACTCTGCCGTGCATCCCGAGCGCGCGGTCATTGTCGTCACCCATGACAATCGCGTCTTCCACTACGCCGACCGCATCGCCCACATGAACGACGGCGCCATCACCGAGGTGGAATCACGCGCCTCCAAGACATTCTCAACCGTCCCTGTCGCCCTATGAAAACAAAAGGTCTTCTCCTGCCCATCCTCAGCGTTGGACTGCTCGCGTACGCCACGTTGAGCGTGGTGCGTTCGCAGCCGCACACGCCGCGCGTCGATCCTCCGATGCCACCGCCGCGCTCCACCTTTGAGCGCACCGTAGCCGGGATCGGCCTGGTGGAGCCCAGTTCGGAGATCATCTCCGTGTCCTCCCACCTTCCAGGTGTGGTGGAAAAGGTGTACGTGAAAGCGGGCGACCGCGTGAAGGTCGGCGCACCGCTTTTCAAGCTCGACACCCGCGCCCTTGAAGCCCAGCTCGCAGAGAAGGAAGCGAGTGTCACTGCGTTGCGCGCCAGCGCCTCCAGCGCCGATGCACGAGTGAAGACAGCCGCGGCGGCGCTGAAGGAGGCGAAACTTCTGCTGGTCACGGCGGAAAAGCTCACGACTTCACGCACCATCAGTGCGGATGAAGTGACCCAGAAACGCGCTGCAGTAGAGACGGGTGAAGCCGCGCTGGAATCATCGCGCTCCGAAGCCGAAGCGGCCCAATCCCAAGTCAAGGCTGCCGAGGCCGCCAGCAACATGGTGCGTGTGGACCTTGAACGCAGCACGGTGACAGCGCTGATCGACGGTGAAGTCCTGCAGGTGCGCATTCGCCCCGGAGAGCACGCGACGGCCGGCGCAGCAGCGCAACCATATCTCATCCTTGGTCAGACCCTGCCCTTGCATGTGCGTGTGGACGTGGACGAGCAGGACGCCTGGCGTGTCTCGTCTGAAGCACGCGCCATTGCCCAGATGCGTGGCGACTCCACGCGGTCTGCGCCCCTGAAGTTTGTGCGCATTGAACCGCTTGTCGTGCCGAAGCAGAGTCTTACCGGTGCTGCAGCGGAGCGTGTGGACACGCGGGTGCTACAGCTCATCTACCGCCTGGAACCTTCGGTACATCGCTTCCTTCCCGGACAGCAGGTGGACGTTTTCATGGAGGAGTTGCCCACCGCCAAAACCTCCATGCCGCAGACGCTGGCGACGGGGATGTGAGAAAGTAGTCCGCCGAGCCTTCGGCGGTCGGGAAACACCAAAACACCCGTCTCGGAAACTCGGACGCGGACGGTCAGCGAGCTGACCACTCGCGAGCTGAAGGGCGAAATCCCCCTGACCGCCGAAGGCTCGGCGGACTACTTTCCGTTGTCGGGCGGGCGTTGCCAGGCGCGAAAGGAATGCCAGCAGGGGATGCCAGGGTTCCCATGTTCGTGACGGCAACGGAGTTCCCGCCGCGCGTCAAGCCGCCTGTCGGCCGCGAAAAAGCACACGATGAAACGTGACCGCCACGGCGGCGATGCCCATGATCAGTACCACCGTCCGGTTATCACCGGGAATTTCGGAGGAAGGCACGGTTGCATTCGCCGCAGCCACGGCTCCTGCGGATGCCATGGCCGGTATAGCATTGTCCGTGAACGCATTGCCTTCCGCAAAGGCCGAGGTGGCCAGCATCAGCACGCATGCGATTTTCACTGCGATTGACATCGTAATTACAAGCTAATCAGATTGCTTAGTTTGTGGCAACAGACAAAAACATCCCGGCTGAAGATTCACTTCCCTGTAGTGCAAACACCCTATCGTTCAGCCAATTCGACGTGACAGTTGCGTCACCGGTCACTCTCGTTCATTCATTCATCGTACGCGCCCCCTCTCCCGCTCCTCTGCATGCCTGGCTCCACTGAAAAATTTCGCACCGTCCGCATCGGCTTGGCGGGTCTTGGAAATGTAGGCATGGGGGTGTACAAGAACTTGGAAACCAACGCCGGACTGCTGCGCGAGCGCACGGGATTCCATCTCCAGGTCACCAGGATTTCCGTGCGGGATCCGAAAAAGCCGCGTGATGGCAAGGTCCCCCAATCGCTCTTCGTCGGTAGCTGGCAGGAGCTCGTGGCCGACCCGCAAGTCGATGTGGTGGTGGAACTCATCGGAGGAACCACGGAGGCATTTGATCTCGTCTCGGCTGCGCTACGTGCCCGCCGGCCCGTGGTGACTGGCAACAAGGCCCTGCTCGCGGAGCGCGGGAAGGAACTCTTTGCCCTCGCCGAGGCGAACCGCGTGCCCATCTACTTCGAAGCCGCAGTGGCTGGCGGCATCCCGATCATCCAGACCCTGCAGGAGGGTTTCGTGGGAAACCACATCCGCAGCATCTACGGCATCATCAACGGCACCTGCAATTACATCCTGACCCGGATGTCACAAGCAGGCCTGAGCTACGAGATTGCCCTGGATGAGGCGCAGAAGCTGGGCTTTGCGGAGGCGGATCCCACGCTGGACGTCGGCGGTTGGGACGCGGCGCACAAGGCCATCATCCTCGCCTCCCTGAGCTACGGATTTTGGATCAAGCCGGAGGACGTATTTGTGCAGGGCATCGACAAGGTGAGCCTCACGGACATGAGCTTCGCCGACCGTCTGGGCTACACCATCAAGCTTCTCAGTGTGATCCGAGCGGATAGGGACGGCAAGGTGGAGGTGCGAACGCAGCCCTCCCTGGTACCGAAGAGCCACGTGCTCGCCAGCGTGGGCGGCGCCTTCAATGCGGTGCTGGTGAATGGCGACATCGTGGGTGAAACGCTTTTCTACGGCAAGGGCGCAGGACAGGACCCCACCTCTTCCAGTGTGATCAGTGACATCGCCGAAGCAGCCGCCACGCTCGTGTATGGCTCGCGCCACAGCGGCTTCGTGCCGCACGGGCTGTATGGCAAGAGCAAGCCGGTGGATGAAACTGTCTCCAACTTTTATGTGCGCCTGACCGTGGAAGACACTCCCGGCGTGCTGGCCCAGGTGGCCAAGGTGCTCGGCGATCGTGGCATCGGGATCTCCTCGGTGATCCAACCCGAAGACGAAGGCAGCGATACCACCTCCCTGATCCTCATGCTCGATGACGCCACGCTGCGCACCGTGCGTGAGGCCATTGATGAGCTGAAGCAGCTCGCGTGTGTGCGCGAAGAGCCGAGCTGCATGCGCGTGGAGACACTGGGGGGCTGAGGCTGCCCTAACATTCAAACGAAGCCCCAGATCAAGGAGCGACACTAGCTTAGTGCTGTCATGTAGCAACGCTGCGGTGTGGGGTGGACGCGTTCACAGAGCTTCCAAAAAATTGGCTCCGCACCAACATTTGCCCACCACCGGCACTAGGCTAGTGCCGCTCCCTGCGAATCAGCCGCACCCCTCAATCCTTCGGGAAAATTCTTCCGCGATTCTCGAGGGAGGGCAGCAGGCCAATCTTGTCCCAAGTCTGGCCTTGTGGGGCGATGAGTTCACCCGTGGTCAAAATCAATCGGCCACCTCCGCGCAGGTCGATGCCATTTTGGGTCATGCCCTTGCCGTAGGATTTGGTACCCTGGCTTGCACCTCGGGCGGTCTTGCTCGCGATGAGGGCAGCGATGACCAGTTCCGCGCCGCTCGCAGTACCGGAGTCTTGAAGAAGAATGACACCCGCTGGCTTGAACTCGCGTGGCTTGTTGGCCGAAATGACCTCATCCGGCTGGCCACGACGTCGTACGGTGACGATGGGCTCTCCAGGTTCCATGAACATACCGGCGAACTCCAGAGCAACATCCAAATCACCACCGGGGCAGCCCTGGAAATCAACGGTCAGGGTGCCTCCCGGGCTCAGCTGTGAAAGCGCCGAGCGGGCCTCGGTGAGCAATTCCTTGGAGAATTTCCGCACGCGGAGGATGAAGCTGGAAACACGCTTCTCCGTGAGCACGCTCGGTGTGGAGAGGGTTTCACGGGTTACGCGGATGGTCTGGGCACGACCAAAGGTATGCTCCACACGCAGGCTGACCTCGGTGCCCGGCGCACCACGGATGACTGCGGCGAGGTATTCCAAAGAGCGTCCCTCGACAGGTTTGCCGTCCACGCTGACCAGTTTCTGACCTGCTTTGATCCCCGCAGCCTCCGCAGGGGACCCGGGAAGTGGGTAGCAGTAGAAACCATCCTCCTTCTCCATGACGGACATGCCCACGGCGCTGCCTGTGGTCTTGCCCATGAGCTTGACCAACTTCAGTTCATCCGAGCGGATGTAGCGGGTGTAGGCGTCGTGCTGGCGGCAGTAAGTCTGGAGCGCACGCTCCGCGAGCTCCCGAAGGGTAAGACGCTGGCCGGGGGTGGAAGCAATGGCCTGCAGGATGCGGATGAACTCGGCCTCGGCCGCGTCATCAATCATTGTGGAGAGGTCCTTCTCCTGGCTCCTGGCAGACTCGCCGAGCTGGGTCACCAGGCCTTTGAGCGCCTTGGTGTAAATGACGGCCTTGGGTTCCGTCTTGTACGCAGCCTTGGTGACATGATCCGTCACCTCACGCACGAGACTGGTGACGGTGGCCGGGTCGTCACCTTCAGGTGCCTGGGCGTGCGTTTGTACCGGGGCATGAAAAAGGCTGGTGGCAAGAGCGAGGCACCCGGCGAACCGAGCCCACTTCTGCCACCAGCCCTGAGAATAGACCATCAGACGAGAACCCGTGTCGTTACCACGAGCCCTGTTGATTCTTCTTGCGGGCGTACTCGTTCTCGAGCGCTTCGGTGCGGCCCTGCTGGTACGCATTGGAGCGATCCAACTGGTTCAGACGCTGCTCGCGCTCATGGAGACGGTAGTCCGCCTTGGACTGGGACCAGCCGAAGAGACCACCCTGGTTCGGGTCTCCCGTGGTTTCACAGGAGGTGAGCAACAGGGAGGCGCCGACGGCGGCAAGGGAAAGGATGCTGGGAAGTTTCATGTTCGCAGTAGATGTATGTGATAGTCGCGGCGACTGTGACGGCCGGATTTACACGTCAATCTGATTGCCGAGGTCGGCCAGGCGATCCTGGTTGCTGCTGAGGGAGGAGCGGGTGCTGCGCAGCTGGGTCACGCGGCTGCTGAGGCCGGAGCTGCCAGTCTGGTTGACCACGGAGGACTGCTCCTTGATTTCGTTGTCCACCAACTTGGACTGCTCGCGGGACTCCTGCTGGAGAGAAACGACAGCCTGCTTGATGTTGCGCATTTCAGCCTTGTTGCCACTGGCCTTGGCGGAGGCGTAGCGGGATTCCAGATTGGAGATTTTGCTGGAAAGGGAGCGGTTGTAGGAGCGGGCGTTGGCGTTCACGCGCTCAGCCTGGGCGATGCAAGCGTCCAGCCAGGCTTCCTGGGAGGCGTACTTGGCCTTTTTGCGGGCCACGTGGTCACCCACGGCCAGGCCGGCGAGGCTGCCGATGCCGGCGCCCAGAAGCGCGCCTTCAAATCCACGGCCGCTCTGGTGACCGATGATACCACCGGCAATGGCACCGAGAGCACCGCCAGCCAGGGTACCCTCCGTACGAGTACGGGTCTGGTCATCCTTGATGTTCGCGCAGCTGGTGACGAAGGCGAGGGCGGTGACGGCAGCGGTGGATCGGAGAAACAAGTTCTTCATGACGTGTTGACGACAGTGGTTGATTCGGGGGCTGTAACGCACGATGACGCGGGGGCGACATTACCCAATGCTCCCGGCACAAAGCAAACAAAAAGACGTTTTCTTCACAACGCTGCTGCGCAAGAATCCTGCCAATCCCGCCAATCCTGCCCCCGCTGAATGAACGGCCATATCACCCTCGCATTCCAAGGCGATCTCCGCGCCTTCGCGCTCGACAAAACCTCTACGAGCATCGGCAACTCTCCCAGCGCGGATCTGCAATTGGCGGCAAAGGGCATCGAATCCCTCCATGCCACGCTTGCCTGGGAGCCACGCGCTTCTTCCTGGTTGCTGAGCGCCGGCAGTCCCTCCGCCCAGAAAACACTGCGGCTGAACGGCCAGCTTTTGTCCTCCGTTGCATCGCTTGAAGACGGCGACATCATTGAAATGCCTGACGTGCTGATCCGGTTCGGACTCACGCCGATGACGCCGCGCTTCCGCGGAGTGGAGACCAATGAAGTGGTCTTGCGCGGTCTGAACAAGCTCACGCTGGGTCGTGCCACCGGTGAGCAGACTGCCGATCCCAAGGTGGAACTCGACAGCGAGGACGCACGCGTTTCCCGCCAGCATCTGGAGCTCGACCAAACGGAACCTGGCGTGGTGTTCGTCACTGACAAGAGCCAGACCGGCACGCTGCTGAATGGCCAGCGCTTCGACCGGCGCCAGCTCATTGTGGGCGATCGCCTGAAGCTGGGAAGCTACACCTTTGAGTTCACCGGCACATCCCTGCGTCGTGTGTCTGCTTTCGGCGGCGCCAAAGTGGAAGCGCGCAATCTGACCTTCACCCTGCAGAACGGGCGCAACATCCTGAATCAGATCTCGCTGGATATCTCCCCGTGCTCCTTCGTGGGCATCCTCGGCGGATCCGGCCAGGGCAAGAGCACCCTGATGAACGCGCTCTGCGGTGTGAACCCGGCGACGAGCGGTGAGAGCTACATCAACGGCGTGAAGCTGGGCGATTCCCGGCAGATGGCTGCCGCAGGAATCGGCTACGTGCCGCAGGATGACATCGTGCACCTCGAGCTGACGGTGACGGAGGCCATTACGTACAGCGCGCGGCTGAAGCTGCCGAGCGGCACACCGCGCAAGGCGATTCGCGATCTTGTGGAGGAAACCATCGAGCGCCTCGGTCTTGCGGAGCACAAGGAGAAAAGCATCTCCATGCTCTCCGGTGGCCAGCGCAAGCGCGTGAGTATCGCCACCGAGTTGCTGGCCAAGCCAAGCGTGCTCTTTCTCGACGAGCCTTCCAGCGGTCTCGACCCGAAGACGGAGTTTGACCTGATGTCGCTGCTGCGCCGCCTCGCTGGTACTGATTGCACGGTCATCTGCACCACGCACGTGCTCGGTCGCGCGTATCTCTTTGACCAGCTCCTGTTTGTTCACGGCGGTCACATCATCTTCAACGGCACTCCCGATGAAGCGGTGGACTACTTCAAGGTGGAGAATGGTCTTGAGGAAATCTACCTGAAGGTCGGTGGAGACGAAACGCGCACGGGCGCGAACTGGCGTGATGAATTTGAAGCCTCACGTCCCGCCGCGAAACCGCTCGCGTATCTCCCACCCGCGCAGGAAGACACCACGCAGCAGGTGAAACCGAAGCGCGGACCGGGTTGGTTGCCCACACTCATCATCCAGCTCCAGCGTCAGTGGAGCATCCTGAGGGCAGACTTGCTGAATCTCCTCTTCCTGCTCGCACAGCCCATATTGATTGGCCTGCTCGTGGGCTGGGTGGCAGATGATGCGGTGCTGCGCACCTTCCTCTGTGTGGTGGCCACGTTGTGGTTCGGTTGCAGCAATGGTGCGCAGCAGATCGTGCGTGAGATTTCCATCTTCCGTCGCGAGCGCGTGTGCGGCCTGGGATTGAATGCATACCTGCAGAGCAAGTACGTGTTCTTTGCGATCGTCACCACGTTGCAGGCGTTGTTGCTCTATCTGGTGACGCTGACCACGGCGCACATCATCAACCCCTCAGACTTCAACAGCACGAAGTACATGGAGGTGATGACCACACGCCTGACTCCGGCGCCGACCGCGGCACCTGGCGTGGCGGCGGCCACCACTTCCGTGCAGGCGCAGGTGGATGAGTTCGACATCGTCACCGAGGACACCAAGGGTAAGGAAGAAGCCGCACCGGCAGCAACAGCAGCGCCTGCCGCTGAAGTGCCCAAACCCAAGGGCCCGGGCTTCCTCATGACCTCGCTGCTGCGCGTGGCAAATTTCTTCGAATGCGGCCAGAACATCATGGACACCACGGATCCGGGCGAAGGCCAGCCTCCGAGTCCTGATACCAAGTCGAAGACCCTGGGCATCATTTTCCTGGTGCTGCTGCTGAAATTCTCGGCACTCTTCGCTGCAGCGCTGGTGGGCGTGACCATTGGCCTCGCGATTTCCGGTCTGGTGCGCACCAGCACCCAGGCCGTGATGTGGGTGCCGCTCGTGCTCATTCCGCAGATCCTCTTTGGCGGCTTCGTGGTGACGCGCCCGGAGATGACTCCGAGTGTGCGCTTCGCGAGCGAGTTCGTCCCCAGCTACTGCGCCCAGCGCATGATGGACGTGGCCGGCATATACGGCCAGATCACACCGCGCATGACCAATCGCACGAAGTATCCCGTCTTCCTCACGCCGACGGGTGAACAGGAGGAAGTGACGTGGACCGAACTCGGCGAATCCACCACCGAGAAGTATGACAAGGTCTCTGACTGGAATGTGAGCTGGCAGAACCTGATCGTCTTCCCCAACCGCGTGGGCCAGCACCACAATGCCTTCCGCATCCAGCGCGGCGTGAAGAAGTACGACGAGAGCACCGAACAGCGCAACGACGTGCGCTACAAGATGGGCACGCTGTACGGGTTCACCGCACCGGCCATGACTTCCGCCACGATCCTGGGCATCTGGATTCTCGCGTGCTACGGCATCACAATCTGGGGGCTCATTGGGAAGCAGAAGGGGAAATGATGCCATGTCCGCCGCCACGTCCACTACGTCGCAGATGATCCGCTTCATGCGGCGCTATCCGTGGCGGGTGGCGGCGGGGGCCTTCATGGCGATTGCGGGGACGCTGCTGGGTTTTGTGTTTCCGGCGATCACTCAAAAATTCATCGACAAGATCATCCCGCAGCGGAAAACGGAATTGATCCTCGGTACGGCGGCAATCGCCCTCGGGGCATTTGCACTGCGGCAGGTGTTCTACAGCCTGCGCACCCTGGCGAACAATGCTTTCGAACTGCGCATGACGTATGATCTGCGCAGCGAGCTGCACCGCAAAATTCAGCACCTGCCGCTGAAGTGGTTCGACCGGCAGAGCTCGGGCGACATCCTCACGCGCATGGCGGATGACGTGCCGGCCACGCAGCGCGTGATCCTGGAGGGGATCGATCAGGGCCTGCCATCCATCCTGCAGGTGATTCTCACGGGCGGCGTGATGTTCACCATCCATCCAAAGCTCGCACTGGTGGTGCTGATTCCCGTGCCATTCATCATCGCGGGCGGATGGATCTATGCCAAGTGGGTGTCACCACGCGCGACCAAGGCCCGCGAGGCGGCGAGCGGTTTGAGCACGCTGCTGCATGACAACATCGCGGGCATCCGTCAGATCAAAAGCTACACCCTGGAGCAGGAGAAGCAGGAGGACTTCGATGAGTCCAGTGGTGCCTATCGCGACCAGCAAACAAAGCTGCAGCGTGCGTGGTCCATCTACGGACCGGGTATGGGATTCCTCGGCGATCTGGGCGTGGTGCTGCTCATGGGATTCGGGGCGTATTGGTGCATTCAAGACATGCTGGCCCTGGATTCCCTGCGTGCCTCCGGTGCAAATGCAACGGCGCTGGCGAGCTTTGAGGCGAATGCTCTGACCATCGGCAAGTTGAGCCAGTTCCTGCTGCTGATGGGGATGTTCTATGAGCCTATTGGGCGGCTCCACGGCGTGAACCAGACCTTTGTAAATGGCCTCGCCAGCGCGAAGCGCATCTTCGACATCCTCTCTCTCGATGGCGCCGAGAAGCTCCACGAAGGAGATGAACTCAAGGAGGTGAAGGGTGAGATTCGCTTCGAAGATGTGAGCTTCCGCTATGACGAACACCGACCCACGGTGGAGCACATCCACCTGGCGGTGCAGCCACAGCAGACAGTCGCCATCGTCGGCGCCACGGGTGCTGGAAAGAGCACACTCTTCCAGTTGCTCACACGCTTCTATGATCCGGACAGTGGCGACATCCTGCTCGACGGAAAGTCCATCCGATCGCTGAGCAAGGTCAGCCTGCGTGACTCCATCGGCTACGTCACGCAGGAGAGTTACCTCTTCAACCAGACCATCCGTGAGAATCTGAAGCTCGGCAAACCCGACGCCACGGAGGAGGAACTGTGGCGCGCGCTGCGCCTTGCCTGTGCCGCGGACTTTGTGGAGAAGCTGGATGGCAAGCTCGATGCCACGGTGGGCGAACGCGGCTCACGCCTGAGCGGTGGCGAGAAGCAGCGCATTTCCATCGCGCGTGCTTTCTTGAAGGATGCGCCCATCCTTCTGCTCGATGAAGCGACGAGTGCGGTGGACACCAAGAGCGAACGGCTCATCCAGCAGGCAATTGATGAGTTGAGGAAGGATCGCACGTGCCTCGTGATCGCGCACCGGCTCAGCACGATTCTTCATGCGGATCAAATCTACGCGATGCGCGCCGGCCAGGTGGTGGATCACGGCACGCATGAAGAGCTCATGCAGAAGTGCCCGTACTATGCGGAGTTGGTGGCATTGAGCTTTCAGGAGGAGAAGCTGGCGGAGTAGGGTGCTCCGCTGCCAAACGTTAGAGGCCTTGCGACGCTTCTCTGGTCTGCCATTTCGCCAACCAAAAAGCCCGGTGGGGGTCCCCTGCGCCGGCTTCCGAGGGCGGTTTAAACAAAGTCGTGGCCTTGGATTAGGGGTGACTTGCCGCACCGCGACCAGCGGTCGCAGCCACAGTGGTACCAGGACTTACTGCCGTGGCGGATGGTTCAGGCCGTAGCTGTGGCTGCGACCGCTGGTCGCGGTTGGGGTGGCGCGCCGTGAACAGGTCCCGCTACCGGCAGACTCGGAGGGTTACCACTACCGCAGCAGCGCCCCGCCTCTTTTGCTTTGGGCGGACGAATGGTTTCCCCTATACTGCACCGAAGCCCCAACCCCATGGACCTCATCCTCAACGAAGCCACCTACACTGCCGTGATGGGTCGTGTGGTGCCGGCAGCGAGGCGGGTGTTGTGGATTGTCACGGCAGACCTCAAGGACCTGTTTGTGGATAATGGTACTGGGCGCTTTGTACCTTTCCTCGAAATGCTCGCGGGCAAGCTTCGCGAAGGGGTGGAAGTGCGGCTTATCCACGCCAAGGAACCCGGGCCGCGCTTCCGGGAGGACTTCGACCAGTTCCCCGAATTTGTGCGCAGCGATCTCTTCGAACGCATCCTGTGCCCGCGCATGCACATGAAGTGTGTCATCGCTGACGATCGCATGGCCTACGTGGGCAGCGCGAATCTCACGGGCGCAGGCATGGGAGCGAAGTCACCGGATCGGCGCAACTTTGAGGCGGGCTTCCTCACGGAGGATCGGGATCACATCCGCGAGCTGATGGCGTGGCTGGATAGCTTTTATCTGGGGGATTTTTGTGAGAAATGCCAGCGTCGCGAGTTATGCCCAAGTCCGATCCGGTAAAAGCTTCGTTTGTTTCCGAGACGCGACCCAGGATGTTTATTATCCCTCGTGAAGGAGCCTGCACATTTCCGATCGGGCTTCCACTCGTCTTTATGGGTGATGCTGGGAGTCCTATGCGTCTATGCCCTAGCCTATTTCACCTTCAGAGTCCTTGGTCCTGTCTCCGCTGACTATTCGATTCCATTCGGCTCTCCGCCCCCGGCTGCTGCCACTGATCCCCTGCCCGGCGCTGCCGACAGCGGCGATCACATTTTCTGCGTGTTGAGCAACATTTCACCGCCTTCGATGCGCGTTTACCCAACCACGAGCGGTGGGAGGTTCATGGTGCTGTTCTTCCAGCCAGCTTTGCAGATAGAGGTGTCAGTGCGCAGAGCGCTCTATGAGGTACGATAGTCTTGAGGGCGTCGCCTACGAGACCCCACACGGCACCAGCATCGCATCCGACATGCCGTGCAGGATCTTCTTGTCTGCCGGCACGATGGTCGCCAGCACGCCGCTGAGCTTGGCTTCATCTCCCTGCACAAAGTAATACGGGCACAGGCGCACACGGCCCTGCATCATCACGGCTTCTTGCTTCGCTTCATCCCACACGGGGTGCGCAATCACCCGACCGCGGTGGAAGCGCTGCATGAGATGCGGATTCGTGGGGAAGGCAGCCAGTGCTTCGTCGATGGCAGCAGCCCAGCCTTCTGTGGAGAGATCGTGGCCGATGTTCACGCCGCGTGAGCCCCAGCTCTTCTCGGACCAGCCACTGATCTTGATGACGAGTTCGCGCTCTTTGTTGCCGAACTTCTTCATCTCCTCCCAGGAATGGATGCCCAGGCGAGGCCACTCGGCATGCAGCGGCAGCTTCACGGGATCGAGCACCCAGCCGTACGGAATGCATTGCTTCAGCAGCGTGAGATGCTCCGGTGAGAGATTCTTCTCCCACCACTCCTGCAAGGCGGGTGACCAGAACAGGCCCAGCCACAACTTCTCCTCCAGGAAAGGCTTCAACGGTGGCGAGATGCGAATCTCACCGCGCTCCGCCATGGCCAGGATCTCGGCACTGTGCTCCACGTTGTCCAGGTCCCAAAGCTCGAAGAATCGGTAGATGTCGAGTCCGGCCAGCTGTGAGGCATGCACCGTCCAGGGATTGAACACACGCCCCGTCGGCAGGCCCTTCGCACGCATCCGCGCATTCAGCCACTCCATCTCCGGCTGGTAGCCTTGAGATTCGCGTGAAACGAGGATGTCATAGCCGGGAAAGGCGTTGGCAAATCCCTCCACCATGCCGGAAGCGCCACCCACGATGTTTTCTCCAAGCGTGGCATAGGTCTCCCCGAGCCAGCCGGTGAGGCCGATGCCGCCAGGCAGGTTATCGAGTTCCGTGATGCTCAGGCCGGTCTCCGTGAGGATGAGGTCCGGGCGAATGACGCGCGGCACTTCCTCACGCCAGCTCTTCCGTCCCAGAGCAACCATGCGCTCCGGCTTGCCCTGATCCAGAAGGCGCGCCACCCAAGCGTGCGAACCGCCTTCGGCCGACTCGAAGTAGAGGCGGTTGCACGCCCGCTGAAACGCCAGCGCCGCGGTGCCGAGCGCTTCGATGATCCGGACTTGCGCTTCCTCAAGCGGGAAGGCCTCCGGGGAGATGCGCCACTCCTTCCCCTCAAACATGCCGCCCTCTGGCATGGAATCGCGCACGTGGCGGACTCTTTCGAGGGTCATTGCGGAGGTGGAAGGCATGGAGGCGGGCATCGTAGAGAAACCCGGCTCGGACACAACGCGGAATGCATACATCCTCGCAAGCCGGGGCGATGGGATACGCTCGAAGTTGCGCAGAAGGTTGCGAATCGCACTCCTCACGCATCCTCGCGCGCTTCTCGCTTGACTCTGCCGCCACCCGGAATTCCCATCGATGCATGATTCACGCGCGACTATCTCTGGCTGCCCTGGCGGCGACCTGCCTTTTCCTGCTGAGCTCCTGCCTCGACTACGAGGAAGACATGATCATCCACAAGGACCTTTCCGGGGAGGTTATCTCCACCATCACCCTGCCCGACAGCCTTATTTCCTCCTACTCCAAGGTCGGCCCGGAATTTGACGAAGCCAAACTCCGCGCGCGTTTTGACGCCTTGAGCGGCGTGAAGCTGCTCAACTATTCCAAGAGCAACGACCGCCGCCCCGTGGTGAAGCTGCACATCAGTTTCTCCTCCCTGGAAAAGCTGAATGAGGCCCTTGCCGCGAACAAGCCGGCCGGCATCCTCGGAGGTGAGTTCACCGTTAGCAAGGCGGATGGCAAGACCAGCATCGTGCGCAAGCTCGGCGTCGGCGAACCCATCTCCGATCTCCCCCAGCAGAACTGGGTGCAGTACAAGACCCACTTCGACGGCAAAATCGCCAACACGAACTCCGGCTTCTATGACCAGGCGAACAGCGATGTCCGCTACCGTTTCAAGCTGACAGAAATCCTCGCCAACCAGCCCACACAGGAGACCGTGCTGGCCCGCGCGCTCCCGTGGAAGTGGATCTTCATCTGCCTGGTGGTCATAGCTGCCGCGGCCTACTACGGCTGGGAGCTCACGAAAAAGAAGAAGGTGGTGGTGAACCCCCAACCGCTGCATGCGACCCGCGCCGCCGCCGTCACTCCGCCTGGTGCGACACCTCAGGCTGCCCCGGCCCCGGCTCCGGCCCCCGCACCACCGTCGGCGGGCCCCCAGCGCCCGGCTGGCCCCCCGCGTCCGCAACGGCCCGGCCCGCCTCAGAATCCGGGTCCAGGCCCGAGCGGCCCGTCAGCCTCATAGGGCAAAAGGTTCCCTCAGAACCAAGCAATTCACGCCTTGCCATCATGGCGCGGACTCTCTAGTCTCCGCGCCATGCCAGCCGAGACCAACCCTACACCATCGGGACAATGGGAGAAAATCGCCCAACATCCCGGCTTCGCGGAGCTCAAGCGCGCCAAGCTCCGCTTCATCATTCCGGCCACCATTTTCTTCATGGTGTATTACATGGCGCTGCCGGTGCTGGTCGGTTTTTTCCCTGAAATCATGAAGAAGCCCGTGCTGGGCAAGGTGAACTGGGCCTACCTCTTCGCCCTTTCGCAATTCATCATGACCTGGGTCATCTGCGGCCTGTACGTCCGCGCCGCCCGCCGGTGGGACAAGATGAACGCCGAACTTCTCAACTCCGTCACCAAGGACTGATCCATGCTCGCCTTTACCATGACCCCAGCCTTGGGGATGTTCCTCGCCTTCGTGGCGCTCACGCTCGTCATCACCTACTTCAGTGCGAGGAAGGCCACTGGTTCCGCTGCGTACTTTGCCGCGGGCCGCTCCATCACGGGCTGGCAGAATGGTCTTGCCGTTGCCGGTGACTACATGAGCGCCGCCAGCTTCCTGGGCATTTCCGGCATCATCTGCCTCAAGGGCTACGATGGCTTCATGTACTCCGTGGGTTTCCTCGTGGCGTACCTGACGGTGCTGCTCCTGGTCGCCGAGCCGCTGCGCAATGCGGGCAAGTACACCATGGCGGACCTGCTGGCCTACCGCATGAAGCAGCGCCCGGTGCGCGCGATGGCCTCGCTGAGCACGCTGACTGTTTCCACCTTCTACATGATCGCGCAGATGGTGGGCGCGGGTGGCATCATCGAGCAACTCATCGGGGTACCCTTTGCTCCTGCCGTGATCGGCGTGGGTGTGCTCATGCTGGTGTACGTGGTCTTCGGCGGCATGCTCGCCACCACCTGGGTGCAGATCATCAAGGCCATCCTTCTCATGGCCGGTGCCTTTGCCCTGAGCTGGATGGTGCTCGCGAAGCATGACTACAGTCTTGCCACCTTCTTCGAGCATGTGTCCAAGGCGGACTACGCTGGCACCAAGGAGCCGGTGAACCTGCTCGACCCCGGTATGGCCTACGGCAAGACAGACGCCAATCCCTGGGGACACTGGGACTTCATCTCGCTGGCCCTCGGCCTCGTGCTCGGCACCGCCGGTCTGCCTCACATTCTCGTCCGCTTCTACACTGTGCCGGATGCGAAGACCGCCCGTAACAGCGTGGTGTGGGCCACCGCCATCATTGGTGTCTTCTACGTGCTCACGACCTTCTTCGGCTTTGGCGCCGCAACCCTCCTCAAGACCACGACCATCGCCGCGGATGTCACCGCAGGACACATTCCGCTGGATGCCAAAGGGCTTCCGAATGGAAACATGGTGGCACCCACGCTGGCCCACGTGCTGGGCGGTGAATTGTTCTTCGCGTTCATCAGTGCAGTCGCGTTTGCCACCATTCTCGCGGTGGTCGCCGGTCTCACCATGAGCGCCAGCACTTCTTTCGCACACGACTTCTACACGAATGTGATCCACCACGGCAAAGAGAAGACCGTGGGCGAGGAAGTGCGAGTGGCGCGTATCACCGCCTTCTTCGTGGGAGCGGTCAGCATCGGCCTCGCCATCAAGCTGGGCTCCAGTGTGAATGCCGCCATGCTGGTGGGTCTTGCGTTCTCGGTCGCAGCGTCCGCCAACCTGCCGGTGATTCTGTTCTCCGTGTTCTGGAAGCGCTTCAACACCACAGGTGCGGTCGCCGGTCTGGGTGTGGGTCTTGTCTCCTCCATTGTGCTCATCCTTCTGAGCAAGAATGGACTTTATGATGCGAAGACCGCGCCCTTCCCGCTGGCGAACCCCGGCATCGTGAGCATCCCGCTCGGATTCCTTGGCGCCTATTTGGGTACGATCCTTTCTGGTCGTGACCTGGACGCGGAGGCCAAATTCACCGAACTGAGCGTCCGCGCGCAGACCGGTCTTGGTGCGGAGAAGGCGTCGTCACACTAAATTCACGCAGAAACGTCATTCCCGGTTTCTCCGCGCAAGCGCAGAAGTGTGCCGGGAATTTCACGTGGCATAGATGTTGCAGCCCTCCGGTGGTTCACCGGAGGGTTTTTGGTTCATATGGGGGTGATCATGAACTCTCCCCTGGTAAAAGTTGTGCGGCGGAGAAAGCGCCGCCGTGTGCCGACCACCATGAAGATGTGGCCGGACATCCGCCTGCTTTGCAAGCACATGGCGGGTACGTTCTTCCGCCGACCACGGTGGATGATTGCAGCCACAGTCTTCGTGCTTATGGCCATCGGTCTTCTCGTGCTGCCCAGAGATGGTGCATTGCTGCGCGCGCTGCAGTTGAAGCACGTACCGGACAAGGAACTGCGCCAGGACCTGAAGGACCTCTCCGGGGATATTGGCCAGTGGGGTGATTTTGCCGGCTACAATCTCGTGCTCGTCGTCGGCCTGTGGATCGGGGGACGCGCTTTCCGCTCGCGCTACTTTCAGCGTCTCGCGGTGGCCAGCATGCTGTGCGCGATCTTCGCCGGTGCGGTGGCCAATGTGTTTCGCTTCACCGTAGGCAGGCCCCGGCCACGTGCCATCGAGCGTGATGGTGTGAAGGATGGCATCTACGGTCCCCAGGTGAAATGGAACTACAATTCCTTCCCCTCCGGTCACACGGCTACGGCATTTGGTTCGGCGATTCCCCTCGCGGTGGCCATGCCTCCGGTGGGCGTGCCAGCACTCGTGGCAGCAGGCGGTGTCTGCTGGGCACGCATGTACGGAAATCAGCATCACCCTTCAGACGTGGCTGTCGCCATCTGGCTGGCGGTACTCTTCGGTGTGCCTCTGGGTCTGGCCGTACGCCGCACTCGATTCATCAGCGACGGTGACGGTCCCGACGGTCCGGCAGATGATCACGAGGAGCAACTTCCCGATACGGAGCCTCTGGATGCCACTACTCCGGTGGCGGTGGGGACGGCATCACCGATCGCTGCCGGCTCGCTGGACCGTGAGCTCCGGTCCTGAAGGTGTCGATGGCTGCTTCCGCACAAACACCCGCACAGTCACCCAACTGCTGCGAGCGGCGTTGAAGCCGCTGGTGTCCTTCCAGTCGTAGTCGGTGCTCACCGCGCTGGTGAGCGCTTCCACTTCCTTCTGGAAATCCCTGGATGTGGTGTGCTGGGTTCCCGTCGTGAGGCTCTTCCACCACTGGGCAAGCGTCCACTCAGAGATTTGCGCGACGACCATGCCAGTACGAGGCTGATGCATGCGCTCACGCACCCGCTCGATTTTCGAGAGCATGGTCCACGAATGATCCGAATAGAACACCAGGCACGGCTCGGTGTACTGCCACGCAATGGCATTCGATTCCTTGGGTAGAGAGCGCAATGCGGGAGCCATCTGCACGATGGGATGGATGGATCGCAGCGATGAACCAAACACCGCGAGCCCCAATGCGACAGCCACCAAGGAAACTCCGGCCAGCATCCATCGACGCCACACCACCGCCGCTCCCAGCACGGCGAGGGCACCCAGCATGACTGCACCGCTGGTGAGCATCAGGCGCAGTGACGACTGCGGCACGATACCACCAGCCCACAGAGCGGTGATCATTCCAATGGAGAGCAGAACCAACAACCCCAGATACGTGATTCCGAATCGTCCTAGTTTTGTCGGTATGAAAGAGCGCTGTTGTCCATCCGCCAGGGTCAGGCCCAGCAGTACAAAGAAACCTGCGAAGCCCGGCATGGTGTAATGCGGAAGCTGGGTCGCGTAGAAGAGGAAAATCAACTGCGGTGCAGCAAACCACGCCACGAGAAGCGCTCGATGAGCATCCCATCGCGAGCGCACGTGGCGCCACATGTGAGGCAGGAACACCATCCATGGGAGCAGGCTGAGGAAGGCGCTGATGAGGTAGTATCCCGGGAGAATGGTACGTCCATTGAAGGCCTGCGTGCCACGCTTCACCACATGCTCGCCCATGCCCACGTTCCAGAATTTTCCTTCCGTCTGCACAAGTGCCGGGATGCCCCACGCGGCGACCATCGCCAGCGCCAGCACCAAGCCGGAGCCGAGGCCGAGCTTGCCCCACGGCATGGGCTTCCTCCAAAAGGCCAGCCGGAACAACACGAGTGCGAGCGCAGGCACCAGCAAAGCAATAGGCCCCTTCGCCAGGAAACCAAGACCCAACGAACACCACAGGACCCACCACCACTTGCTGAAGGGCCGGGCTTCGTCCGGCGGTGAAAGCAGGATCTTGGAGAGTGCCAGCATGGCCAGCGCGACACAGAGCACCATGGGCATATCCGCCACACACAATCTCCCATGGATCAGAGTTTGAAGTGATGTGATCCATCCCACCGCTCCCCACCATCCGGCGGCGCGGCCACCGAGGTCCCTTCCCATGCGGAAGATGACCAGGGCCACCAGCCACACCGAGACCACCGAGTGCAGGCGTGCCGCGAGTTCATTCACCCCCAGCAGATGGAAATGCAGGCGCATCCACCAGTAGGTGAGAGGCGGCTTGTCGAAGCGGTACTCGCCGTTGAACCACGGAATCACCCAGTCTCCGCGCTGCATCATCTCCACCGTGGCACGCGCGAAGCGTGGCTCATCGCGATCCATGAGTGGGATGCTTCCCGTGCCGGGCAAGTAGAGGAGCAGCGTGAGCACCAGCAGCAGCAGCCAAGCGTGGCGGCTGGTCAGGTGGGACCAGAGCGCGCTCATGAGAGGCGCTGCGACCCAACAACGCAGCGAAGGAAGAAGGTGGGGGTTACCGGCATGACAGGCTCATGCCTTCCATGCGACGCTCACCCGCAGTCGCAATCGACGATCATGTCACTTTGGCCCTGGCCAGCAGGCGGTGCTTCCGGCGCTCATTGAGTGATGCCAGCACGAGGCAGACGGTCGCCAGCGCGACGGAGAGCAGCACCACCTGCCAGGGTGAGAGCGTACGGCCAACCGCTTCTTGCAAGGGCTTTCCTGTGAAGGGAATGGAGAACAGGATCAGCAGGTGGGACACATACACGAAGAGGGATTCCCGTCCGGCCAGCAGAAGCCACTGCGGTGCAAACCATCCCGCCACGCCATGCACCGCAACAGCAAGCAAACACACCCAGCCCAGGCGCTCGCCAAAGAAGGTGGGATGCGTGTACGACCACGGCGTGGGCTCGAACACATACCCCGCGGCCATGAGCGCCACGGCGAGAGGCACATACCATTTCCACGAAGGCTCCCAGCGGCTGGCCAGGCAACCCGCAGCCGCGAATCCAAACCACGGGAAGAGCGGGAACAACGAGCCTGTGTTGTGATTCAGCCACGCGTCCACAAACCAGAACCCCGTACTCCACGATCCTGCGAGGGGAGCAATGAACACGGTTGCAGCACCCGTCAATAGCACCAACCCATCAAACCAGCGCACACCAGCAATGCCCATGGCCAGCAGCAGGGCAAGACTCGCGGCGAGGCACTGGAGGGCATCCACCTGGAGGAAGGTCTTCCAGCTTTCCGCGCCAAAGTCACCCTTCAACCAATGCGCGAGCGGCAGATGCAGCAGGTAACCGATGAGCAGAATGATGCCCAGCCGGTGCCAGCGCCGGAATCCGCCCACAGGTCTCCCTTCCCGATGTGCCCTGCGGATGGCGAGACCCTGCACATAACCCGCGATCCAGAAAAAGCTGGGCGCGACCAATCCACTGTAAGAGGTGAACTCATGCCGCCACGCCGCGTGCTCATGGTCCGGATGCAGGAAGGCATTCATCACATGCGTGACCAGCATTCCCACCACGGCAAGGCCCCGCATCCAATCGATCCAGGAAAGGCGTGAGGTGAGGATGGGCATTGCTGGGTCCTACTCCGTGGAATCCAAACGCCGCGCAACTGGAAAGAAATCGCTCTGGATACCACGGAGAAAAATCGCGTAACGTATTTCCGGATTTGCTTCTGAGGGACGCATATGAATACCACACCGCCATCTGGCACGCCCCCGGAAGCGAAGAAATGCGTCCAGTGCGGCGCCCTCCTGCCTGCGGGCAGGCTGGAGGGGCTGTGTGCCGCGTGCCTGCTGCAGCAGGGAGTCATGACAGACTCGCCCACGCAGGGCGGTGCTTCGTCCTTTGAACCGCCTTCGATCGCGGACGTCGCGCGCCTTTTTCCGCAACTGGAGATCCTCGCCTTCATTGGTCGCGGCGGCATGGGGGCGGTGTACAAGGCGCGGCAACCGTCGCTGGATCGGTTTGTAGCGCTGAAACTCCTCGCCACCCACCGCACGGACGCAGCCTTCACCGAGCGGTTCGGGCGGGAGGCACGCGCTCTTGCGAAGCTGGTGCACCCGAACATCGTCGCCGTGCATGACTTCGGTCAGGTGGAAGGGTGGAACTACATCCTCATGGAGTTCGTGGATGGCGTGACCCTGCGACAACTCGAACGCTCCGGACGACTCTCTCCCCGCGAGGCGCTGCAGATTGTGCCGCAGGTTTGTGACGCCCTGCAATTCGCCCATGACAACGGCGTGGTGCATCGCGACATCAAGCCGGAGAATGTGCTGATGGACACGCGAGGCCGCGTGAAGATTGCGGACTTCGGCATCGCGAAGCTGATACAGCGTCCCGAAGGGGATGCCTTCCTGACGGGCGCACAGGAGGTCATGGGCACGCCGCACTACATGGCACCCGAGCAGGTGGAGCGTCCGCAGGAAGTGGATCACCGCGCGGACATCTACTCCCTCGGCGTAGTGTTCTATGAGCTGCTTACCGGCGAGCTGCCTCTCGGAAGATTCCAGCCACCTTCACGCAAAGTCACGGTGGATGTGCGGCTGGACGAGGTGGTGCTTCGTGCCCTGGAGAAGGCTCCAGAGATGCGCTACCAGACGGCTGCAGAATTTCGCACGCAGGTGGAGACGGTGATGGTGACACCGAATATCCCTGCTCCTGCCGACACCCCGGAAAACGCTGGAGAAGAGGGAGAAGTCATGCTCAACGAGCAACTCTGGAAAGCAGTGCCGGTGGTCGCCATTCTGATGGCGTTCTTCAATCCTTGGGGTGGATCGGGGTGGATTGTCTTTGCCGCAGCCTGCGCGGTGCTGGCCGTGCTGCCCCCCATCCCCTTGGGAGCATCGCCACATGTCGCCCATCGCCGGCGCATCTACGAAGCGATGGGCCTCCGCTCACGGTGGGCACAATGGTGCTGCAGCCTGGGCTGGCTTGGATTCATCGGTTTTCTCGGTTTTCTGCCCACGTGGGAGCCATTCCGGGGGTTCTTGGGATTCTTCGGCTTTTGTGGTCTCGCGGTAATCATCGAGGCCATTGCGCGTGGGTACGCCAAAGCAACCGGCAGACCACTCGCTCCACCCGCGAACCGGGAGCGGGTACTGCGCAACTTCGGCACCCGGATGCTATTCACCATTGTCATCGCGGTCATCACGGCGATGCTGCTCCGCGCCTATTTCGTGGAGCCCTTCCGCGCTGCCACGGACGCTGCCGCGCCGGAGATTCCCCAGGGCAGTCACATGCTGGTGTGGAAAATCGCCACCCGGTATTCACGCGGAGACCTGATTGCCTATCGCTACAACGGAGTGGTTTGTGTGGGCCGGATCAAAAGCACCAGCAGGGACCAGTTCACCCTGTCGCACTACAACCGACCTGATGTCATCATTTCACGTGGAGCGGTGGTGGGCCGTGTGATCAGCGTCTACTGGAGGCCACCGATGCCAGAGCAGAGCAGTGCGGCGGCGAGCGTCTTTGGTCCCACCACGGAGCGTGTCATTCCCGCACCAGGGCCAGGTGTTCCCTCCGTGCTCTCCTTCCGCACCGGCCGCCTGGAATCTCCCCCGCGCTCGATTTCGGAAAAGTTTGAGCGAGGAGAACCCATCCTCACCGCAGAGAATTTGAAATGGCTGCGTGACGCTGATGGCGATGTAGTGATGCAGGCCTCCCTCGATGGCACTCTGCGCATGATCGAAGCGGTGGCCATGCGTCCAGCGGTGAATGGACGCACCTTCAGATGGGATGACATCACGCCAGACGAGGTCGAGCGCTTTGTGAAGCAGGCCGACTGGGAGCGCAGACAGTACATACAGGATGGAGGCAACGGCTTCATGGCGATCACGGCTTTCTCTCCCGATGTTCTTTTCTTCATCACACGACGCGGCACCAAGGGGGTGCTGGAAGTCTTCCCCATGGCTCCCGGTGATCGCAGTGTGAAGGTGCGGTACAAGATGGTTACCACCCCTTCGCTGTATCCCAACGCTCCCGACCACCCCTCCTCGCACTGATGTCCGGCGGAGCACATTCCATCCCCCCTGGTGACATCTTCGCCACCACGCGCTGGACCCTGGTGCTGGCAGCGGGGCAGCGCAGCACACCAGAGTCCGAAGTGGCATTGGAGGAACTCTGCCGCACGTACTGGTACCCGCTCTACGCGTATGTGCGGCGTCGCGGTCATGCGAAGGAAGATGCCGAGGATCTCACACAGGCATTCTTCGCGCGTTTGCTGGAAAAGAATTCCCTTCAGGGTCTCAGCAGTGAGCGCGGAAAGTTTCGCGCATTCCTCCTAGCAGCGTTGAAGCATTTCCTCGCGAATGAATGGGACCGCGCCTCGCGTCAGAAACGCGGCGGTGGCGCTGTGCATCTCTCGCTGGATTGGGAGAGTGGTGATGAACGCTACCAGTGCGATGTGGTGGACACGCTGAGTCCCGATCTCCAGTACGACCGCGCGTGGGCCGTCACTCTGCTGGATCGGGTGGTGGCGCGACTCCGTGAAGAGCACATGGCGGAACAGAAGACCGAACTGTTCGATGCATTGAAGCCCTTCCTCACCATGGAGAAGGGGGCCATCCCCTATATTGAGGTGGCTTCCACCATGCAAATGAGCGAGGGCGCGGCACGCGTGTCCGTGCATCGGTTGCGACTGCGGTATCGCGAAATTTTGCGTGAAGAGATTGCCCAGACCCTGGCGGACCCCTCCACGGTGGCAGATGAGATGCAGGCGCTCTTTGCATCCTTTGCTGGTTGAACCTGAATCGCGAATCGGTATCACTGGCGTGGACATTGGAACGCAACGCCTTCACCCGTTTTGGCCACACCAGATCCAGTCATTCCTCCAGTATCACCCTCCACCCCGGCACCCAAGGCGCAGCTTTTGCGTGGAAAGGAAGTGTGGGGCCTTGGCGCGCTGTTGGTGCTCGCGCTTGTCCTGCCGTGTGTTGTCCTGGCCGGTTCACACAGTGTGTGGACAGTGGTGGCGTATGCCGCACTGACCGTGGGTGTGGTGCATGCGGTTCTCTTCGCCTGGTTGTGGTGGCGCTACCGTGCCGCACGCGCGCGATCATTCGCAGACGCACGTTTGATGCTGGGGGCAAAGGTCAAGACCCAGCTCACCCTCATCATGGCGGCAGCGGCGCAGTCCGATTCCAACACAAGGCAACGCAGCGTTCAAAACGCCGCGGAGGAAATCACGCATGCCTTGCAGACTTTGGGCGAAGACTCCCTGCGCGAGTGGCATCTGCGTCATGACGAGGCGCTGAAGGCGGCAAAACAAGGCGGCCTGAAACTGCCCTGATGCGAAACATCTTTTCGTGAACCCTGGATTGCCATGGCGCAACTTTCCCTGGCACAATCGTTCACTTGAAATGCGTTTCAGCGCGACCGACCTGAAACCGCATCCGTATTCCCCTCGCACGGCGAATTTCCTCCCCGCCCTCCGGTATTTTCATCCCAACCTCAACGATCAAGAAACACCACCATCATGAGCACCAAGGTCAAAGTCATCTTCTACAGCCTGTACGGACACATCTACCAAATGGCGGAGGCCGTGGCGGCCGGTGCTCGCGAAGCCGGTGCAGAGGTGGAACTCCTGCAGGTGCAGGAAACCCTCTCGGATGACATCATCGCCAAGATGGGCGCGACCGAGGCCAAGAAGGCCTTTGCGCATGTGCCCATCGCTGATCCCAAGAAGCTTGCCGAAGCGGACGCCATCATCTTCGGCACCGGCACGCGCTACGGCAGCGCGACCGCGCAGATGCAGACCTTCTTCGATGCTACCGGGGGCCTCTGGACCACCGGTGCGCTCGTAGGGAAGGTGGGAGGCGTCTTCACCTCCACCGCCAGCCAGCACGGCGGACAGGAAACGACTTTGATCAGCATGCAGACCTTCCTCTTCCACCAGGGCATGGTGGTCGTGGGTGTGCCCTATGCCGCGCAGGAACTGCTGAACATGAAAGAAATCACCGGTGGCTCTCCCTATGGCGCCACGACCATTACTGATGCCCAGGGCCAGCGTCTGCCGAGCGAGAATGAGCTGGCGATTGCGCGCTACCAAGGCAAACACACGGCGCAGATCGCGGCCAAGGTGGCGGCGAAGTAGTCTGCGTTGTTCGCATACTTTGGGCAGGGGCAGGAATGCCCCCGCTCCTTGAGAAAAGTCCAGGGGACGTTCTGGTCCCCTGTTCCCCATACCATCACTCCCCGGCGGGCTTCATCATCTTCATGAAAACGAAGGTGATCACCAACGCATACATCAGGGTCAGGAATCCGCCGACGAACACCCCTACCAGCGCGTGCATGCGCTCCCGACTCTGCGGGTCGGCTTTTGTATCCTTCAATCCCTTGAGTCCAAAGAAGATGGCGGGGATGGCGCAGAAGATTCCGATGCCGGGAATCAGCCCCAAGGCGGCGAGATAAAATGAGGTTAGCGCCGCACCCTTCTTGAACACGGGTGGCGACGTGGCGGAACTCTCCACATCCGGTGATGCCTCGCCTTCCGCGCCCTGCAGCAAGACTGCCACCGTGGTGGGAACCGATGAGCCTTCCTTCCACACCAGATCCGCACCCGAGACCTCGCCGGCTTCGGCCATGGCACGCACCTGGCCAAGGTCGTAGGGACCGAGCTTCTTCGTTTGATGCTGAATCGTGTAAGCCATGCGCGGGATCATAGGCACACACGCACCATTGCAACCCCATTGGAACAAACTTTGCTGTGGACAAGGCACAGCTCCTCGGCTGTTTTGGCGCCATGTACTACGTCGGAAAGAATGGACAGCAGACCGGCCCCTTCACCCTTGAACAGGTGCAGGCCAAGTATATCAGCGGCGAGATCCTCCCCACAGACCTCATGTGGAAGGAAGGCACCGCTGATTGGAAAGCGGCCAGTGCCTTCTCCGAACTGGCTGCCCCCACTCCAGCGCCCAGCCCGGCCTACGGTGCGCCGGGCTCCTCGCCAGTCTCTCTCTCCAAGTCAGACCCTGCCCCGACAGTGCTGCCGCCCTCCTCTGCCACCCCCGGTGCGCCGAACACCGGCTACCCTGTGGCTGGCCCTGTCGGCCCCCGGCAGAACCCCATGGCCATCACTGGCCTGGTGCTTGGCATTGTATCCCTCTTCTCCTGGTGCTGTTGCTTCGTCGGTTTGCCCGTCAGCATCGCGGGCATTGTCTTCTCCATCATCGGCCTGAACCAGATCAAGAAGGACCCCATCAACCAGCTTGGAAAGCCTCTTGCCATCACGGGTCTCGTCCTTTCCATCCTGGGTCTGCTCGTCCTCATCGTAGCAGTGGCTATCAATGGTGTGGCGAGCTATGCTGACATTCAACGGCAGCTCAATGAGGCCAGATAGGTCGGAGACACACCCCTCCATTCCTCCCTCCTCTGTTGCCATGGATGCCCGTGGCAGCAGGTAACCTTGAGAGCCAGCCCCATGGACACCTCCCTCCAGACCCATGGCTTGCTGAGGCCACGTGTCGCGCTGGTGCTGGCACTCCTGTGCGGTCTCACGATTGGCGCGGTGGTCCTCTATCGCAATCCACCCGGCAGCTCGTGGATCACGCCCCCCTGCATGATGCACAAGATCACGGGGCTGCACTGCCCGGGCTGCGGCTCCACGCGGGCGACCTATGCGCTGCTGCATGGCGACTTCCCCGGCGCGATGAAGAAGAACATCATCTACGTGCTCGCCCTTCCCTTCCTTGGCTGGTGGGCAGGGTGCAGTGCGTGGCGCTGGATGTGCGGCCGGCCCCCTGCTCCGACGACACCAGAAAAGGTGAATCTCCAGCTCCGCCTCGTCTGGGCATTCGTGGCCGTCGTGGCGCTCTTCTCCGTGTTGCGGAACCTTCCCTGGGCACCCTTCAACTGGCTCGCACCGCATTGAGGTGAGCCAGTCAATCAAATCAGCAACTCGTCCATCACGTGGCCGTGCACATCCGTGAGCCGGAAATCGCGGCCGGCGTGACGGAAGGTGAGCTTCTCGTGGTCCATGCCGAGCTGGTGCAACACGGTGGCATGCAAGTCATGGACCTCCACAGGCTTTTCGATGGGATACTTGCCAAGTTCATCGGTGGCGCCATGCACATGCCCTGGCTTGAAGCCGCCACCAGCCAGCCAGATGCTGAAGCAATCGCGATGGTGTCCGCGTCCATTCGTTCCTTCACGCCCGGGGGTGCGGCCGAATTCCGTGGCCCAAAGGATGATGGTCTCATCCAGCATGCCGCGCTGCTTCAGATCCGTGATGAGGGCTGCGATGGGCTGATCCACATTGTAAGCGATGGCCGCATGGTCCTTCATCTCACCATGGGAGTCCCAGTTCGGACGGGAGCCCGTATCGATGAGCTCGATGAAGCGCACCCCGCGCTCGGCGAGGCGACGCGCCACGAGGCACTGCCAGCCAAACTCCGAGCCTGCGCCCTTCAGCTTGCGGTCGAGCCCATACAACCGGCGGATGTGCTCCGGCTCTGAGTTCACATCAAAGGCCTCTGGAGCGGCCTGCTGCATCTGGAAGGCGGTCTCGAAGGACTTGATGCGTGCCGCGAGAGCCGTGTCATGCGTGCGCGAAGCGAAGTGCCGGCGGTTCATTTGATCCACCAGACCCAGTTCCATCTGCTGCAGATCTTTCGTGGACCCTGGCGGACGCAGATTGGCAATGGGATTATCTCCGGGGATCACACGCGTGCCCTGGTGGCAGGCGGGCAGGAAGTCGCTGCCATACACCTGCGTGCCTCCATAAGGAAGGAAGGGGGCGATGACCACGAAGCTCGGCAGATTCTGATTGAAGGTGCCAAGGCCATAGCTCACCCATGATCCCATGCTGGGCCGTGCGAAGGTGGGCGACCCCGTGTGCATGCCGAGCGTGGCCTCCGAGTGGTCGAAGTGCGAGGCCTTCATGCTGCGGATGAGGCAGATCTCATCCATGACATTGCGCACATGAGGGAAGATATCGCTCACCTCCGTGCCGCAGCGCTTGTTGCGTTGCGCACCGAAGATGTTCCCCATGAGCTTGTCTGATCCGGTGCCGTCGCGTCCCTTCGCCATGGACTTCGGGTCAAAGGTATCAATGTGTGATACACCACCGGTCGCGTAGATGAAGATGATGCGCTTCGCCTTTCCCGCTGTGTGTGGGCGATGCGGGTTGAGCGGTTCATCCGATGCCGCGCACAGCTCGGACAGCACACCCGGCATGAGCAGCGTGGAGCTGCTGAAAAGCGAGCGGAGCAGGGTGCGGCGCTGGGGTGAGAACGGGGTCATGCAGGTGGCGTTCAGTTCAGCTCAGCTCAATCAAGGTACATGAATTCATTCAACCGGAACAGTGTGCGGATCAGGCTGGTCCATGCCTGTCGATCCCCGCTCGGGTCCGGCTGCATGCGCTGGCGCATTTCATTCACGTAGCTCAGCATCAGAGTGGATTCCTCTTCATCGGGCAGGCGTGAGAGAATCGCCGTGAAGGCGCTGTCCAGCCGTTGCTCATCATTCTGGGATTCCCTGGTTATTTTCTTTGCAAAGCGTTCCGCTTGCTCGTGCAGGAACTTGTCATTCACGAAGTACAACGCTTGCAGTGCGGTGACCGAACTGTCGCGATTGCTGGTGCACACGTTCGGGTCTGCGCCATCGAAGGTCTGGAAGTAGCTCTTCGCCGTGAGGCGCTTCGTCATGAGGTAGACGCTGCGCTTGCTGCTGGGGTAATCGTCCTTGAAGGGATGGTGCTGTGTGTAGCCCCACTGCTTGGAGGGGGGGAAAGCATAGGGCTTCATCTGCGGTGTGGTATCGAGACCACCGCTGATGAAGAGCAGGGTATCGCGCAGCGATTCTGCGTCGAGACGCTGACGGGTGAATTTCCAGTAGAGCTTGTTCCCCGGATCACTGGCCACATTGTCATCCGTATCCTGGCTGGAGAGCTGGTACGTATGCGAGGTCATGATGATCCGGTGCAGATGCTTCATGGACCACCCGCTGCGCATGAATTCACGTGCCAGCCAATCGAGCAATTCGGGATGCGTCGGCTTCTCACCACGGAGGCCGAAATCACTCGTGCTCGACACCAATCCCGTGCCGAAATGCCGCTGCCATACACGGTTCACGATGACACGTGCGGTCAGTGGATTCTTCTCGTCGGTGATCCACTTCGCAAGTTCCAGGCGACCGCTTCCCGACTGCGCCTGGTCCGGCAACGTCTGTCCTCCCAGCACCTCCAGGAAATGCCGCGGCACCTCCGCACCCAGCCGGTCGGGCTCCCCTTTGATCTGCACACGTGCATTCAGCGGTTTCGCCTCCTGCACCGCATACGCCGTGGGAATGACGGGTGTGGTCTTCAAGTAGTCTGCAAGCGCCTCACCAGCCTCGCGTGCCTTGAAGAGCATGCCATCGAGTTCGCCCTTTGCCTGGCGCTGTTCGTTAAGAGAGCGCTCCCCTTCTTTCGCCGCATTCTCCAGTGACTTCTTTTCACACAGCGCCAGCAGACGCTCGAGTTCCCTGGTGAGTTCATCCGTCTTCGCCTGGTAGGGCTGCATCGTCTTGCGCACTTCCTCCTGCGGGATGAGCGGCACAAAATCCCGCTGTGTTTTAAAGAGCTCAAGGCCGGGGAATGGATACCTCGTGCTGGCGAAGATGCCGTACAGTCCGTAGTAGTCGCGCGTGGAAATGGGATCAAACTTGTGATCGTGGCAACGCGCGCAACTCAGAGTGAGCCCCATCATGGTGCGGCCCATGTTGTCCAGCGTGTCCTCAATCGTGAGATGCCAGGGATACCGCTCCACCAGCGAGCCGAAACGGCGCGCCATGGCAAGATATCCAGTGGCAATGGTCTGCCGGTTCTGCTGCTGCTGCGTCTCCGCCGGGAGCAGATCCCCCGCAATCTGCTCCGTGATGAAGCGATTGTAAGGCAGGTCGGCGTTGAAGGACTCGATGATGTAGTTCCGATACAGATAGGCCTGAGGGATGGGATAGTCCGAATTGTCACCCGCGGTGTCCGCATAGCGCACCCAGTCCATCCAGTGACGGCCCCAGCGTTCGCCATAGCGCGGATTGTCCAGCAGGCGATCCACCCAGGCCGCGAACGCCGCGGGCGTCCCGCCGGGTGTCTTGCAGGCAGCGACAAAGCTCTCCACTTCCGCAGGCGTGGGAGGCAACCCGGTGAGGTCATACGTCGCACGACGAACCAACGCCACCGGATCCGCATCTGGTGAAGCGGTGAGACCTGCGGCTTCGCGTGGCGCTTGAACGAAGCGGTCCAGAGGCGTGAAGGCCCACTGTGCATCCTTCACCGAAGGAGGTGTGGGATTCGCTATCGGCTGGAAGGACCAGTGATCGCTACCGTTCTTTTTCGGTTTTTGCGCGACCACATGTTCGGGCCACTGGGCGCCGGAGGTGATCCATGACTTCAATGTTTCCACTTCCGCCGCGCTGAGTCTCGCACCTTTCGGCGGCATCTGCTCCTCCTTGTGTGTGGAGGTGATGCGCTTCAGGAGCTGGCTCTCCTCCGGTTTACCGGGAACGATCGCATGACCACCGGAATCCCCCTGGGCAAAAGCGCCCACCTTGTCGTCATAACGCAGGCCGCCATTCTGCTCCTCGGGTCCGTGGCATTTCACGCAGTGCTGCTGCAGGATCGGCTGCACCTTCCTGATGAAATCCACAGCGCCAGTCTCCGCTGCCCTGAGGGGGAGCGAAAGCGCGAGCAGGCCGACGCCCGCACTGGCGGCGACCATTCTCATCGGGCAAAGCGTTCTGGATTCAGGATGCGGCGTTTGCCGGCTTCGAGATGCTCCACGATCAGATCCGCAGCGCGAGGGCCCTCTCCATCCAGCACGGCATTGATGATCGCCACGTGCTCCGCCACGCTCTCGGCCGGACGCCTGCTGTCCGTGTCTGTGACTCGGAGGATCACCTGGTGAATCTTGTCACGCAGGCGTTCCATGGTCGTGATGATCTCCTTGTTGTTGAGGTAGGAGCACAACAGGAAGTGCATCTGCTCATCGAGGTGCATGAGGGAGTTCAGGTCCCACTCCTTCAGCGCTGCTTCCTGACGTGCGATGTTCTCGCGAAGCTGCGCCTGCTGTTCCGCATTGAGCTTTCCCGCGATGCGCCGCACCACCCAGCACTCGATGGCTTCGCGCAGCTCATAGTGATCCACGATGTCCTCCACGCTCATGCCCCGCACCACGATGCCCTGCTGCGCCGAGATGGTGACGAACCCCTCCGCCTCCAGTCGCTCAAGCGCCACATGGATGGGCGTCTTGCTCATGCCGAACTGGGCTGCAAGCTGACGCTCCGAAAGGAACGTCCCGGGGGGAAACTCACCGGAAGCGATGAGCCGCCGCAGCTCAGAATACGCACGCGACTGGAGACGGGAGGGGGCGGGCGGGGTTGCCATGGTTTTGGGGGGGAATATCGAAATCGAATTGGAATCAAACTGGTATGCCAGTTCTACGGCTGGCTGGCAAGGCTCTTTCAAGCGTTCGGGATTTCATCCCGGCAGGACATGGGCCGTGACTGCGAAGATGGGGGCCACCTGCGCACGCAGGCATATCACCGTTTGCCCACGCGCGGGCTAAGGATCGCCGGGCAGGTCCGTATTATCCAGCCCGAATGCGTCTCACTGTTCTTGCTCCATTCCTTTTTCTCTCCTCGCTCCCGGCTGCCCAGTCTGCGGCCAACCCTGCTCCTGCACTGAAGACGTTCCTCGAGCAGCATTGCGTGGAGTGCCATGATGCCGAGACCAAAAAGGGCGAGCTCGATCTCACGGCTCTTTCGTTTCAACTGGACGATGCCAAGGCGCTTTCCGCTTGGGTAAAGGTGCACGACCGCGTGCAATCGGGTGAAATGCCGCCCGCCAAAAAATCGCGGCCTGCCGCCAGTGAGACGGATCCCGTGTTGAAGTCCCTGGCCACCGAGCTCCGCCATGCGGATGCTGCACGGGAGCAGCGAGACGGTCGCTCCCGCCTGCGCCGGCTGAACCGCGTGGAGTTTGAGAATTCGATCCGCGACCTCCTGTCGATGCCGGCACTGAAGGTAAAGGACTCCCTGCCGGAGGATGGCAAGTCCCACGGCTTTGACCGCCTTTCCGGCGCCCTGGACATCTCCTTTGTCCACATGGAGTCCTACCTCGCCGCCGTGGACAAGGCGCTGAACGCCGCGCTGTGCCCCACCCCGGAAGCTCCGCCGACACTCAAGTACCGCTACAAGCCCTGGGAGCCAGTGCACCACAAGGGCACCCAGTGCGAAGGCTCCGTGTCCCAGGCGGTGCGCAACAAGACGGCGATCGGGCTCGTCGGCATGAAGCGGGACGAGACCTTTTTCGCGGATACACCCTATCACATCACAGATGAGGAACCGAAGGCCACAGCCGTCGGACTCTTCCGCCATGAGGACGCGGACTACCGTACCACCATGACGAAAGTCCAGCCCTACGTCACCGGCTGGTACAAGCTGCGCGTCTCCGGATACAGCTTTGGATGGAATGGCAAACAGGTGGTGCCCACGGATCGCCACGGCGCCTTGGGCTGGGGCGTGTATCAAAAGGGAGAGCATCACGGCACGGTGGATCTGCCACCGAACAAAGCCGCCGTACGCGAGGTAACCGCCTGGCTGGAGCGCGGCGGTGGCATGAACCATCCGCACGATGACTTCATCCGAATCATCGGCGCCTCGTTGGAAAACGTGCGCGACTATGCCCACGGTCCGAACAAGGATGTCCTCGGCCCCATGTGGAATGTGCCCGGCATCGCGGTGGAATGGATCGAGATCGAAGGACCGCTGCATGACCAGTGGCCACCGGCAAGTCATCGGGCTCTCTTCGGCGATCTGCCGGTGAAGGTCTGGACGCCGGAGCTTGGCATTCCCAAGCCAACGCAGCAGATCTGGCCACGCGGCAATCCGCGCTCGGAACCTGCAGACATCTATGGCGAGCGCGGTCAGCACCGCCCCATCGTGTATGTGGAGTCGAAGAACCCGGTCACCGATGCCGAGCGGCTGCTGCGCACGTTCCTGCGCAAGGCCTTCCGCCGCCCCGTGCTGGATGCCGAGGTCGCCGAGTACACCGCCAAGGTGAAGGCACGACTCGATGCGGGTGCCGCTTTCGAGGACGCGATGCGCACGGCCTATCGTGAGGCGCTCACGTCACCGGAATTCCTCTTCATTCGTGAACCCGCTGGAAAGCTCGATGACCACGCCCTCGCCTCGCGGCTCTCCTATTTCCTCTGGAACACGCTTCCGGATGAGGAGCTCTCCAAGCTCGCCGATGAAAAGAAGCTGTCGCGGCCCGACGTGTTGCTCGCGCAGACGAAGCGCATGCTGACTGACAAACGCTCACAGCGCTTCGTGGAGGACTTCCTCGGTCAATGGCTCATGCTGCGCGAGATCGGAGCCACACAGCCGGATCGCAAGATGTATCCGGAGTTCATGCCCTGGTTGCAGGACGCGATGCTTCTGGAAGCTCGCGCCTATTTCACCGACCTGTTGAAGAACGATCTCGGCATCAGCACCCTCGTGCAGTCGGACTTTGCCTATCTCAATGAGCCACTGGCACGTTTGTACGGCATCGACGGAGTACGCGGCTGGGACATCCAACGTGTGACGCTGCCGAAGCACAGCCCGCGTGGAGGATTCCTCACCATGGCGGCGGTGATGAAGACCACGGCGAATGGAACCACCACCTCGCCCGTGAAGCGCGGCGCCTTTGTGATGGAAAAGGTGCTCGGCATTGTTCCCTCCCCACCGCCAGCGGATGCAGGCACGGTGGAGCCAGACACACGCGGCACCACGACGATTCGTGAACAACTCGACAAGCACAAGCGCAACGCCACCTGTGCTGCATGCCACCAGAAGATGGATGGCTATGGCTTCGCACTGGAGAGCTTCGATGTCATGGGCGGCTGGCGCGAGCAGTACCGCGCCGCAGGATCTGCTGGTGATTCGAAAACCCGCCCGGTACTGCATGGCCGCGGCATCGAATATCACGCCGCAGCACCCGTGGATTGCTCCGGTGCCATGCCAGATGGGCGCGCCTTCAAGGACGTGAATGAGCTGCGCTCCATCCTTGCTTCACAGCCGGAACGTCTCGCTCATGCGTTCGCCAGCCACCTCATCACGTATGCGACCGGCGCTGACATCAGCTTTGCGGATCGTGATCGTGTCGATTCCATCGTCGCCAAAACGAGGAGTTCCAACTACGGCGTGCAGAGCCTGCTTCTGGAAGTGATACAGAGCGAGCTCTTCGGCATGAAATAACCTCCCCTCAGAATAGCATGAACATCGCCCTTCGTTCTCCGATCTCGCGCCGCACCTTTCTGCGCAGCACTGGCGCAGCGCTGGCCCTGCCATTTCTTGAGGCGATGATGCCGCGCCTCGGTGCTGCATCGCCCACGCCTCCGCGCCGCTTCATCGGCATGATGACGAACATGGGCATCCTGCCGGATCAGTTCTTTCCCACGACGGCAGGTCGCGACTACGAGAGCACGCCGTACCTGGATATCTTGAAAGAGCATCGCAACGACCTCACCGTCTTCTCAGGCGTGTCACTGCCGGGTGTGGATGGTGGCCATGCTGCGGAGAAATCCTTCCTCACCTGTGCGCCGGGAGCGAGCCGTGGCTCCTTCCGCAACAGCATTTCTCTTGATCAGTTCATGGCTGAGAAAGTGGGTAGCGAGACGCGCTTCCCATCACTCGCACTCATGATTGGCTCGGACAACCTCAGCCTCTCGTGGACACGCAGCGGCTCCATGATCCCACCGCAGAGCAGCCCGCTGAAACTCTATCAGCAGCTCTTCATTGAGGACACCACAGAAGGCAAGGCACTGGCGGTGCAGCGGCTCAAAGATGACCGGAGCCTCCTCGACAGCCTGCGTGAGAAGTCCAAACGCCTGGAGCGCGAAGTCGGCGCGGCGGATCGCGAACGTCTCGATCAGTATTTCACCAGTGTCCGTGAACTGGAGAGGCGTCTCGCCGCGGCGGAAGGATGGGTGAATCAACCCAAGCCAGTGGTGAAGACGCCGAAGCCGGAGGAAATCGGTGATCGAAACGATCTGCCCAAGTGCAATCGTGTGATGTTTGACCTGGTGCGTCTCGCACTGGAGACGGACAGCACCCGCATCGTCACCGTGTGCGCCAGCCTGGCCGGCATCACCGCGCGCACCATTCCGGGTGTGAAATCCAACACCCACGAACTGACGCACCACGGCAACCGCGAGGAGAAGCTGGACGAACTCCGCCGCATCGAAGCCGCACAATTCCAGGATCTGGCCGTCTTCCTCACCGGACTCCGCCAAACGGGAGAACAAGGCCGCACCCTGCTCGATCAATCCTCCGTGCTCTACGGCACCAACATGGGCAGCGCCAACGCGCACTCGAACGACAACCTTCCCGTCCTGCTCGCTGGCGGAGGCTTCAAACATGGCCAGCACCTCGCCTTTGATCGCAAGCACAACTACCCGCTCAGCAATCTTTTCGTCTCACTCATCCAGCGCATGGGCATCGAGGCGGGTTCCTTCTCCAGTGGCACCACGACGATGAAGGGACTGGAGACAGCATAAAAGCGCAGCTCATCCTTCAGGAGATGTGGCGGCTCGATCTTCGATGGATTCCACTTCCCCAAGATCGGCAATCTCGCCGGCGACTTCGTGCATCTTGCGCTCGGGGATCTGGACGTCCAATTCGACCTGGCCGCGGTGCGCATCCAGCATCGACCACTGGCCACGGGAGGACTGGATGTGATAGGCGCTCAGGATGCGCTGCAGCTTGGCCTGGGTCTTTCCCCGATGGCTCTGGAAGGTAATACGCACCCGCCATGTGCATACGTGATCCAGAAACTCCCGCTCGTATCGGTGCACGAGATCCAGAACGGTCCGGACTATCACACTCAAGGCGAGCCCAGGAATGGCATAGCCAGCGCCCACCGTGAGCCCAATGGCCGCCGTGACCCAGATGGTGGCCGCAGTCGTCACGCCGACCACGGAGCGACGGGAGTGCAGAATCACCCCGGCGCCAAGGAACCCGATACCTGTGACGATCTGCGCCGCCACCCGGCCCGAATCCCCGGTGGTGGTCACAAACGCGAACGATGTCATGGTGAAGACCGCCGCTCCCAAGGAGACAAGAATGAGCGTCCTCATCCCTGCCGGCTTGTCACGGCGCTCCCGCTCGCTTCCGATGACGGCACCGGCAGCAATGGACGCAAACGTCAGCATGATACCGGCCCAGGCGGGTTCCAGCATCTGCCAGCAATTTTGCGTAACCCAGTTCACAACGTCAGCTCTCAGGAATGGATGACACGGGCTTTCGTGATGACCCGTCCCTGATCATACGACCGGATTCTGCCTCACGACTGCCGCAGCCGTCAATGAGCAAGACCAACCGTGCAGATGAGGTGGCGCTCTATGCCGCCATTTCCTTGATCACACCGGAGCTGTCTCCATGGCGCTCGGCCTCGATTCCCAATCCATGGAGCAGGGTAAGCCAGGCGTTGCACAATGGTGTGTCCTTCGAGACCACGATGTTGTGCCCCAGCTTGATGCCTGCGCCACCACCGGTCAGGAGCGTGGGGCAATTGTCGAGGCTGTGCTCCGTGCGGATGTTGCTTCCATAAGCCACGGCCACATTGTCGAAGAGCCGCGAACCATCCGCTTCCTTCGTGGCCTTCAGCTTGTCGATGAATCCAGCGAGCAATTCGCTTTGCGCAAGGTCGCGGCGCTGTGAGGCATCCAGCTTCTCGCCCATCGTGGAGTGGTAGTGGCTCATGTCGTGCGGCGCGACCTTGATGTCCATGCTGGTGAGCAGGGTACTCACCGGCTGGCGGTACGTGAGCACCCGTGTGCTGTCCGTCTGCATCGCTGCGACCATGATGTCATACATCAGGCGAATCTCTTCGCGTCCCGCGAGACCGGGCTTTGGTTCGGGAAGGGGCGCCGTGGCGGGCGGCACTTCCAGCCACTGCTCATCCTTGCTGAGTCGCGTTTCGATATCGCGGATGCCCTGGAAGTATTCCTCCAGCTTGGCGTTGTCGTTCTTTCCGAGACCGCGCTTCAGTGTATTGGCATTTTCCAACACGGCGTCGAGCACACTGCGCTTTTGTGCGAGCATCGCTTTCTTCTGCTCAATGGGTGTATTGTCCCGGGAGAAGAGACGGTGATATGCTTCCAGCGGTCCCTTCTGCCCACCGATGGGTTTGCCGCTCACGTCCCACGCAAGTGAAAGTCCCGGACCGTGTCCTGAGCGATCGCTCTCCTCCGCGGCATTCAGTTGCAGCGAGGAGAAGCGTGTGTGCAGGCCGAACTTCGCAGCTGCTACTTGATCCGCGGAGATGCTGTTGTGAAACGTCTGCCCTGGCTGCGCATAGCGATTGGCGCCGGTGAGCCACATGGTGCTGCCCCAGTGACCGTCTGAGCTGTATTTGTTCCAAAGTCCCTGGACGATGGAGAAGTCCGCCTTGTGCCTGGCGAGGGGTTGCAATCCGGGAGGCAGCGTGTAGCCGGAGCCGGGCTCGCTGATTTTTGGGAACCACGTTTCATCCGTGATGCCCCAGCCGAAACCCAGGAAGACGAGGCGCTTGGGTGCTGCTGCCGGAGCGGCCGCTGAGGCAAAGCGCCGGAACCCGAGAGACTCAAGCACCGGCAATGCAATGAGTGCGGTACTCGAGCGGAGGAAGTGGCGGCGGGTGGATGGGGTGTGCATGGCGAGGGGTGGGAAGCGACGGGGCTGGGAAAAAAGTGCGCCAAACGAACTATCGATTGCGAAACTCCGGGCTTATAACAATTAGGTGGACAAATTCACGGATGGCGTAGTCTTTCGTCTTTGCCTGCTTCACGAGGTCCGCGACAACGGCTTCATCCCGGAAGCCGAGCGGTCGGCCCAGCGCATACTCCAGCAGGGCCTTGCTGAAACCGCGGGCGAAGTTCTCCGCCCTGCTGGCGATGATCTCGCGAAACTCTCCATAGTTCTTGAATGAGCCACCCTTGTGGAAGGTCGCGGCGACATCGATGGTCCAGTCGATCTTCAACTTCGGATCGGGCCTCCCGTTTGCCGCGACAGCCTGGTAGCTGTCGGCCGTGCGCCACTGGCCAGCCGCGTCGAAATTCTCCAAGCCCATGCCGACGGGGTCAATTTTGCGATGGCAACTCGCACACTGAGGATCCTCCTGATGCATGCGCAGGCGATCGGGTGTGGTAAGGGCCTTGCCAGCAAGGCGTGTCAGCGCGGGAATATTCGGTGGCGCGGGTGGTGGTGGGTCATCCAGCAACTTGCGCAGCACCCACGCACCACGCTCCACCGGGCTCGTGTGCTCACCGTTACTGCCCATGAAGTGAATCGCGGCCATGCCGAGCAACCCACCTCGGGGGGAATCCGCCGGCAACCTGACCCTTTCAAAGCCGGAGCCCTGCACACCGTCGAGTCCGTAGTAGTGCGCCAACACCCGGTCCACGATGACATAGTCCGACTTCAAAAGATCACGCAGACTTGCATTGTGACGCAGCAGGTAGTCAAACGTGGCATACACCTCTTCACGCGCAGAGAGCTTCGTGCCGTTGTCGAAGCGCGGGTACTTCTGTCGATTGATCTCGAAGAAGTCGAAGCGGTCCATGCCGAGCCATTGATAGACAAAGGAACGCACAAACGCATCTGACCTTGAATCATCGAGCAGCCGTCTGGTCTGCGCAGCAAGCACCTCCGGCTTCAGGATTTCGCCGTTCTTTGCAAGCGCACGCAGCTCAGCATCCGGCGGAGCACTCCAGAGATAGTACGAGAGACGCGAGGCCAGTTCCGGTGCTGTGAGCACCCTATGTTCTTCATTTGCCGCAGGCTCGGCAAGGTAGAGAAACATGGGGGATGCCAGCACCACGGAGAGCGTCTCCTTGAGCGCCGCGCCAGGCTTGTCTCCCAACTTGCGGCGCATGTCATAGATGCCGAGAAGACGATCGACATACTGTGGCGTCGGCGTGCTTCCGCGGAAGGCCTCCATGGCAAAACGCTCCAGAGACGCGCGGAGGTCATCTGAACTCGGAGCGGGCGCCTTGTCATCCAGCGGAAGATGAAGCGCCGCAAGCCCTGGCGGCGTGGGCTTGGCGCCGGTGGCGGGCACACGCTCCACCTCCACCCAATCGATCCACATTACCAACTCCGGTCCAAGGCCGTTGCGCGCGACCGCTTCACTGCGCCGCTTACCACCGGACTCGTTTGTGTCCCAGGCGCCTTTCTCCCGGAAGTAGATGGTACGTGTGTCATGGTCGCTATTGCCGCGCGTGAGTGTAAGCGGGAACTCGACCACCTGCGGTTCATCAATGGTGCCCGTGATCTCACGCGTCGCGAGTACTGGACCCTGACGGGCATTGATCCCGAAATCCAAGAAGCGGCGTTCCGGTGGCGCATCCTTCGTCACCCCGGCTCTCACCCGCACGATGTAGTTCCCCACGGGCCAGTTGAAGGGCACGAGCACATTGACCGACTTCAGATTCAACTCCGCCGGATGTCTGGTCTCAGGTCCGAGGTACGCGCCACGATCCAGCGCCGGCTGCCGCAGATAATATTGATGATACTCCAGCCATCCCGCACGAAGGGAATCATTTGCAAGGTCCGCATCGTTCTCACCTTTCTTGTCGAAGCCGAAAGACCGCGGCGATGGTGCGCCGGGAATCTTTGCCCACTCGCGGCGGAAGAGTGTTTCATTCTTCACGGTCTTGCGCACTGCTGCGACGAGCCCGGCATTCTCCGGCTTCGCTGCGGCGGCATCCACCGCCTGTACCCAGCGCTGCGCCCGCTCGCGTGCATCGAGTTGATGCGCCACGAACTTCTCCATTACCGGGGTAAAGACCTCTGCCTCGTAGCGCAGCTTGCGCTGCTCACCTGCAGCAGCATGCCAGGCAATGGCCTCCGTCAACGCCTCGCGCCCGAGCGACTGGTACTGCTCGAATTGATTCGCCGACATGAAGAGATTCACGCCATTCGTGTCGAACCCACCCGCTCCCGTGTCCGCAGGAAGTTCACTCACATTGATCTCCACGCCCAGCAGCTCACGGATGGTATTGCGATACTCCCGCCGGTTCAGGCGGCGCATGGTGATCACGCCATTCTGATCGCTGAACTGCCGCCTGGCCGCGACCATCACATGCGAGAGATCATCGAGGAAGTCCGTCTTCGCTGTGGAGTCCGGTTGTTTCTCCTCTTCGGGCGGCATGTCACCCGCATTCATGGCATTCAGGACCTTCTGCCACCGTTCTGCGTCTTCCACCGTCTTGATGGTGAAGGGCAGATCATCGACACGGAAATGCCCCTTTTGTTTGTCAGCCTTGTGACAGGAAACGCAGTGCCCCTGGAAAAGAGCGCGATGCTTCTCCGACATCGTTGCGGAGTTTGGCTCCTCGGCAAATGCAGTGGAACCCAGCACGAGCCATGCACACGAAGCGGTTCGAAGAAGAGAGTTGGAAAGAGAACGCGGGGACTTCACAGGCAGGCAATCAAGGACGGGCGGCGTTTTGCGTGAGAGACACGCGGATGTCATCGAGGAACAGACCTTCAAACACGACTGGCTTGGCCACTTCCGCACGGTGCGAGCCACGGAGGTGCATGCGGAGATGAATGAGGCAATAGCGCGAGTCCGCGGGCAGCCTCATTTCCGAGCGGGCCGAGGTCCAGGTGCGACCGTCGCTGGGCGCCTTTTCGCTACGCGTGGCACTGGCCAGGATGCGCGGCTCAAACTCTGGCTCCGAAGTCTCTGTCAAACCGGCACTCGCGCGCTTCAGGAATACATCATCACGCATGCTTTCCGGTGGCAGGCTATCAAGCGCATAGATCGTCATGCCACAATTCAAGCCCTGCAGCTCGCCCTGGGCTTGTGCGGCGAAGTGCGCCTCCACGGCCACAGTCGCTTCTCCTGTGGCAACACCTGTGTCCCGCAGATCGACCAGACGGAAAAGGTCTGCTACATAGCCATCACGCACGGGCTTCCCTTCATAGTCCGCCTGACGAAAGCGCAACATCTTCCGGCCTTCCTCAGGCCTCACGCCGCGGAACTCGCCAACCACTTCAGAGAAGTCACCACTCCAAACTCCCGGCTCCACCGGAAAACCGGTCACGTGTGGCGCGGCGCCGTTCTCAAAACCTTCCGCGAGCAAGGTCGTCACCTGATGCGCCTTGGAACCGACATACCCCCACACGAGAGAGGCCCCGAACAGACCGATCACCAGCCCTGCAGCCGCCGCGGTAAACGGGCTCAACCGGCGGCTCCACCCACGTGCCGGCGGCTTCTGCTCCTGCGCGGACGAGACCTGCGAACTTTTGAGTTCGGCCAGGTTGCACTCGTTGTCGTTGTAAAGGAACCAAAGCTGCCGGGCCTCGGCACTGGATTTCAGCAATGAGGCAAGCTGTGCTGCTTCCTCCACAGTGATGGTGTCATTCAGCGCCGCGCTGAAAAGGCGGTGCCATTCGTTCGAACGTGAGTCGTCAGTGCTCATGATGCGACCTCCGCCATCCGCCGTTGCACGCACTCAGCGAGCACGCGACGGATGAAGTTCAGTTTGTTGTAGATGGTTTGCGCAGCGCGACCCTGCTGCCGGGCGACGGCATCGGCTGCCTGACCCTGGGTGTAAATGGCCTCCACCAGGTCGCGGCTTGCGGGGTCCAGCTTTTCCACGCAGACCTCCAGGGCTTCGGCCCGCACGCTCCACTGCCGGACTTGCACCGCACGTTCGGCAGCAAGCGTCTGCATCAGCTCGTCATCAAAGGCGAGCCGGGACCTGCCCGTGACCCGCTGGAAGTTTCGCACCTCGTAAAACGCGACGGTGGTAGCCCACGCGATGAAGTCTGTGCCCGGCTCAAACATGCCGAACCGCCGCCACATCGACACGCTGGCGCGCTGCAGCACATCCTCCGCGTCATGCCGGTTGCCCACCAGGGACATCACATAACGCAGCAAGAGTGCATGAGCCCCGTTCAGCAGCAGCACGAACTCCTCCTGCCGCTCCACAGGAAGCGGCGCAGGAGATTCAGGCTGTCCCGGATCATCAGTCACACCGGGGTATGTATGCCACCCGCATTGACTTACCGAAAAAAGTTGGGGCGCGAAACTACCTCTTCAAGCATGCCTCCACAAAGTCCCACAATGCCCTGGTGGAAGCATCACCCGCCACACCGAGGTTGGCATTGATGTTCGTGTGATTCGTGTTTGCCGCACCGTGGACCGTGGTGGTCACGCCCGCTTCCTTCAGCGCTTTGCCAAATCGCTGTGCTTGGGCGGTGACATCCGGATGGTCCGCGACGTGCAACAGCAGGAAAGGCGGGATGCCGCGATCCCCGGCCACATGTGTGATGGCAGAGTACTCCACATGCTGCTCAGGGGTGCCAAACTTTTCACGATGTCCAAACTTCGGATCCGGCTTGCCTTCAGCTTTCCTGCGTGCCGCGGCTACAGCAATGATCTCCGGTACATCATACGTGTCGCCGTCGACCGGCACACATCCTTTCACGTCAGCAAAAGAAACGCCCTCGGCCTTCAGGTACTTCTCATCCGCACAGAGCAGCGCCGCGAGTTGTGCGCCAGCGGAGTGACCCATGATGAAGAGTCTCTTCGGATCGCCGCCATGCTCGGCGATGTGCTTGTGCACCCAGCCCACAGATTTCGCCACATCGCGGATGATGTCTCCCATCGCCACCTGAGGCAGCAGACGATAGTTCACCGAGACAAACACGAAGCCTTTCGCTACAAACGCTTTCGGTTTCTCCTGCACACTGGACTTGTCGCCCGTCTGCCAACCGCCACCGTGAATCCAGACTACCACGGGCAGGTCCTTGGCTCCTGCGGGCGCATACACATCCAACACCTGCCTCTCCAGAGGAGGATCTGCATAGGGGATGTCCTTCTTCACGGGGACGGGTGTCGCTTCGGCAGCAAACATGGTCCCTGTGATGACCGACCACTGAAGGAAAGAGAGCGCGAGCGTTTTCATAGGTGGGTGCAACGCCATTCCACAGTCAGGTGAAATAACGTCGTTCTGCCACTACGCAGTCACGCGCCTTCTTTTCGCACTGGGATGCTGAGCACAGGCCCAAGGGACTCCGCTCATGCGGCCAGGGAGGAACGCTCAGTTGTCCCCGGCGAGCGAACCGTCTGTCGAGGGTTCCCACTGCGGATTGGAGTCGAGCTTCGCCAGCAGCGCAGTCATTTCTCCCGGAGTCAGCGGCAACTGCACCATGGCCGTGCCGGAGCCCGGCTCCGTGAGCTTGAGCAGATGATCTGCCAGACGGATCTCCGCATCTCCCGCGGAACGTGTGGTGGCGACCGTGTCCCGCATGTCCAGCAACACATTGCGCGCCGCCTGCTTTCTGCCGCCAAGCAGATGGACGCTGGCGAGGCAGCGGGAGAGAGCCAGCGACGACGCGCTTCCGCTGAAACCGTGACCACTCCGAATGGGAATCAGCTCCTGGATCTTGCGTTGCAACTCAATGATGGTGGACTCGTGCTGCCGGGCATACGCGCTGGCGCCCGCGCTGCTCTTCCGCATCGCGAGGATGGCCTCTTCCAATGCCGTCTCCAGGGCCTTCTGTTGTTCGTCGAGATTTCCGACGGGCGCTGGTGCAATTTCCCGCGTGGATGCCATGGACACCACTGCAACGGGAACTGGAGCCGGCTGCGAGTCGAGGGGTTTCGGGGCAGAGCCAGCCTTGGCATTGGCGGGAGTGATCGCTGCCAATACAGGGACCTGCGGTGGCGAGCCTCCGGACACGGCCTGCTTGGATGTCACGGACTTCTGTGGTTTCGCCGTGCTTTGTTTGTGTTTCTCGGCGGTGACATCAAGACGACTTGGTGCTGCGAGTGCTGGATCACTGGATGCCACGGGGGCCACCGCAGGACTGGAGCTGTGCTGGAGGAAATCCAAGGCCACCTTCGCCAGCAATCCCACCAGCAGAGTCACACAAATGCCGGCCGCAATTGCCACACCCGGCTTTCTCTTCGAAGCCTCGCCCAACCGCCGCACGGTGATGGAATCGGTAAAGCTAAAGATGATAAAACGATGGGGCTGATACTTCCGACCGCCCGCCCTCTGGGGAATAAACAGCGTGTCTTCAAACGGCTGCTCCGCGCCGTCGTCCTGCGATTCGACGTTCTCCGAGGGTAACGGTTTGGCGTAGGCGCGCCTCCCCGGAACGGGCCTGGTCGGAGAGCTATGGTCCGCGGACCTCTTCAGCATCCAGGCAGGCAAACCACGACGGGGCAACCCGCGGCGTTCAATCGCGTGTGGCCTCACTGACACCCGGTGACCTTCGATACGACATAATTCCAGTTTCATGGGCGCTTGAGCCACAATCTCCATCCTCGAGGTGTGGGCCTCGATTGCCATCTTCTCCCTTGGCGCAGGGAAGGGCTCACTCACGGCCGATTTTTTCGGCAGTGCCGGCTGCTCATCCACAAGAGCAGGAGATGCTTTTGCCAACACCACTGCCGCTGCGGCTGTCGGCGGTGTGCTGGGAGCTTGAGGAAAACTTGCTGGCGTGGCAGCGCTCTTAATCTCGTCCTTCTGAAGAACGTCAGGAGAGAGCTCCGTGCGATCAGGCTGACTGTTTTCAGCAGTAGAATTCTCAGCCTCAGCAGGGACAGGGGATGACAGGCACATGCCGGCCGCGTTTGCGCCGGTGAAGGCTTTCCGGCCAGCGACCACAGGCGCATCGGGGCCTGCATCAGAGGATGCAGGCGAAGGTGGCACGGATGCATCCGAGACCTGAGGAGGGGCCGTGAGATCCGTCGATGGAAGCAGGTCCATCGCAGCACCCTTGGCTTCTTTTGGACCCTCTCCTTCGAGCACCGTCGGCAGTGCAGGGATCGGCGGAAGGACGGATCCAGTCTCAAGGACGAAAGCATGGGGGACCCTCGCCCCGGGAGCCTTTCGGTCGTTCGATTCCGAATGGAACAATGAAACCTCGGGAAGAGCCGGCGGTGGCGCCGGGTGCTCTTCCACCCAGTGACTGCTGCCCAGCTCCGTGCGGCGATTCTCGAAGAGCACGGGAGCGACCGCAGTAGAGTCAGTGTTTTCTGGAAACGAAGGAAGCTCTGACAGGGCACCACGGCCAGCCACAGAGAGAGCTTCTGTGTGGTTTGCGGCATCGTTGTTTGCAACTCCCTGATGAAACGTACCGTTCGTTTTCACCGAAGGTTCACAGGCTGCCGGTGACACTTGCCGCGCCACCACCGTCGAGACAGCTTCTTTGGCCCTCACTTCCCTCTGAGCGGAAGCTCGCGGGACCACGGAAACTCCTGTCGCGGGTGCTTCTTGCGAAGCGGGTCCAGCATCACGCGAGACTGGCTCCACTTCTGCCTTGGCTTGCGCAATGGCTTCAAGTGTCGCGGCAAGCTCGGCACTGAAGGTCTGCGCAGGGGGAGAGCTGTTGAAATCTTCCGATGGCTCTCCCGCCAACCGGATGATCGGCAGCAGGCGCAGCAATTCATCAGCATCTCTCACCTCGCGCACCTTCGCTGGTGAGCTCGCAAGTTTGCGGCGGTGCCGTTCCTGCTTTTTCAGCACCTGTGGCGGACGCTTCGCGTCGGGAAGCATCATCCGGCAAAAAGCTTCATCCAGCAGGTAGTGCCTCGCAGGCTTCTTCCGCCTGGCGGCTTCTCGCGCCTCCCAAATCTCAAGCGACCAGAAGTCATCTTCGTCTTCGCTGGAAAGCATGGGACCGGGATCCACTCCGATGAGCTGGATGAACACATCACAGTCGTGCAGCAGCGGACCGAAGTGTCTGGCACATTGCGAACGTGTGCGCACCTCAGCGGCGCCATGGCGCACGAGACATCCTTGCGACTCCAGGCGGGCCTTCACGGCAGCCGCCATCAATGCCGTGTCCTGACCACGTGCGGAAAGGTACACCATGGGCGCCGTGGCAACGCCCATCTCCTCTCCCAAAACGGGAGGTTCGACGGTTGCCGACAGCGAGTCGTTTTCCATGCAATCACAGTGGCTGACGCAAGCAAACTTTCGACGTCTTGATGGTGACGAAATCGTTCCCCAATGCGTGGTGCGTGCGAAGAGAAACTCGCGATACATGGCCCCCGGTTGCGGGTCACTCCGCAGCTAGTTTGGCTACACTGCCTCCATACATCAGTACCCTCATCAATATGAAAACTCGACCCGGACTCTTTAAGCTCGCTGCCATGGCAGCGGCTGTCCTTGGGTTGGCCATTATCGCCCAACCTGCACAAGCTCAGTTGGTCACCTACAACCAAGGTGACCTTCTCCTCGGATTCCGCAAAGCGGGAGTCGGACAGGACGTCGTAATCAACATCGGCCAGGCCTCGCTTTACCGTGATGCCACCTCCGATTTCTCGGTCAATGTCGGCAACCTCGGAACGCTCCTGAGTGACACCTTCGGCGCCAGCTGGGCTGACGATTCCAGCCTCCAGTGGGCTGTTTTTGGCAACCCGACGAACAACGGCACGACCTTCAACGGTGACACCTCCAACACGACCTACATCTCACGCGAACAGACCACTACGGACACACAGTCCGCTGCCTATTCCGTGAACAGCGTCAACCGCTCGGTGGCCGCTGGACGCATGCAGACGCTGCAAAGCCAGTTCATGCTACAGAACGCAGCGACGGGCAACAGCAACGCGACCGTGTGGGACAATACGATTCAAAGCGGTGCGAACGTGGACTGGACGGACACCATGGAGGGCACTGGCACCAGCAGCCTTGTGTTTCAGGTGTTCCAGCCGGTGCAGGTACAGGGTCTGAGTCCTTCGGGCATCGACTATCCTGGCAATGCACTGGACCTCTACCGGCTCCTCGCCGGCTCCTCCGGTACCACCAACGTGACCTACGAAGGCACCTTCCGCATCGATGACACCGGTGCTGTCACCTTCGGAATCACCCCCGGAATCGGTGTGGTGCCTGAGCCCAGCCGTGCGCTGCTGCTCGCTTTCGGTCTCGCCCTCCCGCTCCTGCGCCGCCGGCGTGCGACCGCACCTGCGGTCGCCTGAGTTTCACTCCTCCCCAGGACAATTCTTCCTCCATTCGAATTCATCTCCCTTTCATGAAATCCAAATTCTTGACGCTTGTTGCGCTTGGCTTTGCCATGACCGCCCAAGCCGCGAACATCAACGTGTACATCACCGGCTCCACGGCCGGCCGTGCATCGATTTACGATGCGATCCAGCAAATCTTCCCGGCCCCGATCACCATCACCAAAGACAACGCGACGCTCAACAACGCCGGACGCGCCAACTTTGTGAAGGTTGTCGGAGCTGATACCTACACCATCTACACCTCGTGGTCCGGATCGGCCACGGGCGTGGGATCCCTCGTGAACAACAGCAATGTTGCCTTCATGGTGGCAGTTGGCGGCACCACCGAAAACCCCACTACGACGTCTACGTTCAACCACACGGCTGACATTGCGTTCTCGGACGTGTTCCAATCCTCCACTCCGCACAGTGCCGTTCCCCTGAATGACTTCACGACCATCGTGCTGCCGTTCAAGTTCTTCACCAGCGAGGGCTCTCCGATCACCAACGTGACGCCCCAGCTCGCGCAGTACCTGTACATCGTCGGCTCCATGCCGCTGGCGCTGTTCACCGGCGACAGTGCTCATGAAACCCATGGCGTCATTGCCACGGGTCGTGACAGCGGCTCCGGCACTCGTATCACCACGATGGCGGAAACCGGCGTCGGCGCATTCAGCAACGTGGTGCAATACACCCCCACCGTCGCCGGCACGCTCGGTGCGAATGTGGAAATCAACGGCACCGTTCCCAATCCGCTGATCACCACCCTCGACAGCCCCGTTGTGACCCACGCGGGTGGAGTGACCCTCGTCGTGAACCAGCCGATTCGCGGCCCTGGCATTCCTCCGGGTGCGAAGGTCCTGACCGTCGACAGCACGACCCAGTTCACCATGACTGAGGACGCCACGGCGAGCCAGAGCATCACCGTGAACCCCACGGGCATCCGCGGTGGCCAAAACGTCTCCGCCCACACCAACGTGGGCAACGGTGGCTCCAACAGCGGTGGCACGGTGGCAGGCTATGTGGCAGCGACGACCGAAGGCCTCAGCCAGGACGGACGCAGCCCCTGCTACTACCTCAGCTACCTGGGTGTCTCGGATGGCAACACCGCCATCCTCAACGGTGCAGTAGAGTGCCAGTACAACGGCGTGACCTATACCCCCGACAATGTGCGCAATGGCCGCTACTCCCTGTGGGGTTATCTCCACCTGATGACGCGTCCGGACGTGAACTCTGACGCCGAGGCCTTCGCGTCTCAGCTCACTGGCGCGCTGGACGGCTTCCCAGGAACCTCCGGTCTCAAGCTCAGCACCATGCGCGTCTCGCGCCTTGCTGACGGTGGCCTCATCGTAAACGAAGCGTACTAAGGCAAACGGCCGGCCTTTGTCGTTTGATGCATGCATGGGGGCTGTTGCGGTTCATCCGCAACAGCCCTTCTGCGAAAAATCCCTTCAGCATCTTCCCCTCATGAAAAACTCCGCCCGACATCCTCTGAAGCCTGGGACCCTCTGGCCCCTTCTCATGATTTCAGTTGCCATGAATCTGGCGGGACTGGCCTGGGGATTGCACCAGCATCTCCGCAGTTTGGAGGATGAGGAAACACGCCTCTCGAGTCCGGGCCTTCATACCTCTGCGCCCCGGACCACCGCTTCGCAGGTGGTTCCATCCTTCCCGGAAAAGAAGATCTCCACGTCACCCACTCCTGTACGCAAGTTCCACTGGAGCGAACTGGAGGCCCAGGATTTTGACACGTATATTGCCCGCCTTCGCGAAGTCGGCTGTCCTGAGGCCACCATCAAATCCATCGTGCTAGGCGACCTGAAGACGAACTCCATCAGCCGACGTGCGGAACTCGAGCGCAAGATTCTCCGCTCCCCAGATTGGAGTCCACCTCGTGGAGTATCCCGCGAGGCATATCTCGCCTCCCAACTTCGCAAGCTGGACCGTGAACTGGAGCTGACCGCAGCTGACCTGACAAATTCCACGCCGGACTCCGATGGACAGCCGGCGATTGCAGGAACGGGCGTACAAGGAAGACCGCCAGTGCACTACCCCGCAGTGATGGGCGATGTCACCTTCCAACCTGCCACCTCAAGCGCTTCAGAGCAGACGTCTGGAGATTCCAAGCCGGTAAGCTACGTCTCCCCTGGAGTCGTGGAGACGTCTCCCGATGCGCTGGCATCGATCCAGGAGATTCAGCAGAATTTTGTCCAGGACATCGGTGGTCCCAATCAGGATGTGGAGGATCCACAATACGAGAGCAACTGGAGAACCGCCCAGTGGAAGGCGGACCAAATCTTCCGGGCGCGCCATGGCTGGGCGGCACACAACGATCTGGTCCGTGCGGCTGCATTGAAAGCTTACGAAGCCGCGCGCGCAGCCAACCCATAACCCAGTCCCACGACCATCTCTATTTTGCAGGATATTGTCACGGAATCGTCAGACTCGGAGGGTTGTGGCTCCGGATGCCCCACGGCAGATAGCGATCTGTTTCGGGTTACGCATCGCATGTTCTCACCAGATTCTCGATGGACGGATTTCTTCCAGCGTTCAGGCGCTGCCCTGCGGATCGCGGGATGCATGCTCGCGATGTACCACGGCGCCCCAGCCCCCGTAAGCGGAGCAGAACAAGCGGCAACGGAGCCCTCCGCCTCCGCGGAGACACAGCCAGCAATCTATATTCGTGAATATCGTGTGCAGGGATCCAAGAAACTTGGCCCTGTGGAAATCGGCAACGCGGTATATCCCTTCCTCGGACCCGCACGCACCGTGGACGACGTGGAGGAGGCACGTGCCGCATTGGAGAAGGCATACCATGACAAGGGGTTCCAATCTGTTTCTGTCGAAGTGCCGCAGCAATCGGCAGCGCGCGGTATCATTGTGTTGCGTGTCGTTGAGAACAAGGTGGGCCGCCTGAGGGTGCATGGCGCCCGCTACTTCCTGCCCAGCGACATCAAGCGCATGGCGCCTTCGCTGGCCGAAGGCGCGGTCCCTGATTTCAATGAGGTCCCCAAGGATCTGGTAAAAATGCAGTCAGCGGATCGCCAGGTCACACCAGCCCTGCGCACAGGCGTTGAGCCCGGAACGGTGGACGTTGACCTGACCGTGAAGGACACACTGCCACTCCACGGCAGCATTGAGTTCAACAACCGCTACAGCCCGGATACGGTGCCGCTGCGCCTCAATGCCTCCTTGAGCTATGGCAATCTCTGGCAGCTGGGCCACTCCATTGGAGCGAGCTTCCAAATTGCCCCAGAACGGCCTGAGGATGCCACCGTGTACTCCGGCTATTACATCGCGCGTGTGCCCGGCATGGACAACTTCAGCCTCATGTTCATGGGAACCAAACAGGACAGCGACGTCTCCACCCTTGGCGGTGCTGCGGTCGCTGGCCGCGGTGAGATTCTCGGAGTCCGCGGATTGGTGACCCTGCCTTCGCTGGGTAATTATTACCAGTCTCTCAGCTTCGGTTTGGATTGGAAAAATTTTGATGAGGACGTCGTCGTCGGAGATGACACCTTTTCCACACCCATCCAGTACTGGCCCATCAGCATCAACTATGGCGGCTCCTGGCTCGGCAAAAGGAGCTTCACGGAGTTCAATACCAACGTGACCTTCCACCTGCGCGGCACGGGCAGCGATCCGATCGAATTCGACAACAAACGCTATCTCGCGGATGGAGCCTTCATCTACTTCCGTGGTGACGTCTCCCATCAACACGACCTGCCACACGGCTTCCGTGTTTTCGGAAAGGCGCAGGGGCAGATTGCCGATTCGCCTCTTATCAACAGCGAGCAGTATGCCGGAGGTGGTCTGGGCACCGTGCGTGGCTACCTCGAATCCACCGCGCTGGGTGACAGCGGCCTCTTTGGCACGTTGGAGCTGCAATCCCCGTCATTCATCGGCACCGATCGTGAAGAGCGCGGTCAGCGTGTGAACGAGTGGAGGGTGTACGGATTTGTCGAGGGTGGCAGTCTGTGGCTTCGCGAACCCCTGCCAGATCAGCAGGACACGTTTGAGCTGGCGAGCTTGGGCATTGGCAGTCGGGTGAGGCTGTTCGGTACTCTGAATGGTTCCGTCGATATCGCATGGCCGCTGATCGAGCAGGGCACCACCTCTGAAGGCGAGACCTTTGTAAGCTTCCGCGTGTGGTCGGATTTTTGATCCCTCATCACCTCCGTGTCTCGCGACAGCGACTCACTGGTGGGAGGCAGCGACAACACGGAAAATTGCGAACAGTACGGCAGACAGAAAGAATCCAAGGCTCACCAGGATGATGGCGAGGTCATTGCCATTCGGCGCCACTTCCAGCACCCGTCTGCCCTTTTTTGTGGAGGCCTTGGATTTGCTTTGCTGAGTGGAGCCCAATGAAAGGGTTGGGATTGACGCCAGCACATCCGGCTTGTCCGGCACTCCGATGGCCTTGTGCTGGACGCACTCGGAAGCTGGCGGAGGGACTGCCGGACCTTCCGGGCTTTCCGGCGCTTCCACGACCTTCCGCCAAACGCCGTCGGAAGACAGCGGCGTGGGACCTGCAGATACTGTCCCGGGATCGCTGCGTTTGGCGGAGGTCTGCCACACCCACCGCGTTTTCAGAGAAGGCAAAGATGGCCTTGGGGCTCTCTTCGCCGACTCCGAAGGCGGAGGCACTGACACCGGATCCACCATGCGCTCTGCTGATATCTTGCTACCAGGCGTAGGTGAGGAGCCGGATTGCACAAGAAGTGTGGGGTTCATCGATTCCATGAAACGGACCGCCGGGAAGCCTGGCCAGGAGAGGTGCGCGCTGCACAAGCATCGGCGCGCAGATAGTCACGGATGCCATTGAGGATCGCTCAGAATCTTCTCGACCCGGCGCTTCACTTCCTCATTCTGGGCGGGTGTCAATGTGGGGGACAATTCCGACAGCAGAGCCCGCGCTGCGCCTTCACCCTTTTTCAAGCTGGTCTCCAGCAGGGCACATGCCTGCACGATATCCCGCTTCACGCCGTGGCCCGAAGCATGGCGGGAACCAAGGTTGAAAAGCGCCCTGCCATCGCCGGCGCCGGCTGCCTTGCGGAGCCACTCCACGGAAGTGGCGTCATCCTTGGGCACTCCGTGCCCATACTCATACATGGCCGCCAGGGTGTTCATCGCCCACGGATCGCCCGCCTCCGCCAGGGGATTCACCACGGAGACTGCTTTCCCATAGTCCTTCTCCCATCCTTCGGTGCCATCGTAGTAAAGCAAGGCGAGGCGCCGCTTCGCCTCAGCATTCCCTTGTTGCGCCGCACGCTCGAACCATGCCACCGCCGAAGGTATGTCCCGCTTCAACACGCGCCCCTCCTGCAGGCATACTCCCAGCGTCACCTGGGCTCGATCTGCCCCACACTCCGCCGATTTCTTAAACCAGTCCAGAGCCACCTCATTGTCCTTCGACACCCCCCGCCCCTGGAGGTACATGGAACCAAGGTTGTTCATGGCTTTGGCATTTCCCTGCGCCGCTGCCTTCTCGTACATCTCACGGGCCTTCGCAAAATCCTGCGCCACATTCTCCCCGCGATCATAGGAGCGCCCGATGAGGAATTGCGCCTCCGAGTTACCGGCTTCCGCTTCCTTCATTTGCGATGCGAAGTCCGATGCGGGCAGGCCCATGCCCAAGACAAACAACCATGCGCCTGCCAGCAACGATGCAAAGTGCGTGCCACGCAGGCATCTCACGGAATATCGACAAAGCTTCATGAGGAGAATGGGTGACGGATTGAAACAGATGATGTCGGCGATGGAATCAGCGAGCGGGATTGGCCCATGGGGCAGGTGCTTGATCGGCCGCACTCTCCTGAGTCTCGAGAGCACGGCGGCGGCGCTTTTCTTCTTCATCCTCCTCATCGCCGGTGCCGGATCCTCCCCCATAACCAAGGACCTCGACGACCATGATGGACGGCACAGCGTCCACTGGCGCAGCTTCTTGACGAGGCGTATTCGCAGCTTGAGTGGCGGCGCTGGCTGCCGCGCCCGCCGTCGATGACGCGGTGGTAAGGCCTCCGATGTTTGGCGCGGCGACTACAGGCGCGGAGGGCGTTCCAGTACTGGTTCCACCCACGGCAATGTTGCTGGCATTCAACACCGCAGCTGCCGCAATACTGAGATTCCCTGTGGCGCGGATGCCCGCGTCGCCGGCATCCACCGTTCCCACAGGCGCAATCAAGTCCACATCGCCCGGCGGCACGTTCTTCACGGTGGCCAGCACGCCAATGCCGCCCCCCGTTGCGAGACCCGCAAGGTCGGTGGTGATATCGGCGCTCTGGGGATCGATGAGCACGCGAGTCGGCGGTGCAGACTGCACTGTCTTCGCTGAAGAACCCGCTGCGATGTCGCCAGTGGACGACCAGATGGTGATGTTGCCCCCGCGCAAGGTGAAGATTCGCGAGATGCCGACATTGACGCTCTCATGAGTAAAGATGGTGATCGAGCCCCCGGACTCCGTAACCACACCTGGAGGGACTTCTGGACTCCCGAGAATACTGTCCCCGAGCGCCAGGCCGCCTCCGGGTGCTATGATGCCAATCCCGCCGCCACTCTTGCTGCGGATGTCCCGTGAGAAGGTGCTGATGTTCCCGGCATTGCTGCCTGCTTCCGGGAACAACGCATCAATGGCAGCGAACCCCGCATCATAATTTCCAGCCGTTTCGAAATCGCGGCCTGCATCCCTCAGGGCAATGAAGAACAGCTCCAACACGATCCGTGCCCGTTCCTCATCGCTGAGCTTGTCGAGCGCATCCACATTGGTGATGGCGACGCCGTTGGAAGTCGCGCCGAGTTCGGAGAAATATCGGGCGCCCAGTTCGCCTTCCAGTACTTCGGAAACGAAGGTCTCGATGTCCAGTGTGCCCCTGGACAGGCCAAACGTACTGCCAAGACCAGCGCCCACAATGAGGTTCGCCCCTTCAAAGGGCAGGTAGGGGTTGCGCGCATTGCCAATGCTGGTGATACCCGCGCCGGTGCCATCGGCATTCACAGCGCCCGAACCAAGTGACAGATCTCTGCCGGCCAGGATGGCCAGCGTGCCGGGACCGCTAACCTGCAAGTCACCTGACAACGGACCCGAGCCCAAATTCAGTAGATTGCCCGGAGCGGCCGCCTGAACACGGGCCGGCGAGCTGGGATTGTACGCCACAATATCGCGTCCCGCAGCCACGATGCTGATGTCCTCCTTGTCCACATTCTGAATGAAGAGGGCTACATCCGTGATATCTCTGTCGGCAAATACTTGCATTCTCTTCGGAGAAAACACCGTGAGCGAAGCGATGTCACCACCACCGGCATACAGTCGAACCGGATCAGGATCGTTCTTGTGAAGGAGCCCGGGAGTATGCAGCGCCTGCTTGAACTGAAGCACAGCGGCGTTGCCGGTCGTGGAACCTGTCTCGGCAAAGCGGCGGTTGAAGGCGTCCAGAAAATTCGTCTGCGTGATGCGGCTGCCACCGGCGGTTGGGATCTCAAGAAAGTTCTGATACGCCAGCGGTTGGGTGACGCTGTAGATGCCTGACGGATCCGTATCAGAGACATTGATCGTCGTGGCAGCCCAGAGCTTGGTCGTCACTCCACCGATGGTGACGTTACCCGTGGGGCGCATGCCGTTGATGGCTCCTGCTGCCAAAAATTCAAGGGATCCCGTCGACGATGGGCTGAGGATAAACTGCCCAGCCGTATTAATGTCACCCGAGAATGCCGTCACTTTCAGAGTTGGCGCCATGAGATCCATCACAGTCCGGAAGGGTGCGACGCTGCTTTCAGCGAGTCGCAACCAGGGCTGCGCATTGGAAGCGGACTGGTCCTGTCCCGAGGTGACCAAAAGCAGCTCCTTCCGGAACCATTCATAAAGCACCGGTGAAACGCCGGTCTGCGTGCTTCCCGGCATGGTTACGGCCTTGCGCAGATTGACCGTGCCCCCGAGCGACGAGATCTCCACGCCGCTGTCTGGGGCATACGTGGAGAAGTACGTCTTGTACCAGTGCGAGTTGTTGAATCCCTGCGGCATCAGGAACGCATTGGCCACAGGGCCGAGCAACACATTCCCGCGGGCGGAAACATCGAATGTGCTCTTCCCGACAAACAGCGTCGTCGGAAGCCAGGTTTCCGGAGCAAGCACATCGGGCGTGTTCAGGTTGGCAATGATGCCGCGCGAAGGGGATCGGGTCCGGTTGGTGGTGACTTCATTGCCGGCGAAGAGCGTGCCCGTTCCTTTCTCCACGTAATACACACCACCATCAATGTTGCGCCCCGCACGCACGATGAGGTCGCCGCCTCCCAACTCCACGAGAGAACCGGCATTGGGCGCGATCGGCGAGCCACCCGTTGTCTTGCCCGGCATGCGAGCGTTGGTGGGCAGAAGGGCGTCCACGTTGCTCACATCACGTCCGGCGATCAAAGTGACATCACCGCCGCCAAGCGCACCCACACCTTCAAAGAAGTTTGTGAAGTCCACCCACCACGTCGTCGACGCGATGTCACTGACGGGAGAGTTGTAGCCATAGCTGGACTCGGTGAAGAGCCCCGTCAGCGGATCCACCGCGCCACGCCGATAGAGCCAGTTGGTCGGCATTTCGCGCGACGAATCTGCAATGAGAGCATTCAGGCCATTGCGAGTGAGATGCGTGATGTCGTTGCCAGCCACCACGGAAATGCTGCCGCCCGAAAGGGTGTACTGGACCGGGGCCGGTGTGGTTTGCTGAGGAGAACCGAGTGGGCTGGGCGGAGTAGCCGTGGCCGCGTTGGGCTGCGGGATATCGAAGGTGCCGCCCATCGTAGGATCCTGGACCTGGACGCCCGCGGTGAAAATCACCGCGAACTGATTGAGCAATTGCACATCTCTTGCCGTCGCAATGTCAATGCTTCCTGTGCCGGTGCGGATGGCTTGATACTTGTAGGCACTGGAGGTTGGATTGCCAATGGCATTGGCAGTCAGCGCGCCAGTTCCAGCGGTGGTTGTGTTAGCCCCTCCATTCTTGCCCAACTGCAGCGAGCCTGAATTCGCGGCTACATTCGCCAGGGGGCGCACTTGATGGAAATCCACCGCCTGCACATCGGATCCTGCCGCGAAGCGGTAGCTCCAGGACTGCAGGTTGAGCGGCAGATTGGGATTGTAGGCCAGAAGACCTGATGTGTAGAGCGACGACGAGAATCCATCGCTGATGGTGTTGAGCAGCACCAGGTTTCCGGAGGCGCGCAATGTCAGCACTCCAGCCGCTTCCTTGGGACCAAAGCGGAATCTCTGGCCCGCCGTTGTGTTGCCGAGATTCCAGTCAGAAGTCGAAGTGCTGTTCGTGGCACCCAGCGTGAGATCGCCCAGGCGGTTGATGATTTCGGAACCTGGCGCGATCACCAGCAGTGGTGCGATGCCGGTATTGCTTCCCACAATGCGATTGAACATCGTGTCGTAGCCGGCGGAAGGAGATCCCGCGACACCCACGAAAGCATTGCCATTGGTGCGGACGTTGTTTTGCACGGTGGTGGTGATCGTGGCACCGGCGGCGTTGGAGAGATCAAAGAGCCAGTAACCTTCCACGAGAATGCTCGAGGCTCCGATGACCGAGCCGTCGATGGTATCCACAGCCACGTCCGTGACGTTGTTGAAGGCGGTGCCAATCTGCGGGGCACGAAGATGAAGTGTGCCCGTGAGCCAGCCCACGGAGGCGCTGTCCGGGGTGTTCGCCGCGACGGAAAGATCAATGGTGGAGCCCGAGCGAATGTCGACCCAGCCCGTGGGAGCGGTGGTCCCGCCCCGAATCACCCCATTTTTCTGGGAACCCGCCTCCAGGAAAACCGCGCCACCCTTGCCAGCATTGCTGAACGTCTGTGCGCTGGCATCTAACAACGAACCGGACTCCAGAATCACATTCCCAAAGGCACGCAACGCGATGGAACCTCCTGTGACACCCGAGGAATCCACCGTGCCCGTCACCGTGATGTCTCCAGAATCCACGGACAAGACGAAATTCCTCACCGCAGTGATGCCGTCCACGACCACCGCGGTATCAAGGCGGTTGCGGATGGAGCGTGACTCATTGAAACCCACGAGTGAAGGCGTGATGCTGCTGAGCAAGCCACCCTCCAGTCCACCCACATCCAGAACCAGGCTGCCGCTAAGTCCTCCACTGCCACCGACACCAAGCAGCCGTCCGTCGATGGAAAGCGTCTTGGTGGGAGACACGATGCTGATCCTGCCGGCATCACCGCCGCCCACGTGGGCCGAGGCATTCAATACCGCGTCAGGAAGGATCGACACCGCCCCCGCATCCGCCGTGAGTGTGATTTCACCCGCGTCGGTGTACTTCACCATATCATAAAACGTCTGCGCCGTGCCGCCGACATCAAGCCGGCCTCCGATGGTGAGATCTCCCGTAGTCGCGCGAACGGACAGCAACCCACTCGGCAGGATGACATCCGCATTCACAAGGGCGCTGGTGCCCTGCAGGGCGAGTGTCGCCCCCAATCCTGAAGTCACATGCGCTGCCTCTCCGGTGTGCTGCACAACCAGCGCGCCACCCGCGGTGAGTGCCTGCACTGCGGAGCGTGCGGCGCTGACCACCGGCGTATTCACCGTGACGTTCTGCTGGGCTGTGAGACCGCCGGTACCGGTAAAGAGCAGTTCGTTGCCCGCAGTCAGCACCACGGACGCATAGCGATTCACCGCCATGATATTTGCGCCGATTTGGATGTTTTCAGCGTTGAACTCCAAGGTGCCAGACGCCGCCCCAGCCGTGCCCGTGACCGGTACATTGGCGGCATTGTCCAGCAGGATGGATGATGCACCGAAGGAGACCGAGCCAGCGCCTTGATTGAACCCACGGATCTCCGCCGCATGCAGCGTGAGACTCCCCTGCGTGGTGAACCCTCCGGTGCCATAGAAATCCATGGACGAGTAACTCAACAGAGAGAGCGTCCTGGCGGAGCGGAGCGAATCCAGCGCATGCCCGGAGAGCACCAGGCCTACTGTAGGCTGCAACGCACCGGGACTGTTGAACTGCACGCTGATCTGCCCGCTGTTCAAGTTGATGGACTCGCCCGTAAGGGTGGCGCTCGAGTGAAGCGAGGTCGCATACGTGGAATCCAGCGTGAGGCTCGCGCCTTGCAGACGTACACCAGCGCCCACCATCAGGTTGGGCTGTGTGGAAGCGGCCACGGCCCCGCGTTTCGTGACCGCCGCAGGATCGCCGCTTACGCGCACGAGAGCCCCATCTCCCAGCGAGATTGGGATGGAACCACCGGTACCACTGGCGAAGCTGATGGTGCCTGCTCCATTTAGCGTGACCGTGCTGCCAGGGGCCAGTGCTGTGGGAGTGTTGGCCGCAAGCGTCGTAGTCGTGCCATTGGCGGCTGTGATGGTTCCACCCACGGTGGACGTGATGCGATTGTCCCCTGGGGTGCCATTTGGGAAGCTGATGGGTGTGCCTCCACGGGCGAAGGTGATGTTCTCACCCACACCATGCAGTTCGAGTGCTCCTACCACGGTGAGCGAGTCTGTAGATCCAAGGGAACCGGACTGCACCACGGAAGAGCCCGGCGCCAGCGTCAGGTTCTTGTTGGCCGCAAGAATGATTTCGGGCCCGGAGAGCGCACCGCCAGGGTTGTCGAGCGTGAGATTGCCTGAGCGGACGGTCACCGTGGTGCCTGCCTCGCCAAAGGTCCTGAAGCCGCCAATCAACAGGCTCTCCGCACCGAAGCTGGACAGCTTGGACGCACTGAGGGTGAGCACTCCGGAGCCACCTCCGGTGCCAGAGTCATTAATCAGAATGTCGAGCACACTGCTAATGTCGATCAGGCCGCCTCTCCCGCCGTGACCCGCACGTGCATTCACATTTCCATCCAGCCGCATGGCCTGACTTGCCTGGAGCAGCAGGTAACCACCGTCCTGTGGGAGGCGCGGCACATCTGCTCCCACCGCCAGCGCTCCCTCACGAAGGAAGGTGCTAGCGAGATAGCCTTCGTACTCCGCGCGCTGCAGCATGGTCGAGGCTGGGGCCACTTCGAAGCGGGAGAACCTGGGTGAGAGGACGCGATCGGCATTCAGATCGTTGAAGCGATACCCGGCCACAAAGCTTGATCCATCTGCGTTGGTGAAAGTGCCGATGGGGCCTCCACTTGCCGGTGTCACCAGGAACGCTCCCGGCAACAGCGCGTAACGCGCAGGCAGCAAGGTATACACTCCCGCTCGCAACCCAGGACTGCCATTCAAGTACACGCGATCACCCACTGAGAGTGTGTCATTGACATAGCCGCTTTCGCCCTGGGTCAGATTGTCATCGAACGCGGAGTCGTTGAACGGTGCGTAGGGAGCAAAGTTAGCTGCATACCCGGGGATGATGGCAAAGCTGCCCGTGGAGCCAAGAATATCTGTCCCTCCCCCATTGCCGGGAATGAACCGGTAGGCAAACAGATCTCCACCGCCACTGATGTCGATCAAGGATCCGGATTCGGTGGTGAGGCTGCGCGCCGAGAGATTCACGGCTTTGGACGGCACACCGCCGGCAGTGATGTCGATGCCAAAGGGATCCACCCAGACATTGCCATCCGGGCTGAACCCGTAGGGGATGAGCAACTCCTCCCGTGTGATGCCATCCACTGCGGAAACGGAGGTGACACTGCCTGCCGCCAGGGTGAGCTGCTGGGTCGTCGCCACGGCCACACCACCAATGAGAGATATCGGAGCGGAACCAGTACCATCCCAACCGAGATTGATGGTACCTATGGGCGCACGCAGCACTCCGCCTTGATGAATGTGGGATGCGTAGATGCTCAGCACCCCTCCTGCCGAAAGTGGCGTGTTCTGCGACCCTGTGCCGAGTATCGTCACGCTGCCCTGTTGCAGACCTGCGGGGGTGGCATAGTCATGCGCCACGATCGTGAACTTGGCTCCGGTGGTCGGGTAGATCTGACCAGCCTGGAGGATCAGATTGCCTGCAATCTCCAAACCTCCATTCCCGCGGATGTCCCCTCTGGCAAAGAGTCTCGCTTCCCCGATACCCTGAAGCGAGAGCGTGCCGACATCCAATGTATCCGCAGTGACCTGCAGACTGCCGGTGCCCCAGGTCGGGGAGAATTTGTACTCGCTGGGATTGTTTCCAGAAACATCCGTGCCTTCGAACAGGGGGTTTGGCTGATCCGATTGAAGCGGGGGACGGAACGGCTGGCCGAGCCGCACATACGGTGCCGATAACTTCACCAGAGTGTCTGCACTGATGACGCCACCGGAGGCGACCTTCAGGAAGCCACGCGCGTGGATGTCAATGAGGCCGGAGAATTTGACGTTTCCACCGAGCGTAAGGGAATCGAAACCTCCTCCGAGGAAGTCCTCCACCGCGAAATACCCCATGCCAGGCACGGGCAATCCTCCTGCGCCAAGCACGGCCTTTCCAATTGCGGACTCGCCCGGAGCGAACGGCACCGGAATGGTGGGCCCACGCTGGGTGACAACGAGATTCATGTCAGCCGTGGTCTCCTGTGTATTGGGCAGGACAAACCTTTGGGAACTCACGGACAGGCTGCCGCCCAGCGCCCGCGGTCCACCTGCCCCGCCCCTCAAGGTCGCATCGACAAAGAGCATCTCACCGCCAGTAAAGGTCATCGTGCCACCATCGCTATCCACACGCGTAGGCACACCCAATCCCTGGAAGAGCGGTGAGTTGATACCGCTGGTGGCGGGAATCATGGGCAGCACCAGCGGGCCATTGAGATAGTAGTTGAGCCCGAGTTGTGACGGATGGAAGTCCAGCACGCCGCTCGTTCCTGAAACATCCAGCACAGCGCCCGCTGCCGCCACGATGTTTCCACTGACTGCAATGCTGCCACCCGGAAGCACACTGCCCGTAGCACGACCAAACACATCCGGTGTGAAAACGGTTTTGCCTTTGGTGGATAGAAGACTGCCCGGTGCGAGATACACGGTCGCCAGGGCTTGAGTCGCCAAATTCGGATCAGGCAAGGGAAACTCAGCCGCGCCCTGCACCCTGATGGAACCTCCGGGCGCCTCAATGGATCCAAACACCGCTACCGTACCGCCGACGAAGGAAACCGAGCCCAGCGCATCTGTCTTGATGGAGGCTCCCCTGCCAAACACGATGTCGCCGCGTGATAGAAGCACCGTCGTGGCGAACGGATTTCTCAGCACCGACGCATTGAGGGAGATGCTGACCGGTGAACGCATGCCTTCAGGTTTCAGAACCGTGATGAAACTCGCGTCCTGCGAGTCCGGGGAATTGAGCACCGCGACCTGACTCAATGCCACCGGTTCAATCTTCGTACCTGGAGCGACATAGACCGCAGGTGTGTCTGGCTCCTCGGGATCACCGACGCCAGCAAGGCTGAATTTCGCAAACCCTCCCTGGCTGAAGAATTCGGGGTCCAGCAGCAGGGTGTTCTCCTCATGCAACGCACTCCCACCAATCTGGATCAACATTGCCTGTATCGAGAGCGAGCCCCCGGTGGCCCCGGAATAGCCGCGCAGCTCCGAACCGAGAAGCAAGGGGCCTCCGACAACTGCAGGCAGTCCAGGATCCTGCCCCGTCTTGACCACAATGCTGCCCGCGTTTCCGTAGCTGCGCGCGCCGGTACTGCTCACTGCGAATCCACCGGAAACATCGATCACACTCCCGGCAGAAAGGTTTGCCGAGAAGGCGGTGATATTCACCGTGCCACCATCCGTCACCATCGGGAGGGACAAGGGCGCGGAAGCACTGAGCCGATCATCCACGAGCAGGCCTGCGGTGTTCAGGACTGCGGACGGCCCGAGAGTCACCAAGCCTCTTCCCACGCTGGGCTGGGGTAGGGAAGGGGTCTCTGCATCTTGCAGAGCCTGCGTCACCGTGGGAGAAATGTTGTAGGCCAGCAGTGAGACGAGCCCCCCCGGAGCGGTGATGGTGCCATTCACGGTGATGTTTGCGGCACTGATCCTCAAGGCGCCCATGGGTGGGGCCACCACATGCACACTCCCAGGCACAGTGACATCACCATCCGGGTTCTCAATGGTCAGGCTGGCGAAGCCGTTTGAGGTGAAAATCGCGGGCGAGATGAGCACTCGGGAAAGACGATCTGCCGGCAGAGGCAGGGGTTCACCGGAGGCATCCAGTTCGAACGCACCCACGGAAGTCTGCGCTGTGTTTTCCTGGAACACAATCTCCGGCGGGGTCGGTGATACGAAAGGATAGTCCGGCTGCTGCATGAGCTGGCTCTTGAAGGCCAGAGTGAGTTCACTTCCTTTTGGCAGAACTTCGCGCTGGCGTGAACCCGCGACAGTAGCGCCGCGCATCACGCCATCGAGTGCCATGGCGGATGCTCCCATCACAAGACTGCCCCCATCACCACCGTGGATATACGGCTGCTCATAGTGCTCGCCCGTCATCCAGGGAATCTGATATGTCCGGGTGATGCCCCAACGCGTGTGCACTTCGGAGAAGAGTCCGGTGAAGATGCCGTCGTAGACCATGTCAGGTGTGGCATCCGCGATCTCCATCAGGTATCCGGAGTGCATGACGCGGGTCGTTTTGACCGTTCCACCCTGGTAGTTGATGAACCCGCCCGAGACATCGATCACCGCACCCTGCTGCAACACCACGGAGCCGCCGGCATTCAACGTCACCGAACCCCCGGCAACCGTGAGTTCTCCGACGGTTCGCTGGATGAGGCCAAGATATCCGCTGAGATCCGCAAGCGGTGTGCCGTACCAGGTCTTTCCGTTGTAGATGCCGGTCTTGCGCAGATCGACAGTGATGTCGGGATTGTCCTGACCTATCTGGCGGAAGATGCTGTTTCTCTGCAGCGGCGAGCCCGCGAGTTCGGCGCCGCGCAATTCCACCGTAAGGATGTGCTGGCTGAGCGGTGCACTGATGTCCGTGGAGCCCGCGACATTGATCATGGCGCCGCGATCCACATAGATCTGACCACCAGAGTACACAAAGGTGCTGGTCGCATTGACATCTCCGTTGAGCGTGAAGTCCCAAACACCCGCGCTGATTGCCACGAGTGCATTGGGAGCATGAATCGAAGAGGCCGCTCCAAGGTGCACCACTTTGCCCCGGATATTGACCTGCGAGCGCAACGCCAGTTGCGTGCCCACCACGGTCTCGGCACTCAACCATTCCGGAAGGAGACTCACAAGGCTTCCCGCACCCAACTCCACGACGCCGGTGGAGCGGCGCAGGAACGGCGGTATGTTCGGACGGTCAATCGGACTGTACGCGGTATTGCTGAGGGCATCGTAACTGGCATCGAAGTCGATGCGCCCATTCAACGAGACGGATGTGGAGCTCTCGATGGCGCCATGGTGCCGGATGGTCTTGCCAGCGAAGGTGACGTTGGCACGCGGAGCGCTGATGTAGCCGGTGTTGGTCACCGTGCCTGCATATTCCGGCAATGCGGCATTGGGATCTTTGACGGCGCCGATGTATACATCCAGGCCACGCAGGGTGGGATCACTGCTGCGGTGCGCCTCGAAGCCCACTTGCAAACCTGCCGCAAGGATTGTCTGACCATCCGGCGTGGAAATGGTGCCCGCATTGTTCACGTTTGCTCCGACAAGCATGACACGGCCGCCTACATTTGCCGCCGTGGTGGGAGCGACAATCTGCGCCCCGGCCTGCACGGTCACATCGCCAATCCTGCCACTCGCAGGAAGCGGCGGTGGTGTGAACGCTTCAGTAGGGCCCTTTGTTCCCGCCGCCTGGGCCATGGCGGAGAAGAGGAATTGCGCATCCGGATTGTTGAGCAGACCACGCGTGATCAACGTGTTCTTTGTCGGATCCGAGATGAGTCTGCCATGGCTGTCATAGGTGCCGCTGATGGGAAGTGACGATGCCACCAGCACATGCGTATTCACCTGGCTGCCACCACCGAAGATGATGCCGTTCTGATTGATGATATACACCTGCCCGGGTGCCGTGATGGCGCCGAGAATCTGCGAAGGTGAGCCGGAGGGGTCGTTCACCTTGTTGAAGGCAATCCATTGCCCCACGTCGTTACCACCTGCACTTTGATCGAAGTACAGGTGGGTGTTGCGACCCACGTTGAAGGTGCGCCAGTTGAGCAACGCTTGGGATGCAGTCTGCTTCACGGTGACGCGAACCTTGCCTGCGCTGCTCGATTGTGTGGGCAAACTGGCGCCGGACCATCCGCCGCCCGGCTCGACTTGAAGTCCGCCCACGGCAAGTCCATTGGGTACGTCCGGCAGCATCAATCCAGGATGATTCGGATCCGGGCCGAGGTTGTTGGCGCCTCTCGCCGTGGCGGCGGCCTGGGCTGCAGCTTGCATGGCCTTCGCGGCATTGAGCGCCTGCGTGGTGCGGGATAGCGCATCCTTCGCATTCGCGCGTGCCTGTGCCGCCGCCGCCGCAGTGGCCTGGTCGCCAGCATCGGCACGCTTGGCATTGGGCTTCGCAGCACCGCCGCGCAGGATGTCACCTCCATGCACCATGGCTCCCGCAGCAAGCATCACGCAGGCTACGATGCTCCATAGCGCGAGGCGCCCCGCAGGACGCCGCACACCGGAAGGATTCAGGGTTTCCGGGTGACGCATGAGGGCTGGTGAGTCGGCTACTTCTTCGTGGGGGGAGTGGCCAGTTGCGAGACCGCGACCTCATTGACGGCCACAGGATTGTCTCGAACGAGTTCGGCGAGGTAGGCCTGGGTATTTGCCCGCGCTTTCTCTGCACGCATCTGGCTGACGAGCCGGGGCCTCACTTGATCAAGCGTCGGTGTGAAGCTTTCCCGGACATCGAGGACCTTCAAAATGTGCCAGCCATCCTCCAATCGGACGGGCTCGGAGATGGCATTGAGCGAGAGCGCGGGCAGACGGGAGAGAATCGCCGGCTGAATCTGATTCTCCGTGAGCCATCCAATCTCTCCACCGCGTGAGGCACTGTTCGTCTCCTGGCTGTGAGCCGTCGCGATGGCCGGGAAGTCCGCGCCAGGCTTCGCCAGCATCTTGCGCACTTCATCGAGTTTCTTCTCGGGTTCACCAGGCTTCGCGTCTTTCGCGTTCGAAATGAAGATCTGCGCGAGGCGATAGCTGCGTGGCACGAGCAGCGCCGGCTTGCTGATCTCATACGCCGCGGCGAGCTCCTCCTGGCCCGGATAAGTCTCAGGGACAGCGCAGGTGGATTGCAGATAGCTTTCAGAGATCGCGGTCTCACGCATGCGCGCGACATAGGCCGTGATCTCGGGGCTCTGTTCCCAATTCTCCTTTGCAGCACGCTCAAGCACGAGCTTCTGCACGAGTAGAGAACGAACCATCTGGCCAAGCAATGCCGGATCCTGCATGGCTGTTTCGCGTTCGTACTTCGGCAAGGCCGCGAGTGACGCGCGGATATCCTTGAACTGCACCTGGTGGGTGGCCACACTTCCCAGTATCAGGTCATCGGCAGGCGGTGCTGCCAGCAGGGAGCCGGCGGGCAACAGCAGCAGCGACATCAGAAGGAGATGGGCCTTCATGACTCTCCTTTCTGTGCAGAAGATTTCGCCGCGGGCTTTTCGGAAGGAGCGGCCGGTGCGGTTGCGGAGGCCGGAGGAGAGGAGGTGGAGGAGGCAGACTTCTGAGCATCTTCCGGCTTGATGCGACCGTCAGCGAGCTTGTCCGAATAGTCCTGGATGAGGGTTTCAAACTTCACACGTGCGATGCCGGTGAAGGGCTCCCGACGGACAATCGCAGTACCGAGGCCAAACTTTTCATACCGCGTGAGGATTTCCAGGCCCAGCTTGTGCAGTTCCTGGTTCTTCACCTGCTGCTCTGCCACCCGTCGCTCAAGCACGATCACCTTGGCGGCAGCTTTCACGCGCCTGGCCTCGGTATCATTCGCCACGGTGGCGGCCTGCTTGTAGCCCGTCTTCCACTTCTCCAGATTGGAAGTGAGTGCCGCTAGCTCCGTAGCCTGCGTGCCGATCCTGGCATCCTGTTCCTTTGCCACGCGGGCGGCGTTCGCCTTGTCGGTATCTGCCTGCTTAATCAGGGATGTAATGCGAGCATTGAGCTCTGTGATTCTGGCCTCAGCCTCCACCAGCTTCGCCTGGGAGGCGGCGTTTTCGGCCTGGGCCGTCTGCAACTGAACCATCGTGTTCCGCAGCGCATCACGCATGCGACCCATGGTGGCCTCGATGGCCTTGGCATCCTGTTGAGCAGGGAGTGAACCCGTGATGAACAGCAGCGGCACAATCGCGAGCAGAAGTCGGGGGTGCGGCGTTTTCATGCTTAGAATTTTGCGGAGAGGTCAAAGAGCACGACATCACTCTTAAGCGGCGGGCCAGCGATCTGCGTGGCGCCCATCCAGCGGACACTGACACTGACACGGGAGGAGAGCGCGAGAGCCGCACCCAGCGTGTAGCCTTTCACATTCGTGCCGCCGACGGCGAAATCGGAATCGGTGAAGGCATCCACCACCGCGTCTGATTCCACGTAACGATAGCCCACGCTCAGGTTCCAATCGCCTGCTTCCTGGAATACCGCCTTGCCCACGATGAGACCCACGTTCCATGCGGTGTCTCCACCTTCAAAGTCACCCACTCCTGTGGGAATGCCGGAGTCATCCACAGGCACGGGACCGCGGTTGTTCACCGCCACCTCATTGATGGACTCTCCATCGAAGTCCATGTTCTTCGCGTACTCACCCAGCAGTGACACCTGGAATGGCTCGAAGTGATTGAAGTCCAGTCGCGCAGAGTACGCTGCCACCTTGAATGGTGTGGCCAGGCCGAAGTACTGGAACTGCTTGCTGGTACCGAAGTCGTTGAGCGGGCTCGGAATGATATCGCGAATCGGGCGATAGGTATTGCCCTTCTGCGCAAACGAAGGACGGCTGTTGTCCGCATCGCTGGCATCCGAACTCGTCAGCGGGATGTAGGGCGTGGAGAGACGGCCCTCCACGCTGTTGAAGTCATAGTAAGCAGCGGCCACCTTCGCAGCGAAGTCCTTGTCATGCTTGAACTCGATGCCGACCTGCGCAGCGTAGAGCCACTTGTCCTCACTCTCAAACTTCGCCGGCTGGTTCGAGGAGAAATTGAAGTCCGTGTTGAAGATGGGGAATGCACCCCCATTCACGAAGACGGAAAGGCTCTCGTTGAGCGGCACGCGAAGTTGAGCCGCCACGCCGTCAAAACCCACGTCCTCATCCCAGAGGATCTGGCTGGTGGTGAAGAACGGATTGTCAAAGCGACCAAAGAGGAAAGCGACACCCCAGTCGTGCCCACCACCATACTCGTACTTCATGAATCCCCGGTCGAGCCAGATGGAATACTTGCTGAAGTTTCCCCCTGACCCACCCAGCGTCTGATTGGTGGAAGCGGGACTGTTGTTTTCGCCAGTGGCGATGCGGATGCCGCCGGAGAATCCTTCCTCCAGATTCACATCCACGCCGAGGCGGGCGCGCAGCCGGAGGCGCTGGCGCTCCTGATCCACATTGTGCTGTGGTGAGAAGACGGTGCCCGCGACATCAAAGGGTGAGCCGGTGTTGATGGCATTGAAGTTCGGGAAGGAGCCCGTGTTGTCGTTGCCGTCCGGGAAGAAGACCCCCTCATAACGCAGACGCACATCGCCGAAAAAACGGAAACGGCTGGCCCAGTCCGGCATGGTGCGTGGCGCTGCCCAGCCTTCATCGCGCGCCTGGGAGAGCACCATGTCCTTGAGCTGCTCGCGAATCTCCACCTTCACATTCTCCGGCACATAGGTGACGCGCACGGTGTCGCCATCCACCGCCATGGCATCCTGCTCGGCTTCCTTCGCCTTTGCGACCTCGACATCGGCTTCGGCCTGGGCAATCAGTTCCTGGGCCTCCGCGTGAGTGAGCACCCCCTTTTGCACGAGGCGGTTGATCAGATTGATGGTGACGTTCTGCGTGGGTGTCGCGGGCCCCGAACGTGGCGAAGCGATGGGCTCCGGCGCAGGCTCGGGATCCGTGCCGGGAGGATTCAAGGCGAGTGGCTGCGCGGTGTCGAAGAGCAGCGCGGAATGATCGTCCGCCGGAGCAGGAGTTGCAGCCGTGGCAGCCTGAGATGGTGCTGGCGTGGAAGAGGGAGCGGCAGCAGAGGTCGGCGCGGGAGTGGGTGCCTCTTTCTTTCCCGGTGAGCCGACGGGTGCGGTGTTGGCGGCAACCAGCATGTCGGCACCGTTGCCCACGGGCAGTGCAAGGCGCTGTGTCTCCCGTGCAAGAGCTCCAGACGACCCGACGGCAACCAGACCTGCGATCAGGATTGGGAGATGTTTGCGAAGGAACTTGGTGACAACAACAAGCATGATGAAGTTTAGGGGAATCTTCTAGCCCGGACGTCGGGCGGTGAGCCGGAGAACAATCGGCATTGGCATGTCTGCCGGAGGGGGTTGCTGCAAACGGAGGCCGGTGAGAACTTCGTCACGAATGGCGCGGTCCAGCACCGCATCGCCGCTGCCGCCGGCTATCGTGGCGCGTGTGACGAGGCCATTGGCGTCCGCCCAGATGCGCACCTGCACACTCATGCTCGCATTCTTGGTGCGGGAGTTTTGTCGCATGGCTTCCGCGATGCGTGTCTGTACCTGGGCGGCATACCAGCCGTACTTGCTGCCACCGCGCCCACGGCCCAAACCATCTCCGCTTCCAATCCCGCCGCCACCGCCGCGGCCACCACTCAACCCAAATCCATCTGGTGGTCCGTTGCCCTGCACATTGGTGCCAAGAGGCGCGGGAGGTGGCTCATCCATCTTCGCAGGTTCAGGCTCAGGCTCCGGTTCATTCACCGGAGTCTGCTCCACCATCTTCTCCTCGGGCTCCTCCTTCGGCTGCTGAATCTTGGGCGGAGGAGGTGGCGGCGGCGGTGGTGGTGGTGGCGGCGGAAGCGCGATGCTGAACATGCGTTCCTTCGGCGCGGGCTTGGGAGCCTCCTTCGGTCCCATCATCTGGGTGGTCATGAACCCGCCACCAGCGAGCACCAGCACGCCGAAAATGAGCTTCATCTTGTGCTTCGCAAAGAAGCCTTCCTCGGCCTCGTCCTCCACTGGCGGCCTCTTCACCGTAGCGGAGGCGCGCGGCGGCGGTTGGCGGTTGGCGGTTGCTTCGCCAGAGTGAGAATCTTTTCCCGCCCGCCCACGGTTGCCCGTGCCGTCGCGCCGCACTTCAAGGATGTCAGGACCTTCACTCATGAGGCAGTCGTGGGGAGAGATGCCTCACTTCGGTGCCTGGGTGGCGAGTCCGATCTGGGTGATGCCAGAGCGACCAAGAACGTCCAGCACGTTCATGATCATTTGATATTGCGTCTGGCTGTCGCCGCGGACGACGACGGGAAACTCGGGGGTCTTTGCCTTGATGGCGGCAAGCTTCTGCTCCAGTTCCTCCAGTGATACCGGGACGGTGTTCAAGAACACCTTGCCCTCGTTGTTCACCGTGATGGCCTGGCTTTTTGGCGCATCCATCTTGGAAGCGGAGCTTGCCTTGGGAAGGTTTACCTTGGTGCCCTGCACACCAGCCGTGGTCATGATGATGAAGATCAGCAGCAGCACCAGGTAGAGGTCCACCATCGGTGTGACGTTGATATCATCATAGGATTTGCCGGAGTCAGCTTGCATGGCGGCTCAGTCCTTGAAAACTTCGGCGATTTTCGCCACGAACTCGTCAATGAAGACCGTCATGTCGCTGACGGCGTCCTTGATGCGGGTGCTGATGTAGCTGTAGGCAAAAAGGCAGGGAATCGCGACCGCCAGGCCTGCCACAGTGGCGAGCAGCGCGCCTGCGATACCTGGAGCAATGGAGTTCACTTCCACCTCACCCGTCTTCGCGATGACCGCGAAGGTGATCATCACCCCAATCACCGTTCCCAGCAGACCCAGATACGGACCACCAGCGATGCCGATGGTGAGGAACACCAGATGCGAATTCAGCTTCTGCGTCTCGCGCACCAGTCCCCCGTCCAAAGTGGCGCGGATGGCCTGCACGGAACGACCTGAGAGAGACACGTAACCATCTTCAGCCTTGGAAATGCGGTGGTGAATTTCCGCAGAACCGATCTTGTAGATATGATACAGCGGCGACTGGTTCAGCACTTTCTGCACCTTCTTGCTGGCCTGCCCGCCCATACTGCTCACGTTTTCTGGATCCCCGTGGTCGAGTGAGCTCAAGTCTCCGGCAAGGCCTTCCCATTTTTCCATGAAGGCCTTCGTAGCCTTGTTGATCTTGCTCAGGTACATGAGCTTCGCGATGCACACGATGCCTCCGACGATGGCCAGCGCGCCGCAGAGGTAGATCACGACCCAACCGTCGAGCGTGAGGTCCTTGGAGATGTCCTTCAGCAGTGAAAGGTGCTTCGCGAGTTCGTTCTCGTGATGCCCGCCCTCTCCTGCGCTTTCATCCGCGCCTTCGGTGAGAAGCTTGGCGGTCTTCTCACCACCAGCCTGGGACATGGCGGCGAACTTCACAAAGCCTGCCGAGCGTGCCACCTTCGAAATCGCCATTTCATCAAGCTCACCCACAAATCCTGCCACACCACCTGATGCGCCGGGGTCCTTGCCGATGACACAAGGACCATTGAAAGCTGGAAGCTCTACGCTCAGCGTGGCATAGCTGGCGCCATCGAGATACAAGGTGACCTGGGTATTCGTCGCCACCACCGCAAGGTGCTTCCAGGCATTGGGTGGCAGAGGATCCCCGGCAGTCGTACGTTGCGTTCCGCCCGGGGTGGTGACTTCCACATAGGGGATGCCATTGTCCGCACCGATAACGAGACTGTTTGCACCCTCACGACGGCTGAAGATCGTGGCATTTGATCCAGGCACTGATTGCCTCACCCAGGCAGACCATGTCATCGGCGCTCCCTGCGCGGCATTCAATGTGGCACTGGCAGGGACATTGATGGTGTTCTGCCCCGTGAGACGAAGGCCGCCGGCGATCTGGGCTCCCGTCACCGAAACGCCTGCCTGCTCTCCATGGTTGCCACCCGTGGAGAAGTCCTTGGGTGCCGCATTGTTCTCGGAAAAATGATACACCAGGGTGGTGTCCGTATCGTAAGTGCCCTTGGCATCATCGGCGCGTTCGGCTTCCGCGTGTCCATAGTACAACCAGAATGATACCTGTGCATCGGGCTTGGCGTCAGGCACCTTGATCCAAACGAAAGCTTCGTTCAGAAGCGAATCATATCGCTCGATGTGGTACGACAGCTCCGTCTTTCCATCTTCTGCGATGATGCGGATATCGCTGCCATCTTCCTTGGCGAGGCCGAACTGGAAATTGCCATCATGCAGACGCAGCAGCACTGGAGCGGTGCCGATGGGTTCCGTGATGCCGTCACCTTTAGCGCTCGTATCGAGCGTCATTTTTTTCCTCACAGCCCACGCAGGCTTCCACCAATCCCCCTCTGCTCGCACGCCGTCCGTGACGAAAAGGACGCAAACGAACAAACCAAAATAGAGGAAGGTGTTGAGTCTTGAAGTCTGCACAAACGGGCTTCGGGAGTACGGTGGCACTTCTGAAAATGGTGCCGAGGAACTACCCTCTTAAATCTTGAGTGCCAGACGGTGAGTGCGACGATTTCGTAACATCACTGCGATGGAAGCTCCAAGGAGCAAAGCTAGAAATGGCCACTGGCAATGCAGAGGCAGGAAGACTTCACCCACTTGCAGTTTCCGCGCTCGCGGCGGGTGATGCATGATGATCAGGGCACGAGCACACGCGTGAAGTTTTATCTATATCTGCTGGTGTTTCTTCTGACTTTTGCTTCCTCAGCTTTTTGCCAGGAAGGCGTGGAACAAAGCGCGGGAGCGCGGGCCCGGAAGGAATTCACCAACAGTCTGGGCATGAAACTGGTGGAGCTGCCAGGCTCTCCAGTAGCCATCTCAATCTGGGAAACGCGTGTCTCTGATTGGGATACTTATCTCAAGCATGAGGGCATGACCTGGACACACAGGCCCAGCTTCCCCCAGACCTCCGAGGATCCCGCAGTGAATATCACTCTGCCTGAGGCCATGGCGTTCTGCGTGTGGCTGACAGAACACGAACGAGGCTCCGGCCAAATCCAATCCAGCCAGACGTATCGGCTCCCCACCAAGCTGGAGTGGGATGCTGCGACCGGCATCACCGCAGATGGCAATCAGTCCAACGCACTCTATCCCTGGGGGGACGCCTGGCCACCCATGCGACAGTCGGGAAACTACTGCACCCGGCGCATCGCTGGAGGTCGCGATGATGGTTTTGAGTTTACCGCACCTGTGGGCCAATTTTTCCCCTCCCGGTCGGGATGTTATGACCTCGGTGGGAACGCGTGGGAATGGACCAGCGATGCGGATCCAGACGGCGCGGTGATCTCTGGCTTGCGTGGTGGTTCATGGATGTACTGGCGCCGTGACTGCCTTGAGGCCCAGTACATCTACGGCGCTCCCTCCAACACCCGCTCGCCGGGCATCGGTTTCAGGTGTGTGCTCGAGGATGCTGCAGAGGTCGCTCGTCTCGCACGCGCTCGGCAAGACTCCGCTGCCAGGCTGATGGAGAAGCCGGAAATCGATCAAAAAGAGATCGAGGAAATGAAGCGCAAGCTGATGGAACGGCGCAAGCCGAAGGAAGGGGAAGAGACCACTCCGGCGTCACCCAAGGAAGCTCCCACCACCAAATGAGCGCGCCCGAGGCAACGACATCCACTCCTCAGGAGCCACAGCAGCAGAAGCTGCACGTATCGCGCTCAAATCGGAAGGTCTGGTGGATTGTCATCGGATTGGCCGGGGTGCTCGCAATGTCGGCCGCTGCGTGGAAGCTGATCCCCAAAGCGAAGGAAGCGTGGCGCGCTCGCGAAGCGAAAGAGCTCACCGCCAAGGCAGAGGCGCTCGTGAAATCCGGTCAGCCGGAGGAGGCTTTTCGCTACTATGCAGAGGCCATCCGCAAGACGCCCAGAGATGCCTCCGTGATGCGAGCCATGGCACGGTGCCTGGATGAGATCCCCGGTGCTGAAGTGAGTGCCCTCCGCTGTTGGAATGAACTTCACCACCTCGGTGAAGCCGCTTGGGAGGATACCGTTGCGATGGGACAGGCGGCCCTCAAGAGCAACAACCTCAGCCGTGCCCGCGAGATTGAATCCGCCCTTCCCAAGGCGATCTACGGCAAGCGCCTCGTGCGCGAGTTTCGCACCGCAGTACTCGGCAAAGCGGGCAAGGTGGAAGAAGCGAGGCAGCAGATGCGCCAGATCTGGAGCGAACATCGGGACGAACCCGAGTGCCAGTTGAAGCTCGCGACTCTCGACATCAAATCAACGGACAAGGCTCTGAAGAACGCCGCGGCGGAAACTCTATGGGAAGCAGCCCGTGGAGAGGGCAAGTTTTCAGCAACGGCCATGTTGACCCTTGCCGACTCAGACGTGGTAGCGGCGCCACTGCAACTGGGTGAGCTGGCGCTTCTGGCGAGGAAATCTCCGCTCCTGAAAGACGATCAGCGATACTACATCTTTGATCATTGCGTGGCGAAGGCGCCCGAACTCCTGCCAACGATCATCGGGATGGCCAGAGAGATCACCGCGCTGAGCCGGACAGGATCGCGGGAGCGCTTTTATCAATGGGTGTCCGCACAAAACCAGCCTGATGTCATCCTCAGTGAGATACCGGAGACTGAGGCCATGAATTCCCGTGGCCTCTTCCTCGCCCGCGCGGATTCACTCATGCGCAAGAACATGTGGGAGGACCTTCGGCGCATGCTGGATGGCCGGTTCCCCCCAGTGTCCAAGGTGGACCTGGAACTCATGCGAGCTTTCCTCGCACGCGCCGAGGCTCCAGTGGACAAAAAGCGGGAGCAAGTACGCGCGCATCTCAACGGCGCCATCCTCTTTGCCTCCGGTAACTCCCGCGCCCCAGCACTGGCCCAAGTGGGCGCTGGCGCAGAGTCCCTGGGACAACCAGACATCGCGCTCCTGGCCTACGGCGAACTCGCCAAAATAAATTCGCCGGCACGTCTTCAGACGCTCAAGCGGATCTACTTTCTCTGCGAGGAAAGCGGCGACGCCACGGGCATGCTTAAGGCTGCCAACACACTTCTTGAGCTGGAACCCGCCCTGCTCGCCTATGCAAACAAGCTGGACTATCTGCGACTGATCACTGGCTTCCAGTTGGATGAGGCTCTGGATCATACGCTCCACGCCACCGACAGCGCTCCAGACGATCGGTCGATGACGCACCTCGCGAAATCTCTCGCCGCTTACTATTCGGGTGAGCGTGAAGTCATGAAGGAAAACCTGGAGACGGCGCTTCGTCTGGCATCCAGCCTGGATCCCGGTCCCAAGGCTGTGCTCGCCGGCCTGCTCTGGCAGGAGGGCAAGCGCGAGGATGCCATTTCCCTCGCCCAGGAAGTTCCCGTCTTGAAGATCCTGGAGGAAGAGCGCTGGTTCTTGGAGCCCATCAAGCAGAACTGAACCAGACAGGCATGGGTTCGTGATCGCATGGGCGATTGCTGCCACCACTCTGCGAGCAGTACCGCCACCGAAGTTTGCTCGATGCCTCATGTGACCATTTCGTAACATCCACCTCATTGTCGACCTTCCTTTCTCAAACCTAGGCTAAATCCATGAATCCATCAGAATCCCCTGAGCCGCTCCCCTCGTTCGATTCACTCCTCGCAGAGGCCATCTCCCGCAGAGACTTCGTGCGCATGGGACTCGGCAGTCTGGCCGTGGGCTTTTTTGCCGCCGAATCGTCAGCGAAGGAACCTGAGACTTCCCTTTTCAGCTTTCAAGGAGTGGGTGTCAGCACTGAAGACAAGGTCCATATCCCCGATGCCTACGGCAAACCCAAGGTCCTCTATGCCTGGGGCGATCCCATCGATGGCCAGGGCCCGGTGTTCAAGCCAGATGCAGGCAACTCCGCGGAGGAACAGGAGAAGCAAGCGGGCATGGGCCACGACGGCATGCAGTGGTTTCCATGGCCGGGTGATGATGCGAGCCGCTCGGATCGAGGCCTGCTCGTGATGAATCACGAATACACCGACCAGGGACTCCTGTTCACTGACGGCCTGGAACCGATCACCGAGGAGAAGGTGCGCAAATCGCAAGCGGCCCACGGCGTGTCCATCATCGCCGTCGAAAAGAAGGATGGCGAGTGGAAGGTGGTGCCATCCCAGTGGTCACGACGCGTCACGGCCTACACGCCCATGACACTGACTGGTCCCGCCGCGGGCTGCGAGCTGGTGCGCACACAAGCGGACGCCAAGGGCCTGAATGTCCTCGGCACCTTCAACAACTGTGCCAGTGGCAAAACGCCATGGGGCACCTACCTCGCCTGCGAGGAGAACGTTCATGGTTACTTCGGTTGCGATGCTGAGGGATTCCAACCCAACGCCGATCAGAAGCGTTATGGCTTCACTGCCAGCGGAGCCAACTACGAGAAGGAGGAAGGCAAAGCCACCTCCCTCTATCACTGGTGGAAGCACGACCAGCGTTTCGATCTTGGCAAGAATCCCCACGAGGCCAACCGCTTCGGCTTCGTAGTCGAAATCGACCCTCAGAATCCGGACTCCGTCCCGCGCAAACACACCGCCCTGGGAAGGTTCAAACACGAGAACGCCGCAGTGACCCTCAGCAAGGGAAAGCATGCCGTTGTGTACATGGGTGATGACGAGAAGAACGAGTACATCTACAAGTTCGTCAGCAGCGGCACCTATGATCCCGCCAATCGTGAATCCAATCTGAAGCTGCTGGAAACCGGCACGCTCTATGTGGCGCAGTTCAAGGATGATGGCTCGGGCAAGTGGCTTCCCCTGGTGCTGGGCCAGCCAGGGCTCGTCAAAAGCGATGTATTCACAAATCAGTCCGACATCTCTGTGCGCACACGACAGGCGGCTGACAAGGTCGGAGCCACCACCATGGACCGCCCTGAATGGGTGGCTGTCCATCCCATCAGTGGAAAGGTCTTTGTCACCCTGACCAACAACAGCTCCCGTGGTGAGGAGTCCGCGAAGATCAACAGCGCAAACCCCCGCACCAAGAATGCCTTCGGTCACATCATCAGTTGGGACGAGGCTGGTGGCGATGCGGCGGCGGAAACCTTTCAGTGGAGCATCTTCCTGCTCGCAGGTGATCCAACGATTCCCCCGGCGAAGGATGGCGAACCCAAGGTGAACATCAAGGGCGACATCTTCGGCAGCCCTGATGGCCTCACCTTTGATCCTCGTGGCATCCTCTGGATTCAAACGGATGTCTCCTCCTCCAAGATCGGTCAGAAGGACTACAAGAACTTGGGCAACAACATGATGCTGGCCGCGGATCCCAACACCGGCCTCGTGCGCCGCTTTCTCACGGGTCCGAAGGGATGCGAGATCACTGGACTGGCCTTCACTCCAGATCTCAAGACCATGTTCGTGAACATCCAGCACCCCGGCGAGCGGTCGAAGGAGAACGAACCCAGTGATCCGAAGGATCCCAAAGCGGTCAGCACGTGGCCAGATGGTGCGAATGGCGGACGCCCCCGCCCAGCCACCGTGGTCATCACGCATAGTGATGGGAAGCTGATCGGCGAATGAGTGCGCCAGAGATCCCCGAAGGATCTGCAACAACGAAACGCCGCCTCCCAAGCATGCCTTGGGAGGCGGCGTGATGTCCTATCCGACGAATGGTGCCAGCACATTCCGGGCGACACGGAGGGCGCTCTTGCGGCCTTCCAGAGTCTTCCCAAACGTGTCGTCCTCCACCTCGATGCACAGCGGGCCGTCATAGCCGATGCGCATAACCTCTCCCATGAAGGCAGCCCAGTTGATGTCACCAAAGCCCGGAATGCGCGGCTGGTGCCAACGCAGCGGAAAATCAAAACGGCCCACCTCATTGAGCGCGGCGTGATCGATCTTCACGTCCTTCGCATGCAGGTGGAAAAGTTTGTCGCGGAACTCCGCGAGCGGACGAATCGGGTCCATGCCCTGCAGGATGAAGTGCGAGGGATCGTAGTTTAGTCCGAAGTTCGGTGAATCGATGTCGCTGAACGCGCGCCGCCAGATCGCCGGCGTAGTGAGGAGATTCTTCCCACCTGGCCACTCATCACGCGTGAATGACATGGGACAGTTCTCAATCCCAATCTTCACATCATGATCTTCCGCGTATTGGATGATGGGCTTCCAGATTTTCAGGAAACGAGGCCAGTTCTCATCCACCGTCTTGGTCCAGTCCCGTCCCACGAAGCCATTCACACGTTTCAGGCCCAGCTTCGGGGCCGCCGCGATGACTTTCTTGAAATGGGCCACCGCTGCCCTGGATACCTCGGCATCGGGATCCAGCATGTTGGGATAGTAGCCCAGCGCACTGATGCTCACCCGGGCATGCTGGCACTGGGCAAGGATGTCCTCCGCCGCACCTTTTGTGAGCGACGTCACATCGATGTGCGTCACCCCTGCAAAACGTCGCTCCGCTTTCCCCGTCGGCCAGCACATGACCTCGATGGTGGAGAACCCTTCCGTGGCAGCGAAGGACGTCACTTCCTCAAAGGAGAGCTCCGGTAGAATGGCAGTCACAAATCCGAGTGAGATAGGCATGATGGTTAGTAATCACGGGGGGAGGCACCCCCATATTTCTCAAAGCAGGTGACGAGAAGATGTACATCCGTGATGCTGCCACTGCGGCTCAATGCTGGCCCCGGTCTCCCACAAGCCTTCACGCCGTGGCCTGCGAATGACGGCATAAGATGGTACGCCAGCAGGGCGGGCAGGACCGTCCCTCCGTTGCCATGGGAAGTGACACCTGTCTGCCGGTGGGTTAGCATGATGCGTGCTTTCATGTCCGGTATCTGATTTCCCCCTCACGCCACTCCGGCACCAGACAATGCGGCGGATTGTTGCCCTCCTGCTGTGGGGTGGGTGGGCCATGGGCGTGCGCAGTGAGGAATCGATCCCGTCTCCTTCGCCCGCACCGGTACCCGTCGAGATGCTGGTCGATGGCAAGCCCTTCTCTGCATCTCAAGGCATCTACAACATCCCCGCACTCGCGAAAAGCGTGGGCTTCCGGCTCGGCAAATCTGCCCTGGAAGATCCGGAGGGCTGCAGGCGCATGCGCTTCAAGCTGGACGGCGTGGATGAAGCCTGGCGCCAGATGAGTAGCGAAATGTGCTTCATTGTGCGGTTTGCCGACGCCGCAGGAGATCAGGTATGGCAGCGCAGGTTTTCAGTGGATGGCATCAGTACAGGCTGGCACGGCGAGCCGGAGACCTCCACTTTCACCCCGCGGCAGGAAACGGTACGCGTGCCGACCAGCGCAACCTCGATGACGATCGCGATCTCCTCGTCGGGTCCGCCAACGGCCATGGGCATCTACGTTGTTCAGGCGTTGAAGATCACCGGCACCTCCCCCTCAGGCAGGCGTGTTGTCTATGAAGCCGGATCCAGTGCCGGAGAGCATCCCTCCATCGCAGATGGCTGGGGACGCAGCGGTACACGCCCTTCCATGGCCAGGCTGGTCTCCACCAGCACGGGCGAGTCCTTTTGCATCCTGGATGATGATCCCGGCACGCACGCGGAGTGGAATCTTTCGCGGGCAGGGGCGCCACGCGTCGAACCCGGCGAGGTGCTCACCATCGAGTGGTCTGAGATGTACGACATCGGCATGGGCAATCGCTTCGATGTCAACTATGGCAACCTGAGTCCAGGCACGTACCTGTTCTGGAGCGAGGAACTGGACGCCACTGGCAAAACGCTCACGGGACCCCGCTCGCTTTCATTCGTGGTGTTGCAGCCGTTTTGGAAGAGGGCATGGTTCTGGGCCGGCGGTCTGATGCTGGTCGGGGCGCTGCTCTGGCTGGCATGCCGCGCCATCATCCGGCGGCGCATTTACCAGCATCTCTCACGACTCGAGCAGGAGCGTGTTGTGGAACAGGAACGCCTGCGGATCGCGCGCGATCTTCATGATGACCTCGGGGCTAGACTGACCCATATCTCACTCATGAGCGGTCTGGCGGAGAATGAACCGCAGAGCGCAGCTTCGAGGGAGAACTTCCAGCGCATCTCCAGCATGGCTCGTGAGCTGGTGGCTGCCCTCTACCAAACCGTGTGGACGGTGAATCCCGAACATGATCACCTGGAAGCACTCGTGGACTACCTTTGCCAACTGACGCAGACCTTCTGCGATACGGCGAAAATCCGCTGCCGCATTCATTCCTGCGAGGTGCCCGGTGAGCGTCCCGTGTCCAGTGAAGTACGTCACAATGTTACTCTTGCTGTGAAGGAAGCGCTGCACAATGCCATCAAGCATGCGTCGGCAACGGAGATCACCGTGCGTATGGAGTTCGCAGATCCACACCTCACCATTCTGGTCTCTGACAATGGGCGCGGATTTGATTCCACCATTGTGGCTCCAGGCAATGGCCTCGACAATATGGCGCGCCGCATGAAAACCCTGGGCGGAACCGTTTCCCTCCAAGGCGCACCCCACGAAGGCACCACCGTGCGATTCGAGGTATCCATTCCCGCTGCACCATCCAAACGCTCACCAGCGACCTAAGCCGATGAAAGAAAAGAAAACGGTCGTGATCGTCGAAGATGACACGGGACTGCGTGAGCAGCTCTTGCTGGTGCTCAAAAGTGCACGCGATATCGAGTGCCTGTACGCCGTGAATTCAGGCGAGGAGGCCATCGGGCAAATACCCTCCAATCCCCCCGATGTGGTCCTGATGGATATTCAACTGCCCGGCATGTCCGGCATTGAGTGCGTGGCTGCGCTGAAGAAGCGCCTGCCGGATTTGGAGTTCATCATGCTCACGGTCTATGAAGACGCGGATCGTATTTTCCGCGCCCTCAAGGCGGGTGCCAGTGGTTATCTGGTGAAGTCGAGTGCGCCGGAGAAATTATTCGAAGCAATCCGGGATGTGCATTCTGGCGGAGCACCATTCTCCGCCCACATTGCGCGAAGAGTGGTGCAGTATTTCCGCGGCCCCACCAAGCCGGTACAGGAGACTGAAAAACTTTCGCCGCGCGAGAGCGAGGTGATCGAGCTCCTGGCCTCGGGATACATCTACAAAGAGATTGCCGACAAGCTGGGCATCGGTACCGAGACCGTGCGTACCTATGTCAAAAACATCTGCGCCAAGTTGCGTGTGAAGAATCGCACTGAAGCAGTTGCGAAGCATTTTTCCTGAGATTCCTGGCAGGAATAGAGTGCACCCTTCCTCCCCGCTTTTGGGGATGCTACAGAAGATGACGGCCTGAGCGAATGCGTCCACCTTGGGCTGCGAAGCCCGGAGCACCGCTGTCTCGTTAAAAACCCCAATACCGCGAGGGGGGGTGCCCGGGCTCACCGCACCTCTGTTCAATCACTGTTCATCATCTCTGTGATCAAACGTTCATTGTTGAAGTCCGGCCTTCGTCTAGGCGCACTCCTGCTGGCCCTCTCCTTTACCTCCCGCACACTGCCGGCACAACAAAGGTCTCCCGCACCGGCTGTCACGAAATCCAAGGACGCTATCTCGGTACTGGTGATTGGAGGACAGAACAATCACGACTGGAAGATTGGCAATGAATTCCTGCTGACCCTGCTGAACGGACAGCCGGGCATTGTCGCAGAGGAATCCAATACCCCGGCGAAAGGCGCGCCTGCCTCAGAATGGGATGCCTGGGATCCGCAGTTCCACAAGTACCAGTGCATCGTGCTCGACTACAACGGCGAGATGTGGCCGCAACGGGTGAAGGCGGCCTTTGAGAAATACGTGGCCGAGGGCGGTTCCGTGACGCTCGTCCACGCAGCCAACAACAGCTTCACCGGCTGGGTCGAATATGAAAAGATGGTGGGGTTGCTCTGGCGCCACACGATCTACGGAGCCGGTATCTATCTTGAAGAAGATGGCACCATCGTGCGTGAGCCTGCTGGCAAGGGCCGCTCCTCCGGACATGGCAAGCAGTGGGACTGGCAGGTCACCGTGCGCGATACGCAACATCCCATCACCGCTGGCATGCCCCGTGTGTGGAAGCATGTGAAGGATGAACTGTACCACGGCCAGCGTGGTCCTGCGGAGAATGTGCACATTCTGCTCAGCGCCTTCGACGATGCGAAGTACCAGGGAACAGGCAAGCACGAGCCGGTGCTCTGGTGGGTGCCCTATGGCAAAGGGAAAGTGGTGACCAACGTGATGGGCCACGTCGGAGATAGCTCAGGTCCCCTCGCCTGCGTCGGTTTTCAGACCACATTCCTGCGTTCCATCGAATGGCTCGTCACCGGACAATGCCAAACGTCCATCCCTGGGGATTTCCCCACGGCGGAGCGCACCAGCCGACGCTTCCCCGGTGGCATCCCCAAGGAACCCATGCGGATGGACCTGACTACGACGGAGGCCATGGAGCGTATTCAGGTGCCGGAAGGATATCGCCTGGAGCTCGTCGCGTCTGAGCCTACCATTGTGCATCCCGTGCTCTGCACCTGGGATGGTGACGGTCATATGTACGTCGCAGAGATGCGGACCTACATGCATGATGTGAAGGCCACGGGTGAAGACGAACCTCTCTCACGCGTGTCCCGTCTCACGGATACTGATGGCGACGGCGTCCTGGACAGGACGACTGTCTTTGCCGACCACCTCGTGCTGCCACGCATGGTGCTGCCTTTGGACAGCCGCGTCATCATTGCGGAGACCTACACGGGGAAATTCGTCACCTATCAGGACACCAACGGCGATGGTATCGCTGATGAGAAGAAGGACTTCTACCATGGCGAGCCGACAAAAAACAATCTGGAGCACCAGGACACGGCACTCCAGTGGGGCATCGACAATCACCTCTACAGCGGCAATCTCTCCCGCCGCTTCCGTATTACCAGCAAGGGCATGAGCATGGAGCCCGTGCAGATCTTCGGCCGCACTTCGCAGTGGGGATTGGCCATGGATAATCAGGGCCGCTTCTTCTGCTCGGCGGCGGGTGGTGAAAATCCCGCCTTCGGTTTTCAGCAGATCCCCACGTACGGCAGCCTGAGCTTCCCAGACGAGACCGCGCCTGGATTTGCAGAGACCTTTCCCGGAGTACAAACGCTTGACACCCAAAGCGGGCTCAATCGCATTCACAACATCAAGGGCACACTGAACCACTTCAGCGCGTGCTGCGGGCAATCCATCTTCCGCGGCGATCGCTTGCCGGAGGAATTGCAGGGCGATTACCTTCTGCCGGAGCCGGTAGGTCGTCTCATCCGCCGGGCAAAGGTGAACAATGTCGAGGGCAAGCGCGTGCTCTCCAACGCCACTCCCGGCACGGAATTCATCACCTCCACGGATATGGCGTTCCGTCCTGTCTGGACCGCAACAGGTCCCGATGGCTGCCTGTACATCGTGGACATGCACCATGGGGTGATTCAGGAGAGCGCCTGGGTTCCCCCTGGAGGCTATCTCCACGACACCATTATTAACGAAGGGTACGACAAGTATGTCGGCCACGGTCGCATCTACCGTCTGGTGCACAAGGATTTCAAGCCGGGTGAGAGCCCGCGCATGCTGCAGGAAACTCCCGCGCAGCTGGTTCAGCACCTCTCCCACACCAACGGCTGGTGGCGCGACACTGCGCAAAAACTTCTCGTGCTCAAGGGTGACAAGAGCGTGGTACCGGCACTCACCGAACTCGCCCGCAAGGGCAAGGAACCGCTGGGCCGCATGCACGCGCTGTGGACGTTGGATGGTCTTGGCGCCACAGATCGCCAACTGCTGATTGATGCCTTCCACGACAAGGACGAACGCGTGCGGGCTGCTGCCATCCGCATCAGTGAAGCCTATCTGCAAAAGACTGACGAAGGAGTGATGGCCGAACTGGAACCCCTGCTCAAAGACCCCTCACCAGATGTGGTCGTGCAGGCGGTCAACTCCCTGCGCTATGTGCCAAAGAAGGGTGGACACGCCGCCATCCAGGCCGCGGCCACCGCTCATCCCTGGAATGAAATCATCACTGCATCAGCACGGCAGAGTCTGCAGTTCGATCCAGAGAAGCCGAGCGGTATCTCGGTGAGGATTGATCCAGTGGGCATGGCGCTCATGCGAAAGGGCAGTGAGCATTACCAGCAGCTCTGCTTCGCGTGCCACGGCTCCGATGGCAAAGGCGTGGTGACATCGGACGGTCTGCACCTCGCTCCCCCGCTCGCCAATTCACCGCGTGTGGTAGGCAGTCCGGATGCGCTCGTGCGCATCGTGCTGCATGGCCTCATGGGCGAGGTCGATGGTAAAACCTATCCCGGGGCCATGGTGCCGATGAAAGCCAACGATGATCAATGGGTCGCGGAAGTGGTGACCTACATCCGCAACAGCTTTGGCAACAATGCGCCAACCATCACACCCGCCGAAGTGAAGACCATCCGCGCGGACTCAGACCGGCTGGAGCCTTACACCCTCGCAGAGCTCGCTCCGTACCTGGCAGTCACCCGCGATGTCATGACTCAATGGGCCTTCAGTGCCTCGCTCAAGGACCACGAAACAAAGCGCGCCTGGGACGGTGACGCGAAGTCCCGCTGGTCCACCGGCACCCCGCAGCGCCCGGGTCAATGGTTCCAGTTCGACATGCGTCAGCCTCACGTGTTGACCCGCATCGCTCTCGATTCCCTGGCGTCCAAGGATGACTACGCCCGGGGCTACGAAGTCCGGGTGAGTGATGACGGTGAGAAGTGGTCCGAGCCCATTGTCACCGGCAAGGGAGCCGCCATGACCATGATCAACTTTCCTCCCAAAACCGTGAGCCGCTTTGTGCGCATCACGCAGACCGGTTCCGACAAGGGCTGCTTCTGGTCCTTCAACGAAATGGCGGTGTATGGAACCGCGGAAGGTAGTGAGAAGTCAAAGTAACACCGGCACACATCGAAAACGGATCGACAGGAACCTGCTCCAGTGTCTTGCAGTAGGTCCAAGGATCGGGAACGCCTCGTTCCCGTGAGCGGGCTCCACGTCTGTTGACATGATAGAGCCCTCTGATTCCTATGTGTGTTGAACAGGCGCTTCGGCAAATCAAAGCTAAAGACGCTTTCACCATGGGAACGAGGCGTTCCCACTCCCTGGGCCTATGCCATGTCCACGTTGCATGGGCACCTTTGGGGTAGGCATTACTTCAAGCAGCGCGTTGTCTCCACACTGCGGGATTCGATTTTCGCATCCCCAAGTAATGAGCTGATGAAGTGACTCGAAAAGCCACTGTAGCTATGCTTGCCCCGCTGCCTTGAACGCTGTGAGCGCTGCGGCGAGTTGCTGCCGGGTGTGCTGCTTCTTGATCGTTTCCATGGCATCACGGCAGAGTTGGTCGCAACGCTCGTTGTCATCGTGACCGGCGTGCCCCTTGACCCAGTGCCACTTCACCTGATGCGGTGATGCCGCCGCATCCAGCGCCCGCCAGAGATCCGCGTTTTTCACCGGCTCCTTGCTGGCAGTCTTCCATCCGTTCTTCTTCCACCCGAACAGCCACTTCGTAATGCCATTGCGGACATACTGGGAATCAGTGTGCAGCGCGACAGCACAAGGCTTCTTCAAGAGGTTGAGCGCTTCGATGGCGGCGCGCAACTCCATGCGATTGTTGGTCGTGGCCGGTTCACCACCGCTGATCTCCTTGCGATGCTTGCAGGACTCCAGCACGGCTGCCCAACCTCCCACGCCGGGATTGCCGAGGCACCCGCCGTCGGTGTGGATGGTGACTTGTGGGAGGCCTGGTTCCATCGGGATTCATATCAGGAGAGCACTGAATGGCAAGCAGCAAGCCCGGTGCCGATGGTTGGTTGTTCGCTCACTTGATGTTGAATTTCTCCCGCAAACGCTGGCGATTGTAGGCCGCGTCATCCCGGAACGGACGCGGTGGTCCATTGCCTTCCATGATGTCCACCAGGATACTGAGATACATCACATCCAGAGAGCGGAGCCGTTCAAACGATGGATGCTCCACCAGGCGGCGTGCGATGTCGCGCCATTCCTTAGGCTTTCGAAACTCCAGATCGTGAATGAATATCGACTGTGGTGTCGAGCCTCCGCTCGGGTTGGGTTCCTCATAGAACCACTTCACCGCCCGTTCTCGATCTGAGGTATCGCCCAGCGCAGCAAGAGCCGCCATGGCATGGGCACGATCCCATGACTCGTATTCGCCATCCAGATCCTTCATCGCTGCCCCTACTGCCCCGCGTACCAGCGCAGGGTCGGCGTCTGCTGCCGCGGTGTAGAGTTTCAGTTTCAACAGTTCTTCCGCTTGGACTGGGGAGAACAATCGCGCGGCATAGGTGATGATGAATCGCCGTCCATTCTCGGGCTTGTCGAGCTGGGACACCCGCAGGCCCGCGCGTTTCCCGCTACGCAGGAACTCAAGGAGAGCCTCCGGTCCGAGCTCCCGTGCCGCAGCGATCATTTCAGCTTCCGTGGCAAACCAGTCCAGCCAGTGGCCGCTGCTCCCGAAGACATCATCCGCCAGATAGAGCAGCACCCAAGCGCGTGTCGCCCTCGGCAGAGCTTCCAGGGAATCCGTGAAACGTCGGAGAGCCGGTCTTACACTATCCTCTGGATGATAAAATCCTTTGACTGCCCGCTCGTAGCGGAGCTTGTGCCATGCAAGCCAGTCGGGATTGTCTTTCCTGGGAGCCAACCAAGCCTCTGTATCTGGATCATTACCCAACCAGCCCAACCTGTACAGGATCGTCCGCGCCACGTCTCCAACCGTCTGCGGATGGGTAAAAGGATGGTCCATCAGCTCGCCCGTCATGCCTGATGGTCGAGCCTCACGCGGCAGTGTAGCGGCATCGTTTTTCACCAGCTTGAGGCACGCGGGCACCACCTCGGGTGTCTCCTTGGCCAGAAGTGCAAGAAGCGCCAGCGCGCGGATGTCAGCATCTGAATGGGTGGTCAGTTGCACAAGGTCCGCGGTGACAAGCTGCGGGGCGTTCAGCTCCGTGAGTATCTTCCATGCCGCGGTAACTTGATATCCCCGGGTGTAGTCGCGAGGTTCCCGTCGAAAGTAAAACTCACCAGTGGAAATGAAAGGCAGACGCGACTTGATCGACTGCAGGACATCCTCCGTCTCCCCCGCTTGCGTGCGCACACCACACAGGAGTAGGGGCACGATCCAGATGCCAGCACATAGCAAACGCATTCTCATCATCGTGGACACTACACGAGCCCGTGTGGCCACCGTCAAGAGTTTGTAAAAACCACTGCCGTCAAAGGTCCCGTGGTAGTCGGGTGGAACAATCGGCGCGGTGTTACGGCCGATTGTCCGTCCCTGTGCATGGTATCGAAACGCCTACTTCACCTTCAGCACCCCACGCATGATGATGGAATGCCCCGGGAAGGAGCATACATAGGGGTAGTCTCCGGGCTTCTCAGGAGTAGTGAACTCGATGATCTGTTCCTTGCCATGATCGAGAAGCTTGCTGTGCCACAGGATGTCCTTGCTCTCGGGGATGAAGCCAGTCTCGAAGCCCTGCGCACCCATCGTGAGAGCCTTGTTGGCGATCTCATCAAGCTTGCCGGGATTCACGAGTAGAATGTTGTGCGGCATGAAATCCGGGTTGGCAAAGGTGAGTTTCACCTTCTTGTTCGGCTTCACGGTGATTTCTTTCACGTCATACATCATGCGCTCAGGAACAGTGGCGATGCGGATGGTGGTGAGTTCCGGCGTATCGCTGATGATGCCGGACTTCTGCGCCTTCACTTCCTCCTCGCCGGCGATGACACCTCCGTGGAACGTGGACTCGACATTGTACCAGAAGTGCTGCACCACATGAGCGGCATTGCGTGCATGCGGCTCGGGTGATTTCAGGAGCTGGCCGAGGAGCTCGACGTTCCGCACGTTGTGCTGCTGGTAGAGCCAGAGGGCTTCCAGAAGATGGTGGGCGTCCTCCTTCTTGTTCGGGTCGAACTGCTTGATCCACTCCTTCGTCGCGGCAATCACCTCCTTCGAGTCGCGCGCGCTCAGCTCCACCCGCGTACGGTGGCGGATGCTGTCCGTGGGATGCTTGAGGTTCTCCAGCAGTGCAGGGATGGGCTGTCCGGCAATCGCCACCGGCTTCTGCAAAGCCCGCCCCGTGGCAGTGATGCGGTAGATGCGTCCGTGCGCCTTGTCACGGTTGGGGTCGCGCACGTTGTGCTGCATGTGACCGATGATCACGTTGTGCCAGTCCGCCATGTAGAGAGAGCCATCCGGGGCGAAGACCACGTCCGACGGGCGGAAGTTCTTGTCACCGCTCATGAGGAAGCCGCGGGACTTCTCTTCGCCTACCGTGCCATCTGCTTGCGTGACTTTGACCGTGAGTTCCTCACCAGAAGGTTCACCCCACACGGTGGCCTTGTCCGCATCGCGTTCCAGTTTGTACTGCTTCACGCCAAGGAAGCCGATGACGTTGCAGATCAGAAAGTCTCCCTGCATTTCTTCCGGGAAGTGCTGGCTGCTCACCACCTCGCTCGCAGTGACGGGACGCACTTCCTTCTTCAAGAGTTCGTACATCTTGAAGCTGTTGCCCTCGGGCCTGACCTGGAAGGCACGGCCACCTGTGCCATCCGTGGCGTACTGATAGCCCCAGTAGTCAAAGGAGGTGCCATGCGGATTCGGTGAATTATCCGCGTGCTTCGAGATGGTGAAGCGACGCGGGTCAAAGCGATACATCGCGCTGGCGCTGGCCTGCAACGACGGGCCCCACGGATGCTCGTGGTTGTGCTGCATGAAGACGCCGCTCTGCCAGTAGATACCACCGTCCGGGCCGAAGATGAGATTGTTCGCGCCATGGTGCGTGTCGCTGCTATCGAGACCCTGCAGCATGATGATGCGCACATCCGCCTTGTCATCGCCATCGGTGTCCTTCAGGAAGAGCAGTTCGCTCTGACGCGTGACCAGCACACCGCCATTCCAAAACTCAAATCCCAGAGGGTTGTTGACCTTGGCGAACTCGGTGGTGCGGTCGGCTTTGCCATCGTTGTTGTCGTCATGGAAGATGACCAGGGCATCGCGGGACTCCTTCAGCGGCTCCCACTTCGGATAGTCCGGCCACACCGCAACCCACAGGCGGCCTTTGGTATCGAACTGGATCTGCACGGGATTTGCCAGCTCGGGGAACCTTTTCTCATCCGCGAAGAGCTGGACTTCGAAGCCTTTCCGCACGGCCAGATGCTCGATGCCTTCCTCGCCACTGACGTACTTGAGCAGGCCTTCCTTCTGCGCACTGCTGCTCTTGCTGCCGCCACCGACATTCGACTTCACCGGAATGGGTGTGGGCACATTGCTGTCGTCCACCTTCTTGTCTCCGCCCTTGATGCGCGCCCATACACGCTCATCGCGATTCGCGGTCATCACATCGAGCATGGAAAGCTCATGCTGCAGCACCACGCCGTTGGTCTGGCCATCTACAAAGGCCAGTGTCGAGCGGCTGCCCCAGACGTCGTTGCCATCAGACGCATGGTAGCGCTGGTACCAGTGGTAACTCTTGTCGAGCACGGCCTCGCGCAGCTGGTCCAGGGAAGCGGAGGTGCTCACCGGCTTGCCCAGCAGCGCCGTACCGATCACTTCCGCGAGCTGGCGATTGCCTTCATCCGTGAGGTGCACGCCATTGATGGTCAGCGGTTCCTTCGCAGCCTTGAAGAGTTCCAAGGACGGATGGTACAGATCCACAAAGCCCACACCGGCCTCTGCTGCTGCTGCCTTTGTTGCTTTGGTATAGGCCTCGAGCTGCACATTGTGCGCCTTGCCGTCTGGGACGTTGGGATTGCGTGTGTCCTCATGCGCGATGGGACTGAAGAGCACGATACGTGGGAAGGACTTGCCGTTGGGCTTCGTGCCACGCGTCTTCTTCACAAACTCCAGGAGCTGCGCCTTGTAGGCGTCCGGCTTGTTGTCGAACGATTCGTTGTAACCAAAGAAGCCGAAGACCACATCTGCCTTCACATGCTGCAAGTAGGTGGCCATGGAAATCTGGCCAGGACTGCGCGGATATGAATTCGGACGGTCTCCGCTGGTGGTCATGTTGCGGAAGCGCACCTGCTGGTCCGTGAGCTGGCTCTGCAACACGGTCTCCATCCATCCATCATGCTGCATGCGCTCGGGCAGACCATTGCCAAGGATGGCAACGACATCGCCCTTCTTGAAGGCAAAGGGCAGCACATCCTTGTAGCCCACAGGCACCTCCACCATTACCGGCTCCGGCGGACCGGATGGCTGCCCGCCAGACCTGCCCGCTTTCGACGCGGGCTTGCCCGGCTTGCCGTCAAAGGTGAGGTACGTGAGCTTGCCCTTGTCCTTGATGTCGATCGTCATCGACTCGGGGGCCTCGATCTTGGTGGCGACGAAAACATCCTTCCGATCCGCGTCGAGCAAGCGCAGCGTGAAGGCATCCAGACGACCAGTGAAACCTGCGCGATTCCAAATGCTGACTTTCTCAATGTCCATCGCCGTGCCGAGGTCCAGTTCCCACCAGGGGTTCGGCTTGTTTTCTTGGGTGTGTGTCTGGCCGGCCTTGCCCCAGTCAGGATTCTTGTTCCCGTCGACGGCGCGCTGAGGGACGCCGCCATTGCTCGCGCTGGACTGCGTGGCCTTGCCCGAGGGCGCGATATTCTTGCCACCCACGATGACCTCCACTTCCGCCAGGGTGAGTGTTTCACTCTCACCGGGAATCTCGATGCGTACAAAGCGGGCAGGCTTGCCCGTTACGAGGGGTGCTGGAGCCGCCACCGCTGGCGCAGGCTTTGTGGTTTCGCTCTTGTCCGCAACCTTCGGCTTCGCGGGTGCGCTCGTATGGTGATTTGCGGGAATCTGGCTGTCGTAGGCAGCATACATTTCCGGCTTGATGCCGCGCGCATAAGCGCCACCGCCGAACGTATTGGGCTCAAAGGGACCCACGAAGGCGATATCGAGATCCGGCTTGATCCTGTCCTCCAGACCCACCGCCCAGAGGATGCCATTCACCACGAGACGACGATAGCCATCATTGGTGATGTCTTCCGAGGTCCCGTAGAGTGTCGTGAAGACGCGCGCCTCTTTACCAGACGCCGACTTGTACGTGCGGGTCCACTCGCTCGGCATCGGCGGCTTCGTCGCATCCGCGGGAGACTCCGGCGTCATCCCATTGAGCGGTTGCGCCGTGGTGAGCACCTCTCCGCTCGTCGGCTTGCCTACATACCCACCGACTTGCACCCACACATCCTTCACCCCGCGGAGGATGGGATGCGATGCCTTGTCCGGAGCGATGGCAATACGCGTGCTCTGTTTGTGATTCGTGCCGTAGTGGCCCACCCACGTCTGGCCGAGTACTTGATGGCCAAAGCCCAACTCATAGTCCTTGCCCTTGTAATCATACGAATACTTCGCGAAGGCGCCATCCTTCGGAATCTTGAACCCATGCGTCGCCGTGCGCAGTCCGACCACCGGACCACCGCGATTGATATAAGCATCGAAATGCTTCATCTGCTCTGCCGGGAAATTCTGGAAACGCAAAAACACCACCGCGAGGTCTGCCGTGTCCAGCGCCTCGATGCCCGGCATGTTCGAAACTTCTCCCGCCACAATGTCCCCCTGGCTGTCGATGTCGAAAAGCACCGTGCACTTGAAGCCGAGATGCCTCGCCAAAATGCGAGCCAACGCCGGTAGCGACTCCTCCGAGCGATACTCATGGTCGCCCGCGAGGAAGACAATGTGCTTCCCCTTTCCCGGCCCCTCCGTGCCCTCAAATACCAACGGTGCCGCTCCTGCCAAACCGGCAGAGACAGTCAAAACGAGGAGAGTACGCGTCAGGAAACCAGCAAAACGTGAGAGGGAGGTCATGGGAGGACGGACAATACGTCCCTTGGAATCACGCTCGATCGCCGGATTAGGACTGCATTTCGAAGCTCTTGTTGCCAACCTCAACGCTTTTGCCCGGAATCTCGTGCTTGCACTCCGATCACCACTCCAGCTGATACCGCTCAACGAGTGGTGTCGGGCACGAAGTAAACTCCCGTTCAGGGAGCTTTTGAAGTCAGCTGCTTATTGGAAACGCCAAAGGATGTACCGAATTCGGCGTGATGTGCATTGCTTGGGACTCATGCTCCGTTGAATGATGCAGTTGAGAACATTGAAGGGCAGCTATGTCTTGGCTGGAAGAGTGGCGAGTAGTTGGGCAAGCTCGCTCACGGCCGGCTCAATCGCGTCTGGAAACATATGTTTGGAAAGCGACTTCTCTCCGTCAGTGAATCCACCAGCGCTGCAGAGCAGGGTGTGCAATTCAGGAAACTCGTTCAGTTTGCCGCGCCCGGTGCTGAGGTAGTATCGCCCCCCTTGGAATCCGATCCAAAACCACAACTCTTCGCCGCCATAAATGAACTTGAGCGGGATAGATGGTTGATGGTCCCTCCCGGACACGGATAGGTAGCCAAAAGGTTCCAGCGGTTTCAAGCTGCCATTCTTCTGCAACTTTTGAAGGACGGTATGATGCAGTGTATAGCTGAAGAGCTCCGCATACATGCCTTTCATCCGGCTCTTGCTGAGCAGATAGATTTCGTTCTCCGACTCCCAGCGCATCAGCTTCTGTCCGCAATATTCAATCGCATGGGGCGTCCGGACAAAGGCTTCAATCCAAGGTCGCAGCCCGGTAGCCGCAGCGACCAGCTCATCGAGTTGTTGGCTGAGCGGGCGATCGGCTTTGAGTCGATCCCAAAGCTGTTTGAGTAATGGACGCTTTCCAGGATCATCTTGTGTCGAGCCCCGGAGGAGCCGCTTCCAACTGGCGACGTCCGTCTGAGCATCGGCCAGGAACGACCAATTTCTTCCGGTGGGCAATGTGTAGTCGCCAACGGAAAGCAGGGCACGCTGCCAGCGACAATCACCGAGGTTCATTACGCCGTGTCCGGTGAACATTGCTTCCGCCTTCGCCAGGTAATCCTGAAACCGCTCCTGCAGATGTCGATGCGTTTCCGCGCTCCAATCGAAAGACCCGCTTGATTGCCATTGTTCCACCGCCCCTGAAAATTCACACAAGAAGTCGATCTGACCCCGGAAGTAGCCGTGACATTCTGCCCGCTCGACCAGCGTCCTCCACCCTTCGTGTCTGAGGATCAGACCGGCTTTCATCCGCTCTTCTCTCAATTGCTGTTCGGTGAAACCCGCAACCTTATCCTTCGCACCAAGAGTACAAAGGTGCTCAAGAATTTTTGTAGAATGCGGGAGAAGATCTCGCAAGCCCTTTGCAGGACTTTGCAAACGATCGGTGCGATCGATATCGGAGTTGACCGCCAGATTGTGCACGACCCGCATCCACTCCCGAAACGGACCCGCATCAATCTTTCCCTCGTGCGCCTGGATGAAGAGCGCATAGCCAGTAAAGAGAACTACCTCTGGAGCGGTAAGCTTGGTGGGGGCCTCGATCAATTTCTGAAACACCTTCTTCTCATCGAAGTATGGGCTATCCAACAGAGGCTGTGACAGATCTTCTGCATTGCACCATGCTTCCAGCAAGCTGATCAGCATTCTTGTGAATGATTCATCCAGCCAGCCCTGGGCAGCAAAGGTGGAATAAGAAGGCAGATTACTTTCGTCCCGAAGGAGGGAGGCGTGCTTGAAATATCTGCTGTCCCCCGGGTCGCGCGAAACGAGCGCCACCACGCGAAACAGGTTCATCACGGCTTCATCATAGATGGCAGAGTCTTCCTGTCGGTGCGTCCAGAAAAAGTCGGCCCAGGAGGTGTCCATCTTGCGGGCAACGAACTCTGCGATCGGGAGGGACTCCTCACCGATGTTCCGCGTCTCTCCTGGGAAGAGCTCCTTTAGTTTCTCCTCATAACCTGCCTTGAATGTTTCAAACGCCGTGAGCGGTTTCCCACGGGCGTTCATTTTGATGTAGAGATCGTCTGTAAGCTTGAACCTTTCCAGATCCAGTAGTTGGAAAGTGATCGCCGGGCGCTTGTCATCCGTGAGCCGCGCGTATAGCCCGGAGGATCTGGAAAATCGCCGATGCATCGCATCAAGCATGTTCAGAACCGCCTGGATGGTGGGGTCCAACCTCCAGTAGCGGAAATACCATGGCTGGTCTTCAAGCCAGGCGCTGATCACTTCGAGGTCTTCCGGTCGGCACTGCGGCGGGTGGGCCACCAGCTTGTCAAAAAACTCCGTGCTCGTAGTCCGTACGCTGTAGGAAAAGCGTGCGTGCTCAGTTCCGCAGAACAGCTCCTCGAATTCACTCCAGCACCCGTCCTTCCAAGCCAGATACCAGTGGAGAAGAAAAAGCGTGGTGAGCCGTTGCTGTCCGTCCAACGGCAGAAACGCGCCTTCAGCCCTGCTCCCGTAGATGAAGTCCAAGTTCAGCGGCAGTTTGGAATCGTCCGGCGGCAGTTCCAGGTGCTCTTGCAGCACTTTCAAAAAATTTTCCCGAACTTCCGTCTGGGATGTGCGCCCTTGGGCGTAATCGCGCTGAAGCCGGGGAATCCGGATCTGCCCATGATCCCGGATCAATTGTTTATAGCTGATTGGCCTGATAGCGTCGGTGCTCATGAATGATCCTCCACGCGGCCCAAGAAAAAGCCGGTCAGCGTTTTTACCATCGCGTCGAAATAACCTTGCTGGTCACGCTCCCCCCAGAAGATCGCCTCTCCCACCTGCTGACTATAGCACTTGAGGAAAACGTTTCGGGTACAAAGTGGAACAAAAATGCCAGCCTGGTCCAAACTGAGAATACGTGTCCGCTTCACGGCGAAAGGTGCGTTTTGATAGCTTTTGTTCGTCCTCTCATCCAGCAGGGCGAGGTTGGCTATGCCGTTTTCTACCTCATCTGTCTTGGATTCGCCAAACCGCTCCAGCACCCGGGTGAGGAGCGGTTCGAAATCCAATTGTAAGGCATCGCGTGGCGGCAAGGCTAGGTAACTCTCCATTTCCGAGATGAGGTTGAGACACTTTTCGTCCTTGTCATTTTGGTCCTTGAGATATCGCAAGCATCCCTCCATCCAGTTCTTGCGAACCAGATGACTGTTCATGGGATTCGATGTCACGGATCGGACATGTTCAATGTTCCACGACTCCTCCTTGTAGCAGTCGAACTGAAAGCGGATATTCGAGCTCTTGTCTTGGAGGAGCGTGGCGACATTGAACAGCAACAGAATGGAGTGGATCTTCTTGTTCATCGCAGTTGTGCCATATTCCAGGTCCTGAAGCCTCGTTGAGACGAGTTCGCGAATTGTATCTTCCGCTTCGACAACCAATCCTGCTTCAGGAAGACTTCCAATGTTCAGAGAAAATACTCTTTCGCGAAGCCTCTGATTGAAAGTGGTTTTTGTGCAATCCAGCGAAAGTTGACGCACTTCGTTGAGATCCACTTCCTCACTCAGCAAGAAACCCACGATGTGGTAGAGGACGCGATCTTCATACCATTCCTGCAAGCGCATAAACTCCTCTTTCACGCGAAGCCACTCCTGCCGTGGCGTATGGCCATCCTTCATCCGTTTGCTGAAGACAAAAAAGTACTTGAAAGGGTCGTCCCGGACCTCTGGTGGCAACCCATATGATTGTGCGAGCTTCTCAAAAAGAAAGCCGATGCGGTTGTGCCGGCGTTCGGACTCATTGCTGAGGAACCCCCAGAAAGGCGGATCTTGTAGAGCCTTCTCAAGTGTATCCCATTCATGGGCAATCTGCTGCCGTTGATCATGAGCTCGACCTTCCACCGTCCCGGAGCTTTCGGCTCGCAGAAACAAGGCACGGATTAGCTCGTCGTCCGTAAGGGGAATTTTCCCAACATTCAGACGCGTAAAGGCTTCGATCGGCTTGTCGTTTTGTCCCAACTGAAACCAGATAACCTGGGTCCGGTTCAAAAGGGCCGACTCTATGTCATTGACATGATTCAACTTCGCTTTGAACCACTTTCCTATCGCCTGCATGGCTTCGTGCAGATGGTAAAAATCAACATTGGTGGAGGCCAATTCCTCACTTGGTTCGTTCAGGAAATCATCGAAGCCACGCCGCGTCTCGAACGTAATTTTGAACAGGCTGCGACGGTAATCCTCCGTCATGCGCTTGTTGAGATGGTGGAGAATAAGCAGAATGGTGGTCAAGCGCTGTTGTCCATCAACCACTTCAAAACTCTTCTCTTTTACTCTGACGACCAGCGGCTGTAGGCAATAGAACTGCTCCGGGTCTGGATCCTGATGTCGAATAGAGGACTCCCACTCCCAAATGTCGTCTAACAACTGCCTTACCTGCAACGGTGACCAGCGATAACCCCTTTGATAGGCGGGAATGAAATAATTGACCGGATCGCCATTCTGGTCCGTGAGCAATGAACTGATGGGTTTCAGGCAAAGGCTTGATTCGCTCATTACATTTCAAGAGCGCAGTTTCTCCACGCGATCAACCTGAGCTTGAAACAAGCACTACGCCACAGCCGCTCAGCGAAAGGTGTTTGTATTTCACGATCCCGGCTCGCCGCCCCCAACTTTTTTGGAGGCGGGGGCGGGAATCGAACCCGCGAATGGAAGTTTTGCAAACTTCTGCCTTACCACTTGGCTACCCCGCCAGTGACTGGCGCGAATAGGCACCCTATCGCGGGGAGGGGCGCTGTCAAACAGGGAGTGCAAGGGCTTGACCCGGCTTTTTGGCCGTTTCATGCTATGGTATTCCATGAGCGAGCGCCCCACGGAGGCATCCAAGGCTGAGCTGACCCCATCCCCTACCCCGGCACAGACCCGTGGAGGCAGCGGGTGGTGGAAGGCGTTTGCCGTCGTGGCGGTGACGGCGCTGCTGTGCTTCACGGGGTTGGCGGTGTATCTGGGGATGTCGCTCAAGGAGGCGTTCTCCCAGCCCGGCAAGCTGCTCAGTGGATTCTTTTCGGGAGAGGTGAAGCATTCAAATTTCAATGTGCTGCTCGAAATCCAGCGCACTCATGGGGACAATCTGGAAGTGGCCTCTCCCACGACGACCATGGAGACCTTCACCAAGGCGGACAGCCGCATGGCGGCTTGGGGCAAAATCTATCTCGGCACCACGGTCACGGAAATCAAAGTGCCGGCGTCCTACCGCTTCCACGTCAAGCTCTCGGAACTGAAGGACGCGCGCGTCGAGGGCAATGTGCTCATCATCACCGCGCCCGAGATCCGGCCTTCTCTGCCGGTAGCCTTTGACAGTACCGGAGTGGAAAAGAAGTCGGACAGCGGCTGGGCGCGCTTCAACAGTGCGGAGCAGCTTGCGGAAATGGAGAAGAACATCACCACGGGTCTCGGCGAGCGTGCCGTGAAGCAGGCCGAAGTCGTGCGCGAGGTCGCTCGCAAGGACATAGAGGAGTTCGTGCAGCGTTGGATCGTGGATAACAATCCAAATCTGCGGGAGCAGATCCGCGCCATCAAAGTGCTCTTCCCCGGAGAGACCTCGGACAAGGTGAAGTCAGAGACACCGCTGCCGTAAGGTCCTAAGGCGAAGCTTTCCAAAGTAGTTTCAGCTTTCAGCCGAATGGAAGCTGGCGGATGTGGTGTGGACTACGTTGTAGAGCTGAACATCACCAGCACGACATCCCAAGGATCGGGGGCACTCTTGCCCCATTGGCGGGTGCCTTCATCTGAGCGCCCGACTCGCCAGTCACCATGAGATGCACCTGCAACTTCATGCATTGCGCAGGACAAAATGGGGGCAGGAGTGCCCCCGAATCTTGAAAGGACCTTCGGCCCTGCGAACGCATCTCGCGAACAGGCAGTCAAAATAACAAAAAAGGATGCACTGCGCGCAGTGCATCCGAATCCATTCGGCTTCAGCCCAATGCCATGAAGGAAAATGCGGGGTATTTTACCATGGTATGAGCTTAAACTCGAAGTGACCATTGCGGGAGGAGCGCTCATGGATACGTG